>JANNXF010000374.1:0-3017 GCA_031409395.1 Polaromonas sp.
GATTTCAACGCCCAGGTTTTCTGCCTGCTGCGCCAGCCAGCGGGTCACGTTGCCCAGGCTGATGACGTAGTTGCCTTCGTTGTGAAAACAGTCGGGCACAAAGAAGGCGGGTGTTTTGACAGCAGTTTTTTCGCCCAGAAAAAGAACCTCGTCGCGGGTCACCGGCTGGTTGAGCGGTGCGCCCAGGGCTTTCCAGTCGGGAATCAGTTCGGTCAGCGCCCTGGGGTCCATCACGGCGCCCGACAGGACATGCGCGCCGGGCTCGGAGCCTTTTTCAAGCACCACCACCGACACATCGGTGCCCTGGGCGGCGGCGAGCTGTTTCAGGCGGATGGCGGTGGCCAGGCCGCCGGGGCCGCCACCGACGATCACCACGTCGTATTCCATGGCTTCACGGGGGCCAAACTGGGCCAGAATTTCTTGGGTGTTCATCGGGGGACTCGCTGATAATGAATTGCAGACCGGTGGCCTGTCTCGCGCCTGATTTTAGGCGTGAATAGAGATAACCGAACGGTCGTTCACTTTTCTATGCCTTTAATTGAGAGGAGCCTCTAATGGCCTACAGCATGGATCTTTCAGGACGCGTGGCGCTGGTGACAGGCGCCTCCGGTGGGCTGGGGGCGCAGTTTGCCAAAACCCTGAGCCGCGCAGGCGCTGCCGTGGTGCTGGCGAGTCGCCGGATTGACAAGCTCAAGGACTTGCGCGCGCAGATTGAGGCCGAAGGCGGCAGCGCGCATGTGGTGGCGCTCGACGTGACCGACCACGCCAGCATCAAGGCCGGCGTGGCCCACGCCGAAACCGAAGTCGGCCCCATCGACATTCTCATCAACAACTCGGGCGTGAGCACCACCCAGCGGTTGCAGGATGTGCTGGAAGACGACTACGACTTCATTTTCAACACCAACGTCAAGGGGGCTTTTTTTGTGGCGCAGGAAGTTGGCAAGCGCATGCTGGCCAGGGCCCGGGGCACTGCGCCCGGAACCTATGCCGGGGGCCGCATCATCAACATTGCGTCGATGGCGGGGCTGCGGGTGCTGCCGCAAATTGGCGTGTACTGCATGAGCAAGGCTGCCGTGGTGCAGA
Organism: Polaromonas sp.; assembly: GCA_031409395.1. Lineage (GTDB taxonomy): Bacteria > Pseudomonadota > Gammaproteobacteria > Burkholderiales > Burkholderiaceae_C > Polaromonas. The sequence continues at coordinate 1,084 of JANNXF010000374.1, forward strand.
TGACCAAGGCCATGGCGCTGGAGTGGGGCAAGTTTGGCATCAACGTCAACGCCATTTGCCCCGGCTACATCGACACCGAAATCAACCACCACCACTGGGAAACCGAGCAGGGCAAAAAACTGGTGCAAATGCTGCCGCGCAAGCGCATCGGCAAGCCCGAAGACCTGGACGCCCTGCTGGTCATGCTGGCCAGCGGCGAAAGCCATTTTGTCAACGGTGCAGTGATTGCCGCCGACGATGGTTTTGGGGCCGCATGAAGGGCTGGTTCAGCCTTCAGGCCTGTCACCTCACCCACCCCCAAAGCGCCCGCGCATGCTGACCGGCATTCTGGCCGGCCTGGCCGCTGGTGCGTTGTGGGGCCTGGTGTTTGTGGCGCCCCGCATGCTGGCCATCGGTGAGGGGGATTCGGGCTACTCGTCGGTAGACCTGACCGCCGGGCGCTTTGCGGTCTACGGCCTGGTGGCGGCCATGGTGATGCTGGCCGGCGGGCGTCGCCAGCGCTGGCCCACGCCGCGCCAGGCGCGCGATGCGCTGGGGCTGAGCGTGCTGGGCTTTAGCGGCTATTACCTTTTGCTGGTGCTGGCCATACGCGACATGGGTACCGAAGTGCCCTCGCTCGTGATCGGCACCATTCCGCTGTGGGTCATGCTGCTGGGCAAGCCCCAGGGCCTGCGCTGGTCGTCGCTGCTGCCTGGCCTGGCGCTCACACTGGCGGGTCTGCTGCTCATGATGGATGCGACGCACGCACCGGGCCAGGCGCTGGCGCTGCACTTTTGGCGCGGCCTGGGTTTTGTGACGGCCGCGCTGGTCTGCTGGACCGCCTTTGCCCTGCTCAATTCGGCCTGGCTCAAGCGCCATCCTGAAGTCAACGCCACCGACTGGGCCAACTGGCTGGGTATTGCGACGGGGCTGGGCGCCGTGCTGATCTGGCTGGCGGCAGGCACGCCCATAGGCACGCTGTCAGGCCGTGACGATATCCGTTTGTTTGTACTGGTCTGCGCCGCCGTCGGCCTGGGTTCGGCCTGGCTGGCCACGGTTTTCTGGAACATCGCCAGCCAGCGCCTGAGCGCCAGCCTGTGCGGCCAGCTGATTGTCAGCGAGACCCTGTTTGCCCTGCTCTATTCCTTTGTCTGGGATGGCCAGTGGCCCACCTGGGTCCAACTCTCGGCGTGTGCGCTGTTCACCCTGGGCATTCTGGCCTCCATCCGTGCCCACCGCTGAAACATCACCAGGATCATCTTCATGAAAATTGACATCCCCGAGCTGAAAAAACTCGTCCATGAAATGCACATCCCCATCCGCTGGGGCGATATGGATGCGATGGGGCATCTCAACAACGGCAGCTATTTCCGCTACCTCGAAATTGCCCGCATTGAGTGGATGTACGCCATTGGCTGCAAGCCCGACCCGCTGGGCGAAGGCCCGGTCATCGTCAACGCCTTCTGCAACTTTTACCGGCAGCTCGAATACCCGGGCGATGTGCTGGTGAAAATGTATGTCAGCGACCCGGGCCGCACCACCTTTGAGAGCTGGGCCACCATGGAGCGCGTAGACCAGCCCGGTGTGATTTGCGCGGCCGGTGGCGCCACCACCATCTGGGTTGATTTTCCGGCCCAGAAAGCCAAAACCTTGCCTGACTGGATGCGCGCTCTGGTCACCGGCTAGCTGGCTTGCGCGCACGCCAGGGGGGAATTTTTAAATAAAAAATGTCTGCAGCCCAGTCATCACGGGCGCGGGCAGCTATTTAATTCATAGCGAAAAATCAGCGAACCACCGTGAAGCTCTGCGCATTGGCGCTCAGCCAGGCGCTGGCCAGTTGCTGGTTGTCGTGCTGCATCGGGTGAAAGTCGCGCCGGAAATAGGCCGCCAGCGGCCTGGCGGCCCGCCACACAATGCCGCGCCGCCCGAACAGAAAACCGGCAGCACTCCACCAG
>JANNXF010000375.1:0-2288 GCA_031409395.1 Polaromonas sp.
TGGCGCCATGCCGTGTGACCGACAGGGCTGCAGCCGCATTGGCCCATGGTACGGCGCTGGCCAGTGCTTCGCCGCGCGCCAGGGCGGCCGCCAGCGCACCGGTGAAGGTGTCGCCTGCGCCTATGGTGTCGCGCACCGGCAAGGGGCGCCCCGCCAGCGCGAAAGGTGTCCTGCCAGCTTCATAAAGCCGGCAACCCTGGGCGCCCAGGGTCACCAGCACGGCACGGCAACCGCGCGCCAGCAGCGCACTTGCGGCGGCATCGACAGACCCCGCAGACGCCGGGCCCGCCAGCTGGAACAGCTCGCTTTCATTGGGCGTGAGCACATCCACCAGAGCCAGAAGTTCGTCGGGCAGCGGGCGCGCCGGGGCAGGGTTCAGCACCGTAACCGCCCCCCTGGCTGCGTCACGCGCGATGCGAAACGCTTCGAGCGTGGCCTCTACAGGCACTTCGCACGAGGCCATGACCACGCGGCAATGGCCCAGCAGGTGGCGCGCAGCCTGCGCGTGCCGTGCCTGCAGACCCGCACCGGCACCGGGGAACACCGCAATGCTGTTGTCGCCGTCGTCGTAGACCTGGATTTGGGCCACTCCGCTGCGCTCGCCGCTGGCCTGCTCAACATGCGCCGTGCCAATGCCTTCGGCCTGCCACAGCGCCATGCCCATGCGCCCAAAATCGTCGTCGCCAATGCGTGCAATCAGCGCGACGCGTGCGCCCTGGCGCGCCGCGGCCACGGCGGCATTGCTGCCTTTGCCGCCCGGGCTGATGCTGAAAGCGTGGGCCATGCGCGTTTCACCGCGCGCAACCGGTTGTCCAACGTGTGAAATCAGGTCGGCGTTCCAGCTGGCAACGCACACCACATCGGCCAGGGCACCCGCCACTGAGGCTTCGTGGCCGGCCATTATTTGCCGCCGTAGCCCATGGTTTGCGGCAGCCACAACACGATCTGCGGAAACACCGTCATGGCCAGCAGCAGCGCCAGCAGCATAAGCAGAAAAGGCCAGCCTTCCTTCATCATTTCACCAATCGGAATTCCGGTCAGCGCCTTGGTTACAAACAGCAGCATGCCAAAAGGCGGGTGAATCAAGCCAATCATCATGTTGAGCACCACTAGCACGCCAAAGTGCACCAGGTCAACGCCCAGCAGCTTGGCCGCAGGCAGCAGCATGGGCACAAACACCAGCAACAGCACTGACACATCAAGAAAGCAGCCCAACACCAGAAACATCACATTGACCAGCAGCAAAAACTTGATCTGCGACAACTGCATGCTGTCCACCCACTGCGCCATGGCCTGCGGCACCCCTTCGGCGGTAAAGGCGTAGTTGAGGATGAAGGAGCCCGCCAGAATCAGGGTGATGACGGCGCTGCCGCGCGTGGACTCCATCACCACGCCCCAAAAGGTGCGCCAGGTGAGGGCGCGGTACACCACACCGGCGAGTATCAGCGCATGAAAAGCCGCCACGGCAGCCGCCTCGGTGGGTGTGAAGGCGCCAGAATAAATACCGCCCAGCAGCACAATCGGCATCGACAGCGGCAGCGCTCCCCGGAACACAATGGCCGGCCATTCACGCAGCGGTATCGCGTCTTCGCGCGGCATGTTGCGCTTGACCGCAATGAAGTGCACTACCACCATCATCAGGATCGCCATTAAAAAGCCGGGCACCACCCCCCCCAGAAACAGCGCGCCCACTGACGCGCCTGACACCATGGCGTAAATCACCATGGGAATCGACGGCGGAATGATGGGGCCCAGCGTGGCGCTGGCCACCACCACCGCGCCGGCAAAGCCGCGCGAGTATTCGGGTTTTTTCAGCATCTGGCGTATGGTGACCAGGCCCGGGCCTGCCGCATCGGCAATGGCGCTGCCGCTCATGCCCGAAAAAATCACGCTGACCAGAATATCGACCTGGGCCAGGCCGCCCCGCATGCGGCCCACCAATATGCGGCAGAAGTCAAAAATGCGCTCACTCACCGTGCCGGCGTTCATGATGTTGGCCGCAAACACAAACAGCGGCACCGCCAGCAGCACGTAGCTGTTGTACAGGCCGTTGCCCACCTGTTCGGCCACCAGGCCCACGTCCTGGCCCTTGACCACCAGGTAGGCAATGCCCGAGGCCAGCATGGAAAAACCGATGGGCATGCGCAGCAGCATGCCGGTGGCCAGCACCAGCACCAGCACCAAAATTCCGGAGGTCATAGGTGCAGCTCCGCTTCCAGCCCAATACCGCGAGCTGCTTTCCAGATGGCCAGCGCCGAGCGAAACACCAGCGCGATCAGCAAAAGCAC
>JANNXF010000376.1:0-9182 GCA_031409395.1 Polaromonas sp.
ACGCGCGACACCACAAACGGAATTTCTTGCGTACGAGGGGCGTTGGGCTTCCAGTTGGCCAGTTCGGCAATTTGCCCAGCGGTGACGCGCTTGCCGTCACAGTTGCGCAGCACCGATTCGAGCACGATGCGCATGGACACCGGCAGGCGCGCCACACTCGGGAACTGTTTGGCGAGGGCGGGCAAAGAATAAAACTTGCCCGTTTTACCCGAAGCGGTCTTGAAGGTTTTAAGGGTGGACGCGAATGCGTGTTTCGCGGCGCGGGGGGGCTTGGTGGGTGATTTGGCCATGGCGGACTCCTTGTAGTGAACCAGCCCCCCTATTCTGGCAGGCAGTGGACAGGTGTGTTGGCATTGGCGAAACCAGCCGGCTTCAAGAGACGACATTTGCTTTCATTGAGGGGTGGATGTTCTTTGACCTGCACCCTGTAAGCCGTACCAGTCATTTTTCCATGGAGTCCCTCAACCCGGCCAGTGCCCGACATGGTGATTGTGGGCCGGCGCGGTGTGCGCGCCAACAACAGCTGGATGCGCAATCTCCCACTGCTGGCCAAAGGGCCTTTTCGCTGCACCGCGCTGGTTCACCCGCAAGACGCCGAACGGTTGGGTCTGACGGATGGAATGCCTACACGCCTCGCCAGCCCCCACCGTTCTGGCAGACTAGGCATTGAAGTCCCGGTGCAGATTTCAGACAGCATGAGGCCGGGCGTGGTCAGCCTGTCGAACGGCTGGGGCCACCAGCAGCCGGGGACGTGCTTGCGCGTGGCCGCTGAACGATCTGGCACCCACCTCAATGACCGCCTGGACGACCAGTGGCGCGACCCGCTGTCAGGCAACGCGGTGCTGAGCGGTATTGAAGTGCAAATATCAGCACTGGTGTAGACCCCCGGATTGCCCGCGATTTGCTATGAATTAAATAGCTTACAGCGCCCGTTCTGATTGGGCCAAAGGCACTTTTGTTATACAAATCATGTCCCCACGGCCTGGCGGGGCCAGAACCCCTGTCGCGCCTGCCACCACCGCGCCAAGCTGGGGAATGAGCCATAAAAATGGCCCTGCAACACAAAGCTGCAGGGCCATTTTCTGGAGGCAAACCGGCTCGGTGTGCCCCGCGTCAATCACGCATCAAGCGGGCTGGGTATCTTTCACCGTATCGGCCATGTCCGTGTAGTCCTTCACTTTGTCAAAGTTGAGGTACTGGTACACGGTGTCGCTGGCGGCCGTCAGCACACCCATGTCGGCCATGTACTCGGCCTTGGTCGGAATGCGGCCCAGCTTGGAGCAGATGGCGGCCAATTCGGCTGAACCGAGGTACACGTTGGAGTTTTTACCGAGGCGGTTCGGGAAGTTGCGGGTGCTGGTAGAGAACACCGTGGCGCCTTCTTTCACCTGCGCCTGGTTGCCCATGCACAGGCTGCAGCCCGGCATTTCCATGCGGGCGCCGGCAGAACCCAGCACGCCGTAATGGCCTTCTTCGCTCAGCTGCTTGGCGTCCATCTTGGTCGGTGGCGCCATCCAGAGCTTGACGGGAATGTCACGCTTGTTCTCAAGCAGCTTGGACGCCGCACGGAAGTGGCCAATATTGGTCATGCAGCTGCCGATAAAGACTTCGTCGATCTTGGCACCGGCGACGTCAGACAGGGTCTTCACGTCGTCCGGGTCGTTCGGGCAGGCCACGATAGGCTCGTGAATGTCGGCCAGATCAATCTCGATCACGGCGGCGTATTCGGCATCCGCATCGCCCTTGAGCAGTTGCGGGTCGGCCAGCCAGGCTTCCATGGCGGCAATGCGGCGTTTGATGGTGCGCACATCCTGGTAGCCGGTGGCAATCATCCACTTCAACATCGTGATGTTGCTGGTGATGTACTCGATGATGGGTTCCTTGTTCAGGTGAACCGTGCAGCCGCCGGCAGAGCGTTCGGCCGACGCATCGCTGAGCTCAAAAGCCTGCTCAACCTTCAGATCAGGCAGGCCTTCGATTTCAAGGATGCGGCCCGAGAAAATATTCTTTTTGCCCTGCTTGGCCACGGTGAGCAAACCGGCCTTGATGGCGTACAGCGGAATCGCGTTGACCAGATCGCGCAGCGTGATGCCGGACTGCATCGTGCCCTTGAATCGGACCAGCACGCTTTCGGGCATGTCCAGCGGCATCACGCCGGTGGCCGCACCAAACGCCACCAGGCCAGAGCCCGCCGGGAAGCTGATACCGATCGGGAAACGCGTGTGGCTGTCGCCGCCGGTGCCCACGGTGTCGGGCAACAGCATGCGGTTGAGCCAGCTGTGGATGATGCCGTCACCGGGACGCAGCGGAATACCGCCACGGTCGCTCATGAAGTCGGGCAGTTCGTGGTGCATCTTCACGTCAACCGGCTTGGGGTAGGCGGCGGTGTGGCAAAACGACTGCATCACCAGGTCGGCGCTAAAGCCCAGGCAGGCCAGGTCTTTCAGTTCGTCACGCGTCATCGGGCCGGTCGTGTCCTGGCTGCCCACCGAGGTCATTTTGGGTTCGCAGTAGGTGCCGGGGCGCACGCCCTGGCCTTCTGGCAGGCCAACGGCACGGCCCACCATCTTCTGGGCCAGCGTGAAGCCACGGCCGCTGTCGGTCGGGCTTTGCGGCAGGCGGAACTGGGTTGACACCGGCAAGCCAAGCGCCCAGCGTGCCTTGGCGGTCAGGCCGCGGCCCACGATCAGCGGAATGCGGCCACCGGCGCGTACTTCGTCAAACAGTACATCGCTTTTCAGCTTGAATTCGGCAATCACCTTGCCGTCTTTCAGTGCCTTGCCGTCGTAGGGACGCAGCTCAATCACGTCGCCCATGGCCATCTGGCTCACATCGAGCTCGATCGGCAGCGCGCCGGAGTCTTCCATGGTGTTGTAGAAGATCGGTGCGATTTTTGAGCCGAGGCAAACGCCGCCAAAGCGCTTGTTGGGCACAAAGGGAATGTCTTGCCCCGTAAACCACAGTACCGAGTTGGTGGCGGACTTGCGCGAAGAACCGGTACCCACCACATCGCCCACATAGGCGACCAGGTTGCCTTTGGCCTTGAGTTCTTCAATGAACTTGATCGGGCCGCGCTTGCCGTCTTCTTCAGGGGTGATGCCGGGGCGTGCATTTTTGTGCATGGCCAGCGCGTGCAGTGGAATGTCGGGGCGGCTCCAGGCGTCGGGCGCGGGCGACAAATCGTCGGTGTTGATCTCGCCAGCGACCTTGAAGACGGTCAGCATGATGGAGGCCGGCACTTCAGGACGGCTGGTGAACCACTCGGCGTCGGCCCAGCTTTGCAGCACGGCTTTGGCGTGCGGGTTGCCTTTTTCGGCTTTTTCCTGCACATCATGGAACTGGTCAAACATCAGCAGCGTGCTTTTCAGGCCGGTGGCGGCCTGGCTCGCGACACTGGGTTCGGCGTCGTCAAGCAGCGCAATCATGGGGCTGATGTTGTAGCCGCCCAGCATGGTGCCCAGCAGCTGCGTGGCTTTTTCGCGCGAGATCAGTGCGCACTTTTCCGTGCCATGCGCCACCGCGGCAAGGTAGCTGGCCTTGACCTTGGCCGCGTTGTCGACCCCTGCCGGTACACGGTGGGTAATCAGGTCCACCAGAAACGACTCTTCGCCCTTGGGCGGGTTTTTCAGCAGCTCAATCACCTCGCCGGTCTGCTGGGCAGACAGCGGCAGCGGCGGAATGCCCAGCGCCGCGCGCTCGGCGGTGTGGTTACGGTAGGTTTGCAAGAAGTCTGGGGACATGCTGGTTTCTCCTGTGGTCAAAATCGTGGGGGTTTTTGTGAAATTTGGGGACGTCAGCCAGCGCTTACTTGGACACTGCAGGCTTGGGGGCATCTAGCAGGCTGGGCGGCGGGTTCAGCTTCAGGGCCTCGGCCACAGCCACCTGGGCAGGGCTCATGCACTCATCAGCAAGGCGCGTGCCCAGTTTCTGGTTCATCAGCATCGATTTGTTGGCCAGTTGCAGCCAGACCGCGCCCGCTTTCTGGTCTTCAAGGCGAATCGCGCCGGTGGCCGTTACCACCGGGAACATGCGGTACTTGAAGTTTTTACCCTGCACATCAAAGTAGCCGGGTGATTTGGTGTCGGGGCTGAGGGCCACCGAGGCGCCGAGCTCGCACGGCAGGTTGCCGACCTGCACGCGCTCGGCAATTGCCAGCTCGGCGGGCGTCAGCGCCGCTTCAGCGGCTTCAATGCCGGCAGCAACGTTCTTGGCGGCACTTTTCAGGTTGGTGCGGCTGGCACTGATGGCGGCTTTTTCCTTGGCGGCTGCCGATTTGGCCTGGGCAGTGGCCGGGCTGGAGGACTTTTCAGGTACCGTCTGGGCGGCTGCCATGCCAGGGGCCAGCAGGCAGGCGGTGATGGCCAGCGTGGCGGCCAGGGTAGCGGTGTGAGGTGTAGTCATGGGGTTTCCTGAGGGGGGTGTAAGGCAAGTATCGGGCGACATGAGGGCTCAGTGAAGAGCGCTCTGGAAATAGGCCTGCGCGTCTGGTGGCAGTGCCCGGCCGGTGCGGTGCGCACGTTCAAGCACTTGCCAGAAATAGCGGTAGCTCGCGCGGTCATGTAATTTACCGCCAAAACTGATGGGAGCCCAATCAGTACGGGCGGCAGCAGCTATTATTTTTGTAGCATCTTCAATCTCGCCCTCACTCGGCGCAAAGGCCTCCAGAATGGGGCGTATCTGGTTCGGGTGAATGCTCCACATGCGGGTATAACCGAGTTCACGAAAGGCACGGCGCGCGGCCGCCTGCATGGCCTGTGTGTCATTGAACTCGGTCACCACGCAATGCGACGGCACCTTGCCGTGGGCGTGGCAGGCTGAGGCGATTTCCAGTTTGGCGCGCACCACCAGCGGGTGCGTGAACTGGCCCTGGCTGCTCATGCCGTCAGCGGGAATGGCACCACCGTGGCTGGAGACAAAATCCATCAGGCCAAAACTGAGCGACTGCACCCGGGGGTGCGACGCAATGCCAAAGGCGTTGCGCACCGCCAGCGGCGATTCAATCAGCACATGCAGCGGCACATCATCGGCAGAAGCCGCCCGCAAGGCGCGTTCGGCTTTCAGCACGTCCTCCAGCGACTCGACCTTGGGAACCATGATGTGGCAAAGATTGCGCGCCAGTTGGCCGGCAATGACGGCCATGTCGGCGTCAAAGGCCGGGTGATCGACGGCATGCACGCGAACCGCCACCCGTGCCCTTCCCCCGGATGCCTGGCTGGCCAGGGTGGCCAGCGCCACCACCATGGCCGCATGGTCGGCCTCGCCGCCCACGGGGGCACCGTCTTCGCAGTCCAGCGTCACGTCAAAAACACAGGCGCCAAACTCTTCGATCATTTCAGCCTGCAACTGCAGGCTTTTACGCATCCGCGCTTCCACGCCGCTGTAATGGTCGCACACCGGCAAGAAACCGGTAGCGGCCTGAGCGCCGAGGAGAATATCGCGGGGATGGGTCATGGGGTGTTGGTTTTACGCCGTCCCCTGCAGTGGGAAGGCGGGGATGGGGGCTTGCGCGTATTGATTGACGCCATGCTGCACAGCCCTCACCCCTGCCCTGCCCCAGAAGGGGAGGGAGTCAAGCGCATCAGAGCAAATGCGCCACGCCGGCTTTTTCGCCTTGCAATTCGTCCAGGGTCTTGTTGATACGTTCCTGGCTGAACGCGTCAATCGACAAGCCTTCGACCAGTTTGTATTCGCCGCCTTCGCAGGTCACAGGGAAGCCGAACATGGTGTCCACAGGAATGCCGTACTGGCCGTCGGACGGAATGCCCATGGTGACCCATTTGCCGTTGGTGCCCAGGGCCCAGTCGCGCATGTGGTCGATGGCGGCGTTGGCAGCCGAAGCCGCCGACGACAGGCCGCGCGCCTCAATGATGGCGGCACCGCGCTTGCCGACGGTCGGCAGGAAGGTGTTGGCGTTCCATTCCTGGTCGTTGATCATGGTGGCGACGCTTTCGCCGTTGATGGTCGCAAAACGGTAGTCGGCGTACATCGTGGGCGAGTGATTGCCCCAAACGGTGAGTTTTTCGATGTCGGCGACGGGCTTGCCGGTCTTGGCAGCGATCTGGCTGGCAGCGCGGTTGTGGTCCAGGCGCAGCATGGCGGTGAAGTTCTTGCGTGGCAGGTCGGGCGCGCTCTTCATGGCGATGTAGGCATTGGTGTTGGCGGGGTTGCCGACCACCAGCACCTTCACGTTGCGGCTGGCCACGGCGTTGAGCGCCTTGCCCTGTGCGGTGAAGATGGCGCCGTTGACGGCCAGCAGTTCGGCACGTTCCATGCCGGGGCCGCGGGGGCGCGAACCGACCAGCAAGGCGTAGTCGGCGTCCTTGAAGGCGGTCATCGGGTCGCTGTGGGCTTCCATGCCGACCAGCAGCGGGAAGGCGCAGTCGTCGAGTTCCATCATCACGCCCTTGAGCGCTTTTTGCGGGCCTTCAACCGGTACTTCGAGCAGTTGCAGGATGACGGGCTGGTCTTTGCCGAGCATTTCGCCGGAGGCAATGCGGAACAGCAGTGCGTAACCAATTTGACCTGCTGCACCGGTAACGGCGACACGGACGGGCTTTTTGCTCATGATTGACAACTCCAGGAAAGTTAAAAAATGCTTGAAAAATGCGCGCTCTAGGCGGGATGCGAGATGTTTTGGCATCAGACCAGGACACCCGGGCAGTACTTGCGAATTCCCCGGCATCGACAGGTTCAACGTCAGACTCAGCGCAGGATTTTACGCTCGAAAAATGCCCAGCGTCAACTTGTCTTATGTCTTATATAAGATATGATTCTCCATCGGCCAAAGAGACGCAGGGAACTGTACAGACCCGGGGTTTCGCTGTGTGCACACCTGCGCCTGGCCGTCTTAATTCGCCGACATCGAGGCCTATGGCAATCAACCCTTCTCTCATGACCGATCTGGCTGGCGCCGCTGCCGAGGCAGATGCGGTTGCGGGTGTCACGCCCGCCTTCAGCCCGCTGTACCAGCAGATAAAGACCCTGATTTTGCGCAGCCTGCAGGCCGGCGAGTGGAAGCCGGGTGAACTGATTCCCAGCGAGATGGAGCTCGCCGCGCGATTTCGCGTCAGCCAGGGTACCGTCCGCAAGGCGATTGACGAACTGGCGGCCGAAAATCTGGTGGTCCGGCGCCAGGGCAAGGGCACCTTTGTGGCCACCCACGCCGAACAGCATGTGCAATACCGCTTTTTGCGGCTGATGCCCGACAGCGGCGACACCACCAGCGAAGGCCCGGCCGAGCGCCAGATCATCGACTGCAAACGCCTGCGCGCCCCTGCAGACATTGCCCGTCCGCTGGCGCTCCGTGCCGGTGACGCCGTGCTGCAACTGCGCCGCGTGCTGGCGTTTCAGGGCACGCCCACCATTTTGGAAGACGTCTGGCTCCCGGGCGGGCCCTTCAAGGGCCTGACGGCAGACCGTCTGGCGAGCTACCGCGGCCCCATGTACGCGCTGTTTGAAACGGAATTTGGCGTGCGCATGGTGCGGGCCGAAGAAAAAATCCGCGCCGTGTCTGCCGATGCCGCTTCGGCCGGCTTGCTGGGCGTGGCGGTGGGCGAGCCGCTTCTGAGCGTTGAACGCACCGCCTACACCTACAACGACCTGCCCATGGAACTGCGCCGTGGCCTGTACCGCACCGACACCCACCACTATCAAAACGGTCTGAGCTAGTTCGATGCCCCCAAGAAATACTTGAGCGGCCGCAATGGTTTGCTGATCACTTTGCTGCATTGCAATAGAATTAGGCCGTTTGACTGCCAGCCGTATTCCCGGTTACTTCCCAGTTACACCCACGAAAGCTAAAAAAAATGACAGAGCTGGCCTCCTCAAAGCGTCCCAAGCGGCCTGAGTTCCGCAACATCAACGCTTTTACAGACCTCACCACCTACCGCCTCCCTCTCGCAGGCTTCGTCTCCATCCTCCACCGCATCAGCGGGGCCATCATGTTTTTACTGATGCCCTTCATCATCTGGATGTTTGACACCTCGGTATCGTCCGAAATTTCGTTTGCAAAATTCAAGAACGCCTTCAACGGCGATGGCATGCTGTACCTGCCCGGCTTCTTCTGGAAGCTGGTCGCACTGGCGCTGATCTGGGCGTTTTTGCACCACTTCATCTCGGGTCTGCGACACCTCTGGATGGACACCCATCATTCGGCCGCCAACAAGGAGTTTGGCCGCCAGTCTGCACTGGTGACGCTGGTTTCAAGCGTTGCCCTCACGCTCGTACTCGCTGCCAAGTTGTTCGGCCTTTATTAATTTTGCGGGGCGGCGCACCGGCGTAGCCTCCCACTGATCAGGAAAAACCCATGTCTGTCAATTACGGCTCCAAGCGCATCGTTGTCGGTGCTCATTACGGCATGCGCGACTGGCTCAGCCAGCGCGTCACGGCCATCTTGATGGCCCTTTTTACCCTGCTGGTTCTGGCCCAGGTCATTTTCAGCAAGGGACCCATCGGCTACGATAAATGGTCTGGTATTTTCTCGTCGCAATGGATGAAGGTACTCACGTTTGTCGTCATCATCGCCATGCTGTACCACGTCTGGGTTGGCGTGCGTGACATCTGGATGGACTACATCAAGCCAGTCGCGCTGCGCCTGTCCTTGCAGGTTTTCACCATCGTCTGGCTGGTCGGTTGCGCCGGCTGGTCCATACAGGTTCTGTGGCGCCTGTAAATCACCCGCAGCACACACGCTTTCCATCGCCAAGACCCAAGCCCATCCCGGCTGTTTCTGATTTCCTGGATTCAAGACCATCATGACCGTTACCTCCAAACTCCCTGCGCGCAAATTTGACGTCGTTATCGTCGGTGCCGGTGGCTCCGGCATGCGCGCATCGCTGCAACTGGCGCGCGCCGGCCTGAACGTGGCCGTGCTCTCCAAAGTGTTCCCGACCCGTTCCCACACGGTCGCAGCGCAAGGCGGTATCGGCGCTGCCCTGGGCAACATGTCTGAAGACAACTGGCACTACCATTTTTTCGACACCATCAAGGGGTCTGACTACCTCGGTGACCAGGATGCGATTGAATACATGTGCCGTGAAGCGCCCAAGGTGGTGTATGACCTGGAACACATGGGCATGCCGTTTGACCGCAATCCCGATGGCACGATTTACCAGCGCCCGTTCGGCGGCCATACCGCCAACTACGGCGAAAAGCCGGTGCAGCGCGCCTGCGCCGCAGCCGAC
>JANNXF010000377.1:0-12793 GCA_031409395.1 Polaromonas sp.
CCCAGTTCGGCGTCGCCGTTTTTCAGGGCGGCCATCAGATCGGCCAGGTTTTCCGGCTTGCTCGGGTCGGGGTGGTGGTTGGGAAAGTTGCCGTCGACCTCGCTGAACAGCTCGGTCACCTCACAGCCCAGCGCGCGAAAAATTGCCGGGGCCGATGCACCGGCAATGCCGTTGCCTGAATCAATCACGATTTTCAGGGGGCGGGACAGCGTGATGCCGCTGACGATGCGCTCGCGGTAGTCCGCCTCGACGCTGACCTGGCTCACCCGGCCCGGCGTGGCCGCCAGCGTCCAGGTTTCGGCCTCAATGGCCTTGCGCAGGGCCTGAATTTCATCACCGTAAATCGCCCGGCCCGCCAGTACCATCTTGAAGCCGTTGTAGTCCTTGGGGTTGTGGCTGCCGGTCACCTGAATGCCCGAGCGGGCCAGTGTGTTGGCCGCAAAATACAGCATGGGCGTGGTGACCATGCCCACATCGACCACGTTCACCCCCGCTGCCGCCAGGCCGCGCACCAGGGCGGCGCTGAGGGCTGGCCCGCTAAGCCGGCCATCGCGGCCCACGGCCACCGTGGTTTCGCCTTCGGCCAGCGCCGCAGTGCCAAACGCCTTGCCCAGAGCCTCTGCCACCTGTTCGCTGATGGTGGACGGCACCACACCGCGAATGTCGTAGGCTTTGAAAATGGTGGCGTTGACTTGCATGGGTGAATGTCCCTGAGTTGGCTTTGCAGGATTGTAGGGTCGGCCCGTGCGCGCAGGGCGTCAAACCCGACCCGGTGGGCAGGTCCGGAAACGGCCAGTCAAGCAGCGCGGGCGGCGTATGATTTCCCCATGACCCCCGGCGACACCCGCTTGAACGACGACCACTGCTACCTGGCCCTGAAGGCGCAGGATGCCCGTTTTGACGGCCGCTTTTTCACCGGTGTCACCTCAACCGGCATTTACTGCCGCCCGGTGTGCCGTGTCAGAACACCCAAGCGTGAGAACTGCCGGTTTTTCAGCCACGCCGCGCAGGCCGAAAACGCGGGCTTTCGGCCCTGTCTGCGCTGCCGGCCCGAGCTGGCCCCGCACTCGGTGGTGTGGTCGATTCAGGACGCGTCTTATATTCTGGCGCACCAGGCGGCGCGGCTGCTTGATGAACCTGAGGCTTGGACCCCCACGCTTGTCGCTTCGCGTACTGCGCTGCCCCCCGAGGGGGCTGCGTTTGCTCGGGGCGGCCCTTCGCTGCACGCGACCATCAGCATTAAAACCCTCGCGGAAAAGCTGGGCGTGAGCGACCGCCATGTGCGGCGGATTTTTGAAGCCCAGTTTGGCGTGTCGCCGCTGCAATACCTGCAAACACGCCGCCTGCTGACGGCCAAGCAGCTGCTGGCAGACACTGACCTGCCCATCACACAGATTGCCCTGGCCAGCGGCTACGCCAGTGTGCGGCGTTTCAATGCGGCGTTTTTAAGCCACTACCAGCTGAACCCGACCCAGCTGCGGCGCGCAGGCAGCACGGCAGCAGGCCAGGGCACGACCGTCAGGCTGGGCTACCGGCCGCCCTACGATGTGGCGGCGCTGCTGGATTTTTGGCAAAAACGCCGGCTGGACGCTATTGAATTCATAGCTGACGGCACTGAACATACAAGGGTGGGACGCACTTTTGGTGTAGAAACGGCGGGCAAGCGGCACACCGGCTGGCTGGTCACCCAGTTTGACACCACGCGCTGCCAGCTGGTGCTGCAGGTCAGTGATTCATTGCGCGAGGTCTTGCCCCTGGTGATACGCCGGGTGCGTGCCGCCTACGATCTGGACGCGGACCCGCAGGCGATTGCCCAGGTGCTGGGAGCCTGCTTTCCGCACAGCGAGGGCCAGCGCGTGCCCGGTGGCCTGGACGGCTTTGAGCTGGCGGTGCGCGCCGTGCTGGGCCAGCAAATCACGGTGGCGGCGGCCCGCACGCTGGCGCAGCGCCTGGTCAACACCTTTGGCGAGCCGCTGGCGACACCGTGGCCCGAGCTGACACGCCTGTTCCCCACCCCTGCCGTGCTGGCAGCGGCCAGTGGCGACGCGCTGGGCCAGCTGGGCATCGTCAAACAGCGCCAGGCGGCCATTGTGGCGCTGGCACGGGCGGTCGGCGCTGGCCTGCAGTTGCATGGCGGTGTGGATGTTCAGGGCACGGTAGCCGCCCTGAAGGCCCTGCCGGGCATTGGCGACTGGACCGCCCAGTACATCGCCATGCGTGCCCTGCGCTGGCCCGATGCGTTTCCGGCCGGCGACGTGGCGCTGCAAAAAGCCCTGTTCGGCGGGCGGAAGGAAGCCGCGCCCCAAAATCCGGCAAAAAAGGCCAAAGAGGCCGAACAGCTGTCAGCCGTCTGGAAACCCTGGCGTAGCTACGCGGTTATCCGGGCCTGGAGCGGTGGGCTGGTGGCTGCGCCTGGCGCTGATGAAGTGACGGACAGCCTGCCAGGCGCTATCAAATTAATAGCTACCCGCGCCCGTGTTGATTCGGCAAAACCCCTAAAACATCTTAAGAAAACGCTGCCAACCCCTCTCCCGGAGGGGCATGGCGCACAAAACCGGCAACGCCACTTCGGCAGCCCGCCCGGAGATTCCCATGAAATTTGACACCCCCCTGGTTCAAACCCGATTTGCCAGCCCGCTGGGCCCCCTCGTCCTCGCGGCCACGCCCCTGGGGCTGGCGGGTGTCTGGTTTGACGACCAGCGCCACCTGCCTGCCGAGCTTTCGCCCGAGGCCAGCCACACCTGGCCCAGCGACGCCGATCACCCGGTGCTGAAAGCAGCCATCGGGCAGCTTTCTGACTACTTTGCCGGCCGGCTCAGCCACTTTGACCTGCCGCTGGACCTGAGCGGCGGCACGGCGTTTCAGCAGGCGGTCTGGCAGGCGCTGCTGGCGATTCCGCATGGCGGCACCACCAGCTACGGCCAGGTGGGCCAGCGCATCGGCAAGCCCGCCGCGGTTCGCGCCGTGGGCGCAGCGGTGGGACGCAACCCGGTCAGCATCATCGTGCCCTGCCACCGCGTGATGGGCGCCGACGGTTCGCTGACCGGCTACGCGGGCGGGCTGCAGCGTAAAACCGCACTCCTCAGGCTTGAGGGCGTGCTTGAGGAGACCCTGCTTTGAGTGGCCCACCTGCCCCGGCGGCCACCGGTTCAGACAGTCCCCAACCCTGGATCAGGGACTTCGTGCTGCTGGCCGCCATCTGGGGCTCGTCGTTTCTTTTCATGCGCATCGGCGCGGTCGAGTTTGGTGCGCTGCCGACGGCCGCCGTGCGCGTGGCGATTGCGGCGCTGTTTTTGCTGCCCATCGTGTGGCTGCGCGGCTTGCTGCCTGAACTCGGGAAAAACTGGCGCCGGGTCTTTGTGATCGGCATGCTCAATTCAGGCATTCCGTTTGCCTTGCTGTCGTTTGCCCTGCTTTCCATCAGCACCGGGCTGTCGGCCATTCTGAACGCCACGGTGCCGATGTTTGGCGCGCTGATTGCCTGGCTCTGGCTGAAAGACCGGCTCAACGCCTCCCGGGTGCTGGGCTTGCTGGTGGGCTTTGCCGGTGTGGCCATGCTGGCATGGAAAGCCACCGGCCCGGGCGCCCTCTTCCACCCCGGTGCAGCAGGCGCCACACCCGGCTGGGCCGTGCTGGCCTGCCTGCTGGCCTGTGTCTGCTACGGTATTTCTGCCAGCTACACCAAGCGCTACCTGACGGGCTTGCCGCCGCTGGTGACGGCAGCGGGCAGCCAGATCGGCGCCACGCTGGGCCTGGCCCTGCCCGCGCTGTGGCTGTGGCCTGCCCGCATGCCCAGCGGCCAGGCCTGGCTGGCGCTGCTGGCGGTCGGGGTGGTGTGCACCGGGGTGGCCTACATCCTGTTTTTTCGCCTGATTGAAAACGCCGGCCCGCCGCGTGCCCTGTCGGTGACGTTTTTGGTGCCGGTGTTTGCGGTGGTCTACGGCGTGCTGTTTCTGGGCGAAAGCGTGACGCTCTGGATGGCCCTGTGCGCCGGCGTGATTGTGGCCGGAACAGCCCTGTCCACCGGGCTGTTGACGCTGCGGCGTTAAGCGGGCGGCCGTGCGGCTGACGGACTACCCGCTTACTGCAACGCGCCCGCCACCACATTGATGCTGAGCGCCAGTATCAGCATGTTGAAGCCAAACGACAGCACACTGTGCACCAGCGTCAGGCGGCGCATTTCGCGCGACGTCACCTGTACGTCAGACACCTGTGAGGTCATGCCCACGACATGGGCGTAGTACAGAAAATCAAAATAATCCGGATCCAGCCCGCCCGGAAACTGCAGGCCCGGGCCATCCGGCTCCCTGCGCCTTTCTTCCTGGTAGTAGCGGTGGGCATAGCGGAAGGCAAAAATCGTCTGGATAAACAGCCACGAGGCCGCCAGTGCAGCAACCCCCAGCAGGATGTGCAAGGCCCGCGCTGCGCCCGACAGGTCACGCGACTGCTGGATCAGCACCGCGATGGACGCCACGCACGCCAGGGTGGCCAGCAGCATCAGTAAAAAAAGTACCACGCTGGGCTCGTCTTGCGCCTGGGCCCGGGCGCGCGTGCGCTGCGAATCAAAGCCCACGCACAGCCACCAGGCCAGCGTCAGGTAGGTCGCGATGCCGGCACACCAGCCCAAAAGCCCCCGAAACTGCCAGCCAAAGGGCAAAGGCAGCGCAGCCACCACCAAACCGGCCAGCAGGCCGTAGGCCAGGCGCCGGGCGGCCGTGGTTTCGGAGAAGTGTTTGTGCATGACCGCCATTGTGGGGCCGCTGCCGTCCGGGTAAACGCCAGCCGCGCACTGAAAAAAAGCCACAGAACGCAAACCAAAGCATTAAATTTCCATCCATAAAACTACACAAATGGGCAATAAGTGTTTTTTTGCGTAAATTGTCACAAAGTGCGACACCGTTACAAACAGACAGTACCCGGCCGTAAGGTCCGTAACTACAATGTAAAAAAAGTTCAGGGAAGCAATGAAAGTCACGATGTTCAACGACTCGTCAGCGCTCAGCTCGCCGGGTTTGCCAAACGCGGGTTGGGGCGCGAGTAAAAAGCATGTCCGGTGCAACCCTGCACTCGCGCAGCTCGCCCAATCGCGCAAGGTGCTGCTGCTGCAGGGTCCGGTCGGGCCTTTTTACGACCGCTTGGCCCGCTGGCTTCAGGCCGGGGGCACTGAAGTCCATCGGGTGGTTTTTCACGGCGGCGACGTGCACGACTGCCAGCTGCTCAAACCCATCGCCTACCGGGGCACGCCCGAGAACTGGCCAGCCTTTTTCAGCATTCTGGTTGACCAGCTGGGCATTGATTGCGTGGTCATGTTTGGGCAATCCCGCCGCTACCACGCGAAGGCGCGGGAAATTGCACAAACCCGCAATCTGCCCACCGTGGTTCTGGAGGAAGGGTATTTCCGGCCAGGCTTCCTGACGATGGAGCTGGGTGGCGTGAACGGATACTCCACCACCCTGGAGCGCCATGTCTGGCGGCAACCGGTGACATTGGTGAAAGAGCCCGGTACGGGTTTTGTGCCACCGGGTGGTATCCAGCCCGACGCATCGCCCCACCATTTTCAGAAAATGGCCTGGCATGCCAGCCAGCATTACATGGCCCTGCACCAGTCGCGCAAGGATTTCCCCCACTACCAGCACCACCGCAATGACAACCCGTATGACTATGCGGTCTACTGGCTGAGGTCGTGGGCACGCAAGTTGTTACGCAAATCAGCTGACTACCGCTACCAGAACCAGCTGTTTCAGGGGCTTCAGCCTTATTATTTCGTACCGGTGCAGCACGACGGTGATGCGCAAATTACCCACCACAGCCCGTTTCCGGAAAACGCTGATTTCATCATCCGGGTGATTCGCTCGTTTGCCTCGCACGCACCCAGCCATTCACTGCTGGTGTTTCGCCAGCATCCCCACTCACGCGGAGGGCCCGGGCACAAAAAGCTGATTTCCGTTCTTGCCGCCGAGCTGGGGCTGGGTAACCGGGTGCATTACCTGTCGGAAGGTGATACGCCCGATCTGGCGCAACATGCCGCAGGCGTTGTGCTGATCAACAGCACGGTGGGCCTGCAGGCACTGGAGCGCGGTGCGCCACTCATGGCACTGGGCGAAGCCCTTTACCGGCAGCCCCACCTGACATTCACCGGAGAACTCGACGCGTTCTGGCACAGCGCCCGTCCCGCCGACAGGGCTGAAACGGCTGCCTTTCTGGCGCAGATCAAGAATCTGACCCAGGCCCCCGCCAGCGTGTATGCCTTGCGCGATGAGCCACTGCAGTGGCATCTTTCTTGATCCAGACTCCCTCCATTTCCCCCACCTCCACCCCCACAATGCTTATCCCCGTCATTTTGTGCGGCGGTGCCGGCTCTCGTCTGTGGCCGGTCTCTCGCGAGTTGCATCCCAAACCGTTCATGCGCTTGCCCGATGGGCAAAGTCTGCTGCAAAAAGCTTTCTTGCGGGGCGCAGCGTTGCCCGGAGTGAGCGAAATTTTGACGGTCACCAACCGCGAACTGCTGTTCAAGACAGAGGACGAATACGCGCCGGTCAACACGCAGGACATGCTGACCAGTTTTGTGCTGGAGCCTTTTGGCCGGAACACCGCGGCGGCTGTGGCTGCGGCAACGCTTCAACTGCAGCACAGCCACGGAGACGGGGCGGTACTGCTGGTACTGCCTGCCGACCATTTGATCGCAGACCCTGTCGCCTTTTCCGCAGCGGTAGCACAGGCGCGCGCCCTGGCCGAACAAGGGCGCATTGTGACTTTTGGCATCAAGCCCGAAAAGCCCGAAACCGGCTTTGGTTACGTCGAGGCTGAGGGCCCGGTGGTCAGGCGCTTTGTTGAAAAGCCTGACCTGAAAACAGCGCAGGACTATGTCGCCAGCGGCCGCTATTGGTGGAATTCAGGCATGTTTTGCTTCACCGTCGGTACCATGCTGGCCGAAATGGCGCTGCACTGCCCCTCCATTCTGGAAACCACCCGCCGTTGCCTTGAACAATCACGCACCGTCGCTGGCAAAGGGCTGCGCCAGACCGAACTCCATGCCGACACCTTTGCCCAGGTTCCAGACGACTCCATTGACTATGCCGTGATGGAGAAAACCGACTGCATCTCGCTGGTGCCTTGTGCCATTGGCTGGAGCGACATTGGCTCCTGGACGGCAGTGAGCGAGCTGACGGACGCCGACCAGGACGGCAACCGTGTGCAAGGTCAGGCGCTGCTGCATGACACCACCAACTGTTATGTGCAGAGCAGCAATCGCCTGGTTGGAACCGTGGGGGTTGCCGACCTGATCATTATTGACACCCCCGACGCCCTGCTGGTGGCCAACCGGCACCGCAGCCAGGAGGTCAAGGAAATCTACGCCGAACTCAAGGCACAAGGCCATGACGTCCACAAGCTGCACCGCACTGTGCATCGCCCATGGGGGGCCTATACCGTGCTGGAAGAAGGGCCCCAGTTCAAGATCAAACGCATCGAGGTCAAGCCCGGCGCGGCGCTGAGCCTGCAACTGCACCATCACCGCAGCGAGCACTGGATTGTGGTCAGTGGAACCGCCAGCATTGTCAACGGGGACCAGGACATGCTGCTGCAAACCAACCAATCGACCTACATTCCCGCAGGCCACAAGCACCGCCTCAGCAATCCCGGGGTGATGAGCCTGGTCATGATTGAAGTGCAAAGCGGCGAATACCTCGGCGAAGACGACATCGTGCGATTTTCCGACCAGTACGGCCGGGCTTAAACTCAAAGCATGACTTTTAACCTCAAGCAACGTTTGACCGGAATCAACCGGCTTTTTCTGGTCACCGTCCTGCTGCCCACAGCCTTGTCGGTGGTGTACTTCGGTCTGGTGGCCTCCGATGTGTACACCTCTGTCAGCCAGTTTGTGGTGCGCAGCCCCGAGCGGCAGTCGGCCTCTCCTTTTGGGGCACTGCTGCGGGGCGCTGGCTTTGCGCGCGCCCAGGACGACAGCTACACGGTGCAAGACTATGTGCTTTCGCGCGACGCACTGCATCTTTTGAATGACCAGGCCGGCCTGGGCAAAGCCTATGCCAGCGGCGAAGTCGACCGCCTCAGCCGCTTTGCCGGCCTGGACTACGACAACAGTTTCGAGGCCCTGCATCGCTACTACCAAAAGATGGTGAAGGTGCAAACCGATACGGCGTCTTCCATCACCACCCTTTCTGTCAACGCGTTCAGCGCTCAGGACGCCGTCAACGCCAACCGCCTGCTGTTGGCGCAAAGCGAGGCACTGGTGAACCGCCTGAACGAGCGGGGCCGCCAGGACATGATCAAGTCTGCGCAATCCGAGGTCAACCATGCGGCCGCTACGGCCAAGGCGGCGTCCCTGGCACTTTCTGTGTACCGAAACCAGCAGGGGGTGGTAGACCCCGAGCGCCAGGCCACGCTGCAACTGCAGCAGGTCGCCAAGCTGCAGGAAGAACTCATTGCCACCACGACGCAGCTGGCGCAGCTAAAGGCCTTCACGCCCCTAAATCCGCAAATCCCGTCCTTGCAAAACCGCGCCAAAACGCTGGAAGCAGAAATAGCCAAAGAAACTACCAAAGTAACAGGCGGTCAAAAGTCGCTGGCCAACAAGGCTGCCGAGTTTCAGCGTCTGGCGCTGGAAGCGGAGTTTGCCAACAAACAGCTTTCAAGCACCCTGGCCAGCCTCGAAAGCGCCCGCAACGAAGCACAGCGCCAGCAGGTTTACCTGGAACGCATCGCCCAACCCAGCCTGCCGGATGTCGCCCAGGAACCCCGCCGCATCCGCAGCATCCTGGCAACCTTCGCGCTTGGGCTTGTCGCCTGGGGCATCCTGACCATGCTGATTGCCGGCGTACGCGAGCATCAGGATTGAACGGTGTCGCCCAATGCATGAAGAGCTTTCGTCTCACCCCACTTCGCTGGTGCGGTCCTGGGCCATACATCGGCGCGTCATAGGTGCGCTGCTCATGCGCGAGATTCTGACCCGCTACGGACGACGTAACGTGGGCTTTCTGTGGCTCTTTCTCGAACCCATGATGTTCACCCTGCTGGTGACAGGCCTGTGGAGCGTCATTCGCACGCACTCTGATCTGCCCATCGTGGCCTTTGCGGTGACCGGCTATTCCAGCGTCCTGCTATGGCGCAATATGGCGTCACGCTGCATAGGCGCGATCGAGCCCAACCTGTCCCTCATGTACCACCGCAACGTCAAGGTCATCGACATTTATGCCGCCCGAGTGTTGCTGGAGCTCGGTGGCGCCACGATCTCCTTCACGGTAATCGTCTTGCTGTTTTCGCTAATAGGCTGGATGTCCTGGCCCGAAGACGTGGCGAAAGTGCTCTTTGCCTGGTTCATGCTTTGCTGGTTTGGCATGTCGCTCGGGCTGCTGGTGGGTGCGCTCAGCGAGCGCACCGAGCTGGTAGAGAAAATCTGGCACCCTGTCTCTTATATTTTGTTTCCATTTTCAGGGGCAGCGTTTTTGGTGGACGCGCTTCCTACCCCCGCCCAGGACCTCATTCTCTGGTTTCCCATGGTTCACGGTGTGGAACTGCTGCGGGAAGGTTACTTTGGCTCCGCGTTCACAGCACATTACGACATCACCTACATGGCCGCGGTATGCATGGGCCTGACATTGCTGGGGCTGGCCAAAACCCGCAACATCAGCAGCGGGGTCACGCCGGAATGATTCAGATGCACAACGTCTGCAAGCGGTATGGCACGCGCGGTGGCGAGGTCTCTGTGTTTGAAGGGATCAACCTCACAGTTCGGCCCGGGGAAAAACTCGGTATTCTTGGACGCAATGGCGCGGGAAAATCCACGCTCATCCGGCTGTTGGGTGGTACAGAGCGGCCCAGTGCGGGACATGTATCGCGCGGCATGACGGTTTCGTGGCCCCTGGCATTTGGTGGCGCCTTCCAGGGCACACTGAGCGGGCTGGACAACCTTCGCTTCATTTGCCGTGTTTATGGTGTCAGTACCGAAGACAAGATTGCCTTTGTGCAGGAGTTCTCCGAGCTTGGCCTCTACTTGCGTGAGCCGGTCAAGTCCTATTCGGCTGGCATGCGGGCGCGTCTGGCGTTTGCCTTGTCCATGGTGATCGAGTTCGACTGTTTTCTGATCGATGAAGTCGTGGCGGTGGGCGATCAGCGGTTTACCGAGAAATGCAATACGGAACTGTTTGAAAAACGCCGCGACCGCGCCATGGTCATGGTCTCGCACCACAGGACCTACATTGAACAGCACTGCGAGCGCGCAGCCGTGTTGCATGCCGGCGGACTGCATGCTTTTGACACAGTCCAGGACGCTTTTGCCTTTTACGAAGAAACCCAGCACGCATGAACGCCACCGATACCTCCCCGCCAATCCGTGTCCTGGTTGATCTCAAACCTGCCCTGGACGGCTATGCGGGTATTCCGCAAGAGTCGCGCTTGCTGTTTCGGGGGCTGTCCGCGATAAAAATACTCAAGGTTGAGGGATTGATCCAGCATGGTGGCAGACGCTTGCGGGCGGCGCTCAAACCAGGCGCCAAGCCCATGAGCGAAGCCAGACGCATCGATCGCCTGTCGCGTTTCATCGTGTCTATCTACGAGAAGCCCTATCACAACATCTTTGAGGCTGCCCGCGACAAGCTGGAGAAAAATTTCGCCCGGCAATGGATGCAATTGCAGTCTCATTTGGGCGTGGCCTTGCCCATGAGCTGTTTCAAATCCGACTTGTTCGAGGACTTCGTCTGGCGCACCTTTTTCAGCAAAACCCTCAATCCTGCCGACAAGCCCGCCTTGCATGGCGCCAGTTTTCGCGTTCTGGCTCCTTCCAGGCAGATGCTGCACCAGGCAGGCCTGGCGGGGTTGAAGTATTCTGATACCCCCCGCTACCCCACCCTGGAAACCGGAGATTTCGACTATTTTTTGACGCAAACGCCTTTTCCCGGCCGTGTTCAAAAAAACGCCACCATGGTTGTCCGCTACCACGACGCCGTGCCCATCCTGATGCCCCACACCATCAGCAACAAGGCGTTTCACCAGGCATCCCACCTTCACGCGCTCAAGGACAATGTGCTGAACGGCGCCTGGTTTTCCTGCATATCACACGCCACACGCGCCGATTTGCTCAAAATCTTTCCGGAGGTGGCAACCCGCTCATCGGTCATCCACAACATCGTGTCCGACGAGTACTTTCCGGAAGCCTCTCCATCCGGAATGGTGCTGCAAATTGTGCGCAACCGCCTGGCCAGCTCCGACGAAGTCAAATTCCGGTTGCCAAAATACTTCCAAACCGAAAATGCCAGCAACAGGCTTCAATACCTGCTCATGGTTTCAACCATCGAGCCCCGCAAGAACCACCTGTTGCTCATGCAAGCCTGGGAGCGCCTCAAGTACACCCACTTTCCTGATCTCAAAATCATGTTTGTAGGAAATACTGGCTGGGATCAAGGTGAGGTTTTGAAAGCTTTTCAGCCCTGGGCCGAGCGTGGCGATCTGTTCTGGCTGAACAACGTGCCGTCAAGCGAGTTGCGTGTGCTTTACCAACACGCGGCCATCACCGTTTGCCCGGGCCTGGCTGAGGGGTTTGACTACTCTGGCGTAGAGGCCATGAAATGCGGGGGCATCGTCGCTTCTTCGGATATTCCCGTACACCGCGAAATTTACCAGGATGCGTCGGTTTTTTTCGATCCCTACGACGCCGAAGATACCGCTGTGGTGCTCGAAAATCTCCTGAACGCGGAGTCGTCTCAACAGCGCGACAACTTGCGCCTGGCGGGTGAGCGGGTCTCGGCCTTGTACTCTGCCAAAGCCATCATGCCCCAATGGGAGGCATTTTTTCAACGTATTCACGCTGACCGTTCAGGCCGCAACAACCCTTCAGCACAGGCGCTATGAAAGTCTTACTCACCGTTGGTAGTCCCTATTCCGGCCACGAGCTTGTCTTTGAGCGCCTCGGCCAAATCGGCGTCGCCGATGCCCTGGCTTGTCGCGGAGAAAATTTAACGCCGCGAGCCATTCACGAATTAATGCTGCGCAGCTACGAGATTGCCCTGGATGGGGAAGGCCCGCTCGAACAATTGCAGCCTGGCAAACTGTGGAACGAACTGGCCGCAGACCTGCTGCTTGCCAATATTAACCAACCCTTGTGGGGCTGGGCCGACGACGGATCTGCATTCCTGCTCGACTTCTGGCGAGAGTTCGATCCCCAGGTGCGATTTTTGCTGGTCTACGACACACCCCACGCCTATTTGGCCAAAGCGTTGGCCGGACAGGCTCGACCTACGGCTGAACTTGTGAATTCGGCGCTTGGGCAATGGGCACGCTGGAATACCGCCTTGCTGCGCTACTTTCACCGTCACCCCTCGCGCTGTGTGCTGGTCAATAGCCAGCACGCCTTGCAACAAACACAAAGCCTGACGACCGTGCTCACCGAGCAGTGGCAAATTCGTGGCTTCAGCGAACTACCCAACCATCCAGAAACTCGCGGCACCTCGCACCAGGCGCTGCAAACGTATTTGTCCCGGCAATTGATTGATGAAAGCCATCCGGTATGGGCGCTTCATCAGGAACTGGAGTGCTCAGCGCAACTCCCGTCGGTGTCCGCGAGCACCACCGATAACGTCCCCTGCTCCGCGTGGGGCGACTGGGTCGGCGTGCGCAAGGAACTGTCCGACGGGTTGATGCGCCAAACCAGAATCGACGAGTTTCAAAACATCAACCAGTCTCTGGTGAGGCAGGTACACCAAACCCAGGCGGAACTTGAAACCCTTTTCCTGGAAAACCACGCATTGGGCCAGGCTGCAAACCAGCTTGAAAAACTCCAGGC
>JANNXF010000378.1:0-2636 GCA_031409395.1 Polaromonas sp.
TCCTGGTAAGCAGGCAAAGCCACGGCAGCCAAAATACCAATAATCGCCACGACGATCATCAGTTCGATCAGGGTAAAACCCTTTTGAATAGAACGTTTCATTAAAAACTCCTTGGTTAAAAAATACTTGCCAGACACTAGAGCAGCTTGCGTGCCAGCTCTTTGGCGCCTGTTTTGCCGGCTTTAACCGTGATATTTGTCGCAACTCAGGCGAGGTGCTGACTTTTTTTGACTGGCAACTTCAAATGGGGTGCCATTTTTGTCACTTATTCAGCCCGCGCAGGCTGCCTGGCATTCCTCACACCTCAAATTCCTGGCCTGCCAGCAGCCAACGGATATCGTGGGCCTCGTGCTCGATCTCCGAGCCCGCTGGCAGCGTCTTGTGGTCAAAGCACTCTATCTCGGCCATGATCAGCGCTGTTTCGGCCGGTTTGGTGTGGGTGATGTAGATGGGGTAGTTTTTACCCGGGGCGATGTAGGTCAGCTCGTCGGCCAGCGCGTGGGGTGACAGGTGCAGGCTGCGCTTGGCGAGGTTTCGCTCGCGGTTGCTGAAGGCGGTTTCAATCACCAACATGGCCACGTCGAGCTGGTTGATGCGCGCCCACAGCGCCGGGTTGTGCTCGGTGTCGCCCGTGAACACCCAGTAACGGCTGCCCGTGCTGACCGCATAGCCCACGGCCGGCACGGTGTGCACAGCGGGCAGGACTTCGATGTTTTTCCCCGCCAGCACCAGGGTCTGGCCCAGCTGCAGGGGGTGAAAGCTGATAAACGGCGCCGCTGGCGTGGGCAGGGCTGAAAAGTCGGGCCAGATGGTGTTGTTAAAGACATGCGCCTTGAGGGCGTCTATGGTGGCCTGCAGGGCATGCACCTGTACCGGCCGGGTTCGGCGGGAGCCAATGGCGTCCACCATCAGGGGCAGGGCGGCAATGTGGTCCAGGTGGGAATGGGTTAGCAAGACATGGTCAATGCCGGCCATTTCATCGAGCGTGAGGTCGCCCACGCCGGTACCGGCGTCTACCAGCACGTCATGGTCGAGCAAAAAAGACGTGGTGCGGCAGTCTTTGGCAATGGCTCCCGAACAGCCCAGGACACGTACTTTCATCAATTTTCCGATGGGCCTGACCCTCAGCCTTGGCTGGGGGGCGGGCGGTTATTTGGTTTCAAAATGGGTGACACCGTCCCACGTCGAATTAAAAGGCAAGGACTCCCCCAAGGCTACACGCTCGGCATACAGGCGGTAAAGGCACTTTTTGGCATTTAGCCGCTGTAAATCAGCCAATTGCGCAGCGCAAGCCGCCCAGTCCTGCGCACGGTAGGCCTGCAGGGCCCGGTTCCAGCGGGCCAATTCATGCGCGGTGGCCACAGCGTCCGCCGGGCTAGCTGGCGGCATGGGAGAAAAAATGGCGACGGCCTGGTCTTTGCCCTGCACCCGGACTTTGTCCAGCTCTTGCCAGACAAAGCCGTCTGCGCGCTGCCGGGTGGACTCGCTTGCAACGATCTCTACCCCGTAGGTTTTGCACAGCCCTTCCAGCCGGGAGCCCAGGTTCACGGCGTCGCCAATCACGGTGTAACTGCGGCGCACATCAGACCCCATGTCGCCCACACACATGCTCCCGGTGTTCAGGCCGATGCCAATGCCAAATTCAGGCAAACCCCTGGCCTTGTGCTCTTCGTTGAGCTGGCGGACGGCGCTGGACATTTCCAGCGCGGTCTTCACCGCCAGCGGTGCATGGTCTGGCGTATCGACCGGTGCGCCCCAAAACGCCATCACGCAGTCGCCCATGTATTTGTCAATCGTGCCGCGGTTGTGGCGTATCAGGCCGGTCAGGCGGCTGAACACGCCGTTGAGCAAGGCCTGCAGCTGGGCGGGATCCATGCTTTCCGACATCTTGGTAAAGCCCCGCATGTCGCAAAACATCACGGTCAGTTCGCGGGTGCTGGCCTGCATGCTGTAGCGATCGGGGTCTTTGACCATTTCGTCAACCAACTCGGGCGGCACATAGGTGCCGAACAGCTGGGCCAGCTCTCGTTTGGCACGGCTTTCCACAAAATACCCGTAACTCATGTTGAGGGCGAACGCGCTCAGCGCCATGGCCAGCGCACTGGCCAGCGGCAGCACCAGGCCGTAGGCTGAAAACAGCAAGAAGTTCAGGCCCAGCAGCACGCCCACCACCGCCACACTGGCCGCCACTGCCCGTGGCGCAGACAGCAAGGGCAAGGCGAAGGCCAGCATCAAGCCGGCAAGCAGCAACTGCAGCACCTCAAAGCCAGTGGCATA
Organism: Polaromonas sp.; assembly: GCA_031409395.1. Taxonomy (GTDB): domain Bacteria; phylum Pseudomonadota; class Gammaproteobacteria; order Burkholderiales; family Burkholderiaceae_C; genus Polaromonas. The sequence continues at coordinate 2,278 of JANNXF010000378.1, forward strand.
GTCGGGCTGGACCAGCACCCGGCCATCAAGAAAGCCCGAGATCACGTTGGCATGAACTTCCACGCCCGGAAAGGTTTCGCCCACCGGCGTGACGCGCAAATCAAGCAGGCCGGGCGCGGTGGCGCCCAGCAGAACAATTTTCCCTTTGAGGGTGTCAGGCGCCAGGCGCTGCGCCAGGACATCGGCCGCCGAGACATAGCGGAAAGAGCCGCCGCGTGGCCCGCCCGGGCCGCGAAACGGAATCAGTGTCGCCACGCGGTCGTCGACCGGAATCACCCTGGCCGCGCCACCGCCCTTGAGCACAACGCTGCGCACCGCCGCGCCGTCTGCCGAAAAGCCGGGCACCACATCGGCCAGAC
>JANNXF010000379.1:0-1982 GCA_031409395.1 Polaromonas sp.
ATGCACAAGCTGTTGATCATCATCAATGCCATCTTTAAATCGGGGAAACCTTGGCAGGCTGACCATGGTTGTTCACAGGCTGCGGTGGCTTGAAATAATTGAAAAAATCATTTGCTTTGAAACACAGTTGCTCCCCCGCTGAGGGAGGGGGCAAGGCGTGTTCAGGCGCTATTGATTTAATAGCTGCTCGCGCCCGTGATGATTGGGCTAGAGGTCTTTTTTACCCTGAAAATAACGGGGTGACTGCCCCATGGCGGCCTTGAACATGGCTGAAAACGCGCTGTCGCTGGCGTAGCCGGTGGCGGCAGCCACAGCGCTGATGGGCAGGCCGCGCGTCAACAGCGGCAGGGCGTGGGCCAATACGGCCTGCTGGCGCCACTGCTGGTAGCTCATGCCCAGCTCGTCACGAAACAACCTGGCCACGGTGCGCTCGCTGGCACCGACATCTGCCGCCCAGCCGGCCAGGGTGGCGCGGCGTGCGGGGGCTTGCAGCACCGCCTGGCACAGGGCGCGCAGCCGCTTGTCGCCGGTTTGGGCGTGGGGCAGGGGTACGCCCAGTGCCTGGGTGTCGGCGTGGGTGATTTCGTCGAGCACCAGCTGGGTCAGCCACTGCTCTCGCGCCGCCGGCAGGGGCTGGCCGGGGCTGGCGTCTAGCGCATGAATCAGCTCACGCAGCAGCGCTGACACCACCATCACGCGGCAACCCTGCCAACCTTCGGGAATCGCGCTTTCGTCGATGTACAGGGTGCGAAATTCGGCGGCTTCCAGTACGGTGACATGGTGGCGGGCTCCTGGCGCAATCCACACCGCCCGAGACGGCGGCACGATGTAGGTGATCTCGTCGGCTTTGTCCTTGCCGTGGCCGCCAGGGGCTGCCGTCACCTGCAAAACGCCGGTGGCGCAGTAGGCCAGCTGGGCCCAGGCGTGGGTGTGCGGCTCAAAGTGAGTGTCGGCCGCCATGGCGCGTGAGCGCAGGCGCACCGGTCGCCGAACGCTGGGCGTGAACGGGTCGGTATTGCCCACCGGCACCAGTTGAAGCAGGGAGCGGGGTGGGGCGTTTCGGGTCATGGGCGCAGAAGGTTCGGGGGCTATGGTTTGTCTGTAATTCACCGAAACATGGCTTTTTGTCGCATTTCAGCAGACCCGGCCGATACTACGATAAGCCGATGACAACTTCAAGCACCCTGAACCTGCCTGCCGCCAGCCCCGTGCCGCTGCGCAAAGACGCCAGCGTGATTGGCCTGGTGGGGCTGGCCCACATGATCAGCCACTTCAGCCAGCTGCTGCTGCCTCCGCTGTTTCCCTGGCTCAAAGATGAGTTCAGCGTCAGCTACGCGCAGTTGGGGTTTCTGATGACGATTTTCTTTGTGGTGTCGTGCGTGGTGCAGGCGCTGTCGGGCTTTCTGGTGGACCGGTTTGGGCCGCGCCCCTTGCTGTTTGCCGGCCTGTCGCTGCTGGGCGTGGCGGCCTTCGGGTATTCGGTAAGCACCAGCTACTGGATGCTGGCCGGTTTTGCGGCCTTGGCGGGGGTGGGCAACGGCGTGTTTCACCCGGTGGACTACACCCTGATCAACCGCAAGGTCAGTGCGTCGCGTTTGGGCCATGCCTACAGCGTGCACGGCATCACCGGCAGCCTGGGCTGGGCGCTGGCGCCTGCGGTGGTGGTCACGCTGACGTTTGCCTACTCATGGCGTGTGGCGCTGGCGGTGGCAGGTGTGCTGGCGTTTGCGGTGCTGGCGGTTCTGGTGTTTAACCGCGACAAGCTGGCGTTGCAGGTCGCCCGGCCGCCCCTGGGGGCGCTCAAGACCGGTGGTGCCGAGAGCAGCCTGGGGTTTCTCAAGATTCCTGCGGTGTGGATGTGCTTCACGTTTTTCTTCTGGTCGGCCATTGTGCTGAGCGTGGTGCAGGCGTTTGCGCCCGAGGCCGCGCGGCCGCTGCACCGTGTGGCGCTGCCGCAGGTGGCCAAGTTCCAGACCATCTAT
>JANNXF010000380.1:0-3652 GCA_031409395.1 Polaromonas sp.
GGTCACTTTGAAATTCTGCGCGCTGCCGGGAACCAGCAGCGGCCTGGCCCCTTGCGACTCCATCGCACCCGACTCGTCTGTCACCGCGTCACCGGCCGCTTCAAGCGCCGCCATCAACGCACCCATGCGAAACATCTGCGGGGTCTGGGCCAGGTATTTGTCGCTACGGTCAATCGTTGCGGCCACCCGGTTGGAGACGCCGCTTTTCAGGGTGTCGGGCAGGGGCTGGGCCAGCAGGCCGCCCACCGCATCGTGCCGGCAGGCCTCTATCAGCGCGGTGATCTGCGCGGGCGTGATCAGGCAGCGCGCCGCATCATGCACCAGCACCCAGTCGTCGGGTTTTGCCGTTTGCGCCAGCAGCGCCCTGAGGCCGTTCAGCACGCTGGCAGCGCGGCTGGCGCCACCCTGGGCCAACAACACCTCGTGGCCTTGTTGGAAGTCAGGGCAGGCCTGCAAAAAACCGCTGTCATGGGGCGACACCACCACCCACAAACCCGACAAACTGGTATTGAGCGCCCTGAACGCCTGCAGCGTGTGCCAAACCATCGCCCGCCCGGCCAGCAACTGGTACTGTTTGGGGCTGCTGGTGCCGGCACGGCTGCCATTTCCGGCGCAGGGAATCAGGGCAAAAAGTCGGGGTTTGAGGGGCTCAGGCGTCATCAAGTCATCATAGATTCTAAAATCACGGGATTGCGTGAATTAAACGCCGCCAGCACCCCACTCTTTTTAGTTTGGGGTGTTTGGCTTTTTTCACCGACAGTTGTCACAGATTTTTCTTCTCCTTCCGGCCTGATTGATTCATGGATCTACTTCCGCAATTACCCAAACTGGTGCCCGGCAAACGCTACACGCTGCCGCAGCCTGCAGGCTCGGCAGACGCCTTGCTGATGGCGCAACTCGGCATGAGAGAAAAGGCCGCAGGCAAACTCACAGCCATCGTCACCTCTGACGCCAGCACCGCCCAGCGCCTGATGGATGAAATCGCGTTTTTCGCCCCAGACCTGCGCTGCGCGTTGTTTCCCGACTGGGAAACCCTGCCCTACGACACGTTTTCACCGCACCAGGACCTGATCAGCGAACGGCTGGCCACGCTGTGGCGCATCCAGCAGCGCAACAAGGACACCGGGGCTGATGTGGTCATCGTGCCTGCCACCACGGCCTTGTACCGCCTGGCGCCCCCGAGTTTTCTGGCCGGCTACACCTTTGAGTTCAAGGTCAAGCAGCAGCTCGATGAAGCCCGCCTGAAAGCCCAGTTGACCCTGGCCGGCTACAGCCACGTCACCCAGGTCGTCAGCCCCGGCGAATACGCGGTCCGTGGCGGGCTGATTGATCTGTTTCCCATGGGCTCGCTGGTGCCTTACCGCGTCGATTTGTTTGACGATGAGATCGACAGCATTCGCACATTCGATCCCGACAGCCAGCGCAGCCTGTACCCGGTGCCCGAAGTGCGCCTGCTGCCCGGGCGCGAGTTTCCGATGGACAACGACGCGCGGAGCAAGTTTCGCAGCCGCTGGCGCGAACTGCTTGACGGCGACCCGACCAAGAGCCGCATCTACAAAGACATGGGCAATGGCGTGGCCACAGCGGGTATCGAGTACTACCTGCCACTGTTTTTTGAAGAAACTGCCACGGTGTTTGACTACCTGGGCAAAGACGCCACGGTGGTCCTGCACGGCGACCTGGAGCCCGCGTTTCAGCGCTTCTGGCAAGACACCAAAGACCGCTACCGGCTGGTGCAGGGCGCCCCCGACCGGCCAGCACTGCCGCCCGAATCGCTTTTTCTGAGCGCCGATCAGTTTTATACGCGGGCCAATGATTACCCCCAACTGTCGCTGCGCGCGTCGATAGAAGACATCGCCGACAGCGCCCAGTTTCAAAAACTCGGTGAAATGGCAGTGGTGCGCGGCGCCGAAGATCCCCTGGCCCGCTTCAAAAGCCATGTCCGCAATACCGCCCACCGGGTGCTGCTGCTCGCTGAAAGCGATGGTCGCCGCGAAAGCCTGCTGGACTTTCTGCGCGCCAGCCAGGTCAGCCCGCCGGCGTTTGATTCGCTGGAGGCGTTTCAGCTCAGTGACGAAAAACTCGGCATTGCCACGGCGGGGCTGAACACCGGTTTTAGCTGGCTGGAAGGCAGCATTGACTTTGTCACCGAGACCGAGCTGTTTGCCGCAGGCGTCACCATTCGCCGCCGCAACAAAAGCCAGGAGCGCGTCAGCGATGTCGAAGCGCTGATCAAGGACCTGGCCGAGCTCAATGTGGGCGACCCGGTGGTCCACAGCGCGCACGGTATTGGCCGCTACAAGGGCCTCCTCAATATGGACCTGGGCATCGGCAAAAACCCCGATGGCAGCCCGTTGCTGCAGGAGTTTTTGCACCTGGAATATGCCGACAAGGCCACACTGTATGTGCCGGTCAGCCAGCTGCACCTGATCAGCCGCTACACCGGCGTCAGCGCCGACGAAGCCCCCCTGCACCGGCTGGGCAGCGGCCAGTGGGAAAAAGCCAAACGCAAGGCGGCTGAACAAATTCGCGATTCGGCCGCCGAGCTGCTCAACATCTATGCCCGCCGCGCCGCACGCGAAGGCCACGCCTTTCGCTATTCGCCGGGCGACTACGAAGCCTTTTCCAACGATTTCGGCTTTGATGAAACCGCCGACCAGCGCGCGGCCATTCATGCGGTGATTCAGGACATGATCAGCCCGCGCCCCATGGACCGCCTGGTCTGCGGCGATGTAGGTTTTGGCAAAACCGAGGTCGCGCTGCGTGCCGCCTTCATTGCCATCACTGGCGGCAAGCAGGTCGCCCTGCTGGCGCCCACCACGCTGCTGGCCGAACAGCACTACCAGACGCTGGTAGACCGCTTTGCCAAGTGGCCGGTCAAGGTCGCCGAAATGAGCCGCTTCCGGTCAGGCAAGGAAATCACCGCCGCCATCAAGGGCATCGCCGACGGAACCGTCGATATCGTGGTGGGAACCCACAAACTGCTCAGCCAGGACGTGAAGTTCCAGCGGCTGGGCCTGCTCATCATTGACGAAGAACACCGCTTTGGTGTGCGCCACAAGGAAGCGATGAAATCCATGCGCGCCGAGGTGGACGTGCTGACGCTGACCGCCACGCCGATTCCGCGCACCCTGGGCATGGCGCTCGAAGGTCTGCGCGACCTGAGCGTGATTGCCACCGCGCCACAGCGCCGACTGGCCATCAAGACCTTTGTCCGCAGCGAAAGCAACGGTGTGATTCGTGAAGCCGTGCTGCGTGAACTCAAGCGTGGCGGGCAGGTTTACTTTTTGCACAACGAGGTCGAAACGATTCAGAACCGCCGGCAAAAGCTGGAAGAGCTGCTGCCCGAAGCCCGCATCGCCGTGGCCCACGGCCAGATGCCCGAACGCGAACTTGAGCGGGTGATGAAAGACTTTGTGGCCCAGCGCTTCAACCTGCTGCTGTGCTCCACCATCATTGAAACCGGCATTGACGTGCCGAGCGCCAACACCATCGTGATGAGCCGCGCCGACAAGTTTGGCCTGGCCCAGCTACACCAATTGCGCGGCCGGGTCGGCCGCAGCCACCACCAGGCCTACGCCTACCTGATGGTGCCCGACATCGAAGGCCTGACCAAACAGGCCAGCCAGCGCCTGGAAGCCATCCAGCAGAT
>JANNXF010000381.1:0-3436 GCA_031409395.1 Polaromonas sp.
GGGAGGGAGGGAGGAGGAGAACCGCTCCGGGATTTCGTCCTGGCCAGGTCGGCCAGCAAGACTTCGCAACAATGAAACTGTTTTGCTGCGGGCAAGGCTTTTCAGCGTCACCAGCAACATAGGGGGTAAGAGGGCGCAGCACCGCCGGGAGTTCCCCTTTCGGCCCTGGATGGCCTGGTAAATTTGTGTAAATGACGCAGTGGCGCATGGGCTTCAGGCGCCTGGGCAGGCGCTGGCGCAGGGCTGAACCACTCGAGGGCAAGCGCTCAGCAGGGCGGAAATGTGGGCGACAGGGCAGGTCCAGATGCGGTGCATGGTTCATCATACAGAATAAATTACCATTTGGTAAAAATAATTACCGGACGGTAATTTATTGGGTGTTCCAGCCTTGCGGCTTATTTGACAGCCAGTTGTTTTTCAATTTCCTGGAGAAACTGGCGGCTGCCCGGGTCGGCCATCGAATTGAAGCTGGTGGCGCTCAGGCCGTCGCGGGCGAGCACATACTTATAGAAGTTCCAGCGCGGCGGCGTGCCTGACTTGTCAGTCAGCTGTTTGAAGAAAGGGTGGGCGTCTTTGCCGCTCACCGTGGTTTTGGTGAACATCGGAAACTTCACGCCAAAGGTGCTTTCGCAAAAATCGGCAATGTCCTTGTTGCTGCCGCCTTCCTGCGAAAAGTCGTTGGACGGAAAGCCCAGCACCACCAGCCCGCGGTCCTTGTACCTGGTGTGCAGCGCCTCCAGGCCCTTGTACTGCGGGGTAAAACCGCAAAAACTGGCGGTATTGACCACCACCACCACCTTGCCGCTGTACTGGCACAGCGACTGGGGTTTCTCGTCCTGCAGGCGCAGAAACTGGTGTTGCAGCAAGGCCGGGCAGGCGGTGCCAGGCGCGGCGTCCGCCGGTGTGGCCGCCCAGGCGCTGCATGAAAGCAGCGCGGTCGCCGTTAAAAGCGCCATCTTGCGCAGGGGGTTGAAGTCAAAGGTGGGCATGGCTGAACTCGATGCAGGGGGTTGAAAGAAAATAATTTTGGCATGCGCGGGCCCCGGCTGCACACCGGGGGGCAGAGACCGCGTCGAAAGACCCGCCATCAAGCCGCTTTGTCTGTACGTTCTGGCGGGCTGGGCAGATTCACGGCCGGCTGATTTGCTTGCAAATAGCCCGCAAGCCGCCATTTGTCACATTAGCCGCCTAGAATCCGGCCATTACCCAGGATGGACGTGGCGCCACATCCGAGGCAGGTTTCTCTGCGTATTCCTTGCAAGGAGTTCTTATGCTGTATCCCGAACTGTTCAAACAACTTGAGTCTGTCCGCTGGGACATGGACAAGGACATTCCCTGGGCCAGTTTTGACGCCTCCAAGCTCACCGACGAGCAGGCGCAGACCATCAAGATGAACGCCATCACCGAATGGGCAGCGCTGCCCGCCACCGAGATGTTTTTGCGCGACAACAAGGACGACAGCGACTTTTCTGCCTTCATGTCGATCTGGTTTTTTGAAGAGCAAAAGCATTCGCTGGTGCTGATGGAATACCTCAAGCGCTTCCGGCCCGACCTGGCGCCCACCGAACAAGAGCTGCACGAGGTGCGCTTTGAGTTCGAGCCAGCCCCGCCGCTGGAAACCCTGATGCTGCATTTTTGCGGCGAAATCCGCCTGAACCACTGGTACCGCCGCGCCAGCGAATGGCATTCAGAACCCGTCATCAAGCAGATTTACACCCAGCTCAGCCAGGACGAAGCGCGCCACGGCGGCGCTTACCTGCGCTACATGAAGCGCGCCATCCAGAAATGCGGCAACGACGCCAAATCCGCCTTCACCAAGGTCGGTGTGCTGATGGCCAGCGCCCGCCGCACCGCGCAGGCCCTGCACCCGACCAATCTGCACGTCAACAAAAACCTGTTTCCGCGCGACACCATTCAAAGCCGCCTGCCCAACCCCGAGTGGCTGGAGCACTGGCTCGACACGCAGATCAAGTTTGACGCCGTGTGGGAAGGCAAAGTGGTCGAGCGCATCCTGCACAACCTGAGCCTGCTGATGAACCAGAGCTTCAAAAGCGTGCAGGAACTCAACCGCTACCGCAAAGACCTGAGCCGCGAAATCGCTGCCAGCATGGCGCTGGAAGCCCAGCCCAAAGCGGTCTGATGCCCTCTTACGTTTCAGCGCCCCTGTGAGTGCCCCCGCATTCTTGGCCAAAATCGCGTCGCGTGAAGACGCGGCCGCCCGCGTGGCCGCGCTGCCGCACCCGGTGGTGTTTACCAACGGCGTGTTTGACGTGTTGCACCGCGGCCATGCCAGCTACCTGGCCAACGCCCGTGCGCTCGGCGCCAGCCTGGTGGTGGCGCTGAACACCGACGCATCCGCCAAACGCCTGGGCAAAGGCCCCGACCGCCCCCTGAACCGCGAAGAAGACCGGGCCGCGCTGATGGCCGCGCTCGAGTCCGTCAGCCTGGTCACCTGGTTTGACGAAGACACGCCGCTCGAACTGATCACCGCCCTGAAACCCGACATTCTGGTCAAGGGCGGCGACTACGACATGCGCACCCTGGCCGAAACCGCAGTGGTCGAAGCCTACGGCGGCAAGGCGCTGGCAATTCCGTTTGTCGACGGCTATTCGACAACGGCGCTGGTGCAGAAAATCCGCGGTACGGCGTCTTGAGGTTGCTTTGAATTTGCTACGTTATTGGTAGCTCCTTGCGCCCGTGTTGATTGGGTGACAGGTGTTTTTTTAAAAAATACCAAGTCACAAGCGGTTGAACTTTCCCATAAGGCTGTAACAACATCCTTAATGGTGATGTCCTCCTGAATACCATTGGCTACGCTATCAATCAGCATCTCTGCACTTGAGCCATTGCGTTGATATCTGAATGCTCCACTATTACAACGACCGTTTCCAGCATCTGATTGAGTCAGGTAAATCTATTTCTTTGGCAGTGGAAGAGACCGCACTTGCCTACCTTGACGGCAAGCCCGTTCTGCGCGGAAAACACAAGGTCTCACGCGCAGAGCGTCATGCTGCCTTTTGGTCCAGTAACTTTCTGACCGGCTTACCCGCTCAAATCTGGCAGTCGCAGACCATGGCGCTTGCGCTGGCGCAATACATGGGCCAGGAACGCTTTGCCAACGTGGCGATACTGGCAAGCGTTGCAGCTGTCGCCCCGGACGTATTAGTGCGCGCTGTGCGTTGTTCGGGGTTGGTGCTGGTGCAGCACTCGCCAAGACGGTCGGAGCTGGATCAACTGGCTGCCAGCTGCCCGGCCATTTCCGAACTCTGCAAAGTGCTGGATATTTTTGACCTAGCTCACCGACAACGGTTGAGCGCTGTTGCCATGTTTCAGTACACGCTGGCCGAGTTGTCGCCGCTGGAGCTGTTGAGCTATGCCAGCCTGTACACCTTTGAGCGTCTCGTACCGGCGGAGTTTGCTGTGGTGTCCCGGTCTT
>JANNXF010000382.1:0-1510 GCA_031409395.1 Polaromonas sp.
ACCGTCTGTCCTCGAACGTGAACAGACGGTTGCTGACAACAAACGACCTCAAGTTAGGAAGTGCTACAGCCAACAAAATAGCCAGAACAGACATGGTGATCAGCAGTTCGATCAGGGTGAAGCCGAACTGAGGGCGGTTGCCGTGCGGAGATTGGTTACACATATCCACAGTGTAAAGAGACGTCCTGTGAGCATCACCGCCGTCTATCGCCGTGGATCTGCCACCTGTCGGTGTTATGACAGTAGCGACTACCGGGCGTCCTAGCGCCGCACCTCATCCACCAGCGTCTTGAATTCATCAATGTCTTCAAAACTGCGGTAGACGCTGGCAAAACGCACGTAGGCGACTTTGTCGAGCTTTTTGAGCTCTCGCATGACCAGTTCGCCCAGGCGGTTGGAGGCGACTTCGCGCAGGCCGAGGTTGAGCAGCTTTTCTTCAATGCGCTCAATGGCGGAGTCGACCTGCTCCGTGCTGACCGGGCGCTTGCGCAGCGCCAGGTTCATGGAATCCTGAATTTTGGTGCGTTTGTAGTCGATCCGCCGGCCGTCTTTTTTGACGATCGCCGGAAAGTTGACGTCGGGTCGCTCGTAGGTGGTGAAGCGTTTTTCACACGCGCCGCACTGGCGGCGGCGGCGTATGAAATCGGCATCTTCGGCGATTCGGGTTTCAACCACCTGGGTTTCAAGGTGTCCGCAAAAAGGGCATTTCATGAGGTTTCAGCCTGATTTTTCAGGTGTTTAAGGCCTTTTGCCCTTATTTCACGGGCGCAAGCAGCTATTAAAAGTATAGCGGCTGCGCAACCCGTCAGGCATAGCCTGCAGTGCCTGAGCTGTGGATGGCTTAGCCGTACACCGGGAAACGGCTGGTCAGGGCGTTGACCTTGGCCCGCACGGCGTCAATGGTGGCGGCATCGCGTGGATTGTCGAGCACGTCGGCAATCAGGTTGGCGGTGGCTCTGGCTTCTTCGTCCTTGAAGCCGCGGGTGGTCATGGCGGGTGTGCCAATGCGCACGCCGCTGGTGACCATCGGCTTTTCCGGGTCGTTTGGAATCGCGTTCTTGTTGATGGTCATGTGGGCGCTGCCCAGCACGGCTTCGGCTTCCTTGCCGGTAATGCCCTTGGCACGCAGGTCGACCAGCATCACATGGCTTTCGGTGCGGCCGCTGACGATGCGCAGGCCGCGCTGGGTCAGGGTTTCGGCCACAATTTGCGCGTTTTTCAGCACTTGCTGCTGGTAGATCTTGAATTCGGGTGACAGGGCTTCCTTGAAGGCCACGGCTTTGGCCGCAATCACGTGCATCAGCGGGCCGCCCTGCAGGCCTGGGAAGATGGCGCTGTTGATGGCTTTTTCGTGCTGGGCCTTCATCAGGATAATGCCGCCGCGCGGGCCGCGCAGGCTCTTGTGGGTGGTCGAGGTCACCACATCGGCATGCGGCACCGGGTTGGGGTACACGCCCGCGGCCACCAGACCTGCGTAGTGGGCAATGTCGACCATGAAGATGGCGCCAAC
>JANNXF010000383.1:0-13017 GCA_031409395.1 Polaromonas sp.
GTCACGCGTCTGGCGCTGGATTACCAATTGCCGATTGCCAACGCCATACTGACCACCGAAAACCTGGTGCAAGCGCAGGTGCGCCAGCATGAAAAAGGGCGTGATGCAGCACGCGTGGCGGTTGAAATGGCCAACCTTCTCAAAGTCCTTTCCTGAGCCCCCGCCCCACTGTGGCCCCTCACCTCCGTTTTTTGCATTTCCCCCTGTTACCCCCATTACTTCATCGGCATCAATCGGTACCTCATGGCTGAATCCCTCATCAAACCCAAACGACCTCCGCAAACACGCACGGGCCTGACCGATACGGGCGTTAAAAAGGCGGCCGACAAGTCAGCCCGCACGCGCGCCCGGGAGTTTGCCTTGCAGGCCCTGTACCAGCACCTGGTGGGTCGCAACGAAGCGGACTCGATTGACGCGTTTACCCGGGATCTGGTGGGTTTTCACAAAGCGGACTCGGCCCACTACGATGCGCTGCTGCGCGGTTGTATTGAAGACGCAAAGTCGCTGGACGACCGCATCCTGCCCTTGCTCGACCGAAAAATGGCAGAGATTTCACCGGTTGAACATGCCATTTTGTGGATAGGAACTTATGAATTCAGCCATTGCCTGGACGTCCCCTACCGCGTTGTGATCAACGAGTGCATTGAATTGGCCAAGGCGTTTGGTGGAACTGACGGCCACAAGTATGTCAATGGCGTACTGCACCAGTTGGCCCCTTCTTTGCGCCCCGCAGAAGTCGCCGCCGACAAATCAAAATAGTCAAAAATCATGGAAGCGCTTGCGTGAAAATTGCCCAGCGGGCTCAACGGATTGAGCCGTTTTATGTAATGGAGGTGGCCAAAGCTGCCACTGCGCTGGCCGAGCAGGTTTCGCACACCTCCCAGCCCATGATTTTTTTGAACATCGGTGAGCCAGACTTCACCGCCCCACCGCTGGTGCAACAGGCCGCCAACCGCGCGATTGCCCAAGGCGCAACGCAGTACACCCAGGCGACCGGGCTACCCGCCTTGCGTGAGCGCATCAGTGGCTGGTATGCGTCCCGGTTTGGTGCCCAGGTGGCACCCAGCCGCATCATCATCACGGCAGGCGCATCAGCCGCCTTGCAACTCGCTTGTCTGGCCCTGATCGAGTCGGGTGACGAGATTTTGATGCCCGACCCGAGTTACCCGTGTAACCGGCATTTTGTCAGCGCAGCGGAAGGCACGGCAGTCCTGATTCCAACGACCGCAGAAGAGCGCTTTCAGCTGACTGAAGCCAAAGTACGGGCCGCCTGGAACCCGCAGACACGCGGGGTCTTGCTGGCGTCACCCTCCAACCCGACCGGTACATCGATTGCGCCGCAGGAACTGCAGCGCATTCACCAATTTGTCCACAGCCAGGGCGGCATCACTCTCATCGACGAGATTTACCTTGGCCTGAGTTACGAAGAGCAGTTCGGACATTCGGCGCTGAGCATGCCCGGTGAGTTGGGCCAGAGCGTCATCAGCATCAACTCCTTCAGCAAATACTTCAACATGACCGGCTGGCGCCTGGGCTGGCTGGTGGTGCCCGAAGCGCTGGTGCCCGTCATCGAACGCCTGGCGCAAAACCTGTTCATTTGTGCCAGTACGGTAGCGCAGCACGCTGCGCTGGCCTGCTTTGAACCAGAGAGCCTGCACGAATACGAGCGCCGTCGCACCGAGTTCAAGGCCAGGCGCGACTACTTCATTCCTGAACTCAATCGCCTGGGACTTCGCGTGCCGGTGATGCCTGATGGCGCTTTTTATGCGTACGCCGATTGCATAGACGCCGCTAAACGTCTCGGCGTGAGCGGCAGTTGGGACTTCGCTTTCGAGCTGATGAAGCGCGCCCATCTGGCCGTCACACCCGGCCGCGATTTTGGCCACGCCGCGCCAGAGCAGTTCGTGCGCTTTTCAACCGCCAATTCGATGGCACAACTCAAGGATGCCGTGGCGCGGCTGGAGTCTGTGATTGTCTAGCCAGAATATGACTCACTCAACCGGAGGCGATGCCCCTTTCAAGCAAGGGCCGCGGGACTGGCTTAGCCAGACCGCAGGCGCAGCGGCCCCCCCGGGGGGCAGCGCAGTACGCGAAGCGACAAGCGTGGGGGCCATATTTCAGTGGCCTGTCCGGGTCTACTGGGAAGACACCGACGCAGGTGGCATTGTTTTTTATGCCAACTACCTGAAGTTTTTTGAACGCTCGCGCACCGAATGGCTCCGTTCACTGGGCGTTGAACAACAGCAATTGCGGGAAAGCACCGGCGGCATGTTTGTGGTGCTGGAGACCAGCATTCGCTACCACGGCCCGGCCCGGCTGGACGATGAACTGATTGTTACGGCGGCGATGCTTGAAAGGCGTGGCGCGTCCCTCATAATCAGGCAGCAGGCGCTATTAAAAACAGAGCAAACGGTCACTGCCCCAGGCAGTACCAGGTCTGCCGCTTTGCTGTGCGAAGGCACGATCCGGATTGGCTGGGTCAACGCATCGAGCATGCAGCCGGTGCGCATGCCCGCATGCCTGATAGACAGCCTTAAAAATTGACTGCATCAAACACAGCCTCAACATGAACCAAGACCTTTCCATTGTCAGCCTCATTCTTCACGCCAGCTGGGTTGTTCAGGCGGTGGTGGCACTGCTGATAGGCATTTCAATTGCCAGCTGGGCGGCCATCTTCAGGAAAATTGTGGCGCTCAAGCGGGCTCAGCTGCTCAATGACGAATTCGACCGTGAGTTCTGGTCTGGTACCAGCCTGAACGATTTGTTTGCAGGCGCTACCCAAAACGCGAAGAGTTCAGGCTCAATGGAACGTATTTTTGCCAGTGGCATGCGCGAATACCAAAAACTGCGCGAACGCCGCATCAGCGACGCCGGCGCGCTGATGGACGGCGCACGCCGCGCCATGCGTGCCAGCTACCAGCGCGAACTTGATGCCATTGAGGTCAATTTGTCGTTTCTGGCCACTGTGGGCTCGGTGTCGCCGTATGTCGGCTTGTTTGGCACCGTCTGGGGCATCATGCACGCCTTTACGGGCCTGGCCGCGCTGGAGCAGGTCACGCTGGCCACCGTGGCCCCAGGCATTGCCGAAGCACTGGTGGCCACCGCCATTGCCCTGTTTGCTGCCATCCCTGCGGTGGTAGCCTACAACCGCTTTGCCCACGACATTGACCGGATTGCCAACAAGCTGGAAACATTTATTGAAGAGTTTTCCAATATTTTGCAGCGCAATCTGGGCGCGCAATCGCCATCCGGCCATTAAAGATGCCTGCAATAAATTCAAGAGGCAGAGGCCGCCGCACCATCAGCGAAATCAACATGGTGCCGTTTATCGACGTGATGCTGGTGCTGCTGATTATTTTCATGGTGACCGCGCCGCTCATCACACCCAGCATGATTGCCTTGCCCAAAGTCGGCAAAGCGGCTGCGCAACCGCCCAGACCGGTACAAATCCTGATCAACAAGGACGAGACGGTTCAAATCAAAATCAAGACAGATTCGTTACCCAGCAACGTTCGCAATGTAGCGGCTGACATTGTGAAAATGGAGCCTGGCGTCAAGGCTGAAGGCGCTCAGGCGGTGCCGGTCGTCATCAGCGCCGACAAGGCCATCAAATACGAAACCGTGGTTCAGGTGATGGACACCCTGCAAAAAGCCGGTGTTTCACGGGTGGGCCTGTCGGTGCAAACGGGTAAATAAGCTGGCAAGCCATCGGCTGCAGTCTTCTACCCACATCCGTCCCCTCACACCATGCCCAGCGCCACCGACCGCCTTGAATTTGGTCCGCCGCCTTCGGTCGGCTCGCTGCGCGCTTTCGGGCTGGCGCTGCTGGCGCACCTGCTGTTGGTCGGTGCGCTGACCTGGGGCGTGAACTGGAAGCGCAGTGACCAGGCAATTTCGTTTGAGGCTGAATTGTGGTCCAGCGTGCCGCAAGAAGCGGCGCCGAGACTGGTCGAGGTGTCTCCACCACCGCCTCCCCCTGTCGCCAGAGCCCCTGAGACCAGGACAGAACCGCCTGTACCCTCTGTAGACATCGCGCTCGAGCAGGAAAAAAAGCGCAAGTTGCTGAAGCAGCAAAAAGACGCTGAAATACAAAAACAGGACAAACTGAAAACCGAACTTCAGGCCAAAAATGCCGCCAAGGCAAAAGAGCAGCAAGCCAAAGAAGACCTGGCCAAACGACAAGCTGCTGAAGACGCAAAAAAGGCCGAGGCGAAAAAGCGCGACACCAAAGAACAGGCACAGCAAAAAATGGCGCAGGCCGACGCCGACAAGCGGCGACAGGAAAACATCAACCGCATCGCAGGGCTGGCGGGTGCCACCGGCGGGCCGGATGCAAAGGGCAGTGCGCTGCAGTCAAGCGGGCCATCGGCCAGCTATGGCGGGAAAATCCGGGCCAGAATCAAACCCAATGTGGTGTTTACAGACGATATTGTCGGAAATCCAATCGCCGAGGTCGAAGTGCGCACGACGCCAGACGGCACCATCCTTAGCCAGCGCCTGGTGAAATCGAGCGGCAACAAGGCGTGGGATGACGCAGTGATCAAGGCCATCATCCGCACCGCGAGCTTGCCGCGCGATACGGATGGCCGCGTTCCGACACCCATAATCCTTGAGTTTCGCCCCAAAGACTAAAGTTCGGACAGTTCAGTTGCTATTCTTTTAATAGCTGGTTGCGCCCGTGTTATTTGGGCCAAATGCCAATTTCACTCATAAACAATCTTCGCAAGACCCCTGTCAGCTTGCGCCATCCAGCTGGCCAATGCCGCATCTGTAGGGAAGAATTTGGCGGCATCGCCCAGGTGGAGCTCGGCGGTTGCGCCCTGCTCTCCGTTTTGCCGCCGCAGGCTCAGGCGCACCGGCAACCCGCGCTTGAGCTCACCCAGCTCCGTCATTTCAGAACGCGGCGGAAAGTCCCTGACCAGCCGCGAGATATCGGGCGCTGAACCATTGACGGCCACACGCAGATACTTGCCAAACTTGCAGCGCGCCGCCTCCAGATCCCACACCTGAGTCACCTTGAAGCGCCGGCCAAAGCGCTCTGACGCCCCTTGCAGCGTGCCCTGCACAATCACCAACTCGTCGTCTTTCAGCAAGTTGCGATTGGCGTTCAGCAAGGCCTCGTCCACGGTGGCTTCCAGCACATCGGTTTTGTCGTCCAGCTTCAAAATGACAACCTTGCCGCGATTGCCGTTGATCACGCGCAGGTCGGTCACGATGGCGGCCAGCAGTTGCGGCTCGCGCGAGTCGATCAAATCCTCGATTTTTCGCTTGGCAAATTGCCGGACTTCGGCCTCGACCTCATCAAACAGGTGGCCCGACAGATAAAACCCGATCGCTGTTTTCTCTTGCACCAGCCGCGCTTTCACGCCAAAGGGCACGGCATCGACCAGATCCGGTTCCTGTGTGCTCGCCGCATGCGAATCCGACATGTCAAACAAGCCGCCCTGGTTGGCGTTGGCCTCAGTCGCAGCGGCAAACTCAAAGGCGCGGTCAACAGAGGCCAGCAGGGATGCGCGGTTCAGCTGCAGGTTGTCAAACGCGCCCCCCTTGATCAGCGCGTCCACGGTGCGCTTGTTCAGCTTGCTGCGGTCAACCCGCACGCAAAAGTCGTACAGCGAGGTAAACGGCCCCGTCGCGTCCCTGGCCGCCACAATGGCGGCAATCGCCTGTTGGCCGGTGCCCTTGATGGCCCCCAGCCCATAGCGCACCGACGTGGCACTGATGGGTTCAAAGCGGTAGTCACCCCGGTTGATATCGGGCGACTCAAACTGGAGGCCCATTTTCTGCGCGTCACCAAACAGCACCTTGAGCTTGTCGGTGTCGCCCATTTCAACCGTCATGTTGGCGGCAAAGAACTCGGCTGTGTAATGCACCTTGAGCCAGGCCGTGTGGTAGGCCAGCAGTGCGTAAGCGGCCGAATGAGACTTGTTGAAGCCATAACCTGCAAACTTTTCCATCAGGTCAAAAACCTCGTCGGCTTTTTCCTGGCTCAGGCCATTGACGCCAGCACCCTTGCGGAAAATCTCCCGCTGCGAGGCCATTTCCTTCTCGTCTTTCTTGCCCATGGCGCGGCGCAGCATGTCGGCGCCACCCAACGAGTAGCCGCCCAGAATCTGCGCGGTCTGCATCACCTGCTCCTGGTAGACCATGATGCCGTAGGTCTCTTCGAGCATGGGCTTGACGCGCGGGTCCGGGTACTCGGGGACTTCCTTGCCCTGCTTGCGGGCAATGTAGGTCGGAATCAGGTCCATCGGGCCCGGCCGGTACAGCGCGTTCATCGCAATCAGGTCTTCAAGGCGGTCGGGCTTGGCGTCTTTCAGCATGCGCTGCATGCCAATACTTTCAAACTGGAACACCGCCTCGGTTTTGCCCTCGGCAAACAAGGCATAGACCTTCGCGTCATTGAGCGGCAGGTTCTCAAACTTGAAATCTTTTTGCGCGGGATGGCGCTGTACGATGAACTCCCGGGCGATTTCCAGAATGGTCAGTGTGGCCAGACCCAAAAAGTCGAACTTGACCAGGCCAATGGCCTCGACATCGTTTTTGTCAAACTGGCTCACCGCTGAGTCACTGCCGGGCTGCAGGTACAGCGGGCAAAAATCGGTCAGCTTGCCGGGCGCAATCAGCACGCCACCTGCGTGCATGCCAACATTGCGGGTCAACCCTTCCAGCTTGCGGGCCAGGACCAGCAGCGTGTGCACGTCTTCTTCCTTGCGCTCACGCTCGGCCAGAATCGGCTCGGCTTCCAGTGCATAGACCATCTTGTCGCTTTTCTTGCGCTCCAGCGGAAGCAGTTGCAGCGTGACCGCCTGGCCTGGCTTGTTGGGAATCAGCTTGGAAATACCGTCGCAAAACCCGGAGGGGAAATCAAGTACCCGGCCCACGTCGCGAATCGCGGCACGTGCCGCCATGGTGCCGAAGGTCACGATCTGGCTCACTGCGTCCTTGCCGTACTTGTCCTTCACGTAGTCAATCACACGGTCACGGTTGCTCTGGCAAAAGTCAATGTCAAAGTCGGGCATTGACACGCGTTCAGGGTTCAAGAACCGTTCGAACAGCAAGTTGTACTGGAGCGGATCGAGGTCGGTAATTTTGAGTGCGTACGCTACCAGCGATCCGGCACCCGAGCCGCGACCCGGGCCCACTGGGCAGCCATTGTTTTTGGCCCAGTTGATGAAGTCGCCCACAATCAAAAAATAGCCCGGAAACCCCATCTTCAAGATGGTGTTGATCTCGAACTCCAGACGCTCCACATAGGTGGGCCGCTTCTGGTCGCGCAGCGGCGTATCGGGGTAAAGGTGGAGCAGACGCTCTTCAAGCCCCTCAAAGGAGGTCTGACGGAAATAGTCATCTGCCGCCATGCGCACGCCATTGACCTCGGGCGTCGGGTAGTCCGGCAGCATGGGCTTGCCGAGTTCGAGCTTGAGGCTGCAGCGCCTGGCGATCTCCAGCGTGTTGGCGAGCGCCGACGGCACGTCGGCAAACAGCTGCGCCATCTGGGCACTTGACTTGAAGTACTGCTCGCGCGTGAACTTGCGCACGCGGCGCGCATTGCCCAGAATTTCACCTTCAGCAATGCACACGCGGGCCTCATGCGCCTCGTAGTCGTCGTAGGTCAAGAACTGCACGGGGTGCGTCGCCACGACCGGTAACCTGAGCCTTGCCGCCAGTTGCACGGCTTCGGCCACATGGCGCTCGTCATCTGGCCGCTGCGCGCGCTGAAGCTCCAGGTAAAAGCGGTGCGGAAAAAGACCGGCGAGGTGCAACGCACATTCAACGGCCCTCGCTCCGTCGCCCTGCACCAGCGCCTGCCCCACGGCACCGCCCTGTGCGCCAGACAGCGCAATCAGGCCGTCATTGAGCTCTTCGAGCCACTCCAGCTTGATGATGGCCTGGTCGCGCACGACGTTTTTAGTCCAGGCACGCGTCAGCAGTTCCGACAGGTTGAGATAGCCGCGATGGTTTTGCACCAGCAGTAGCAATCTGGCCGCCGGCGCGTTGGCCTCTTTTCCGGGCACCTGTACCCACACGTCTGCGCCTATCAGCGGCTTGACTCCCGCGCTGCGGGCTTCCTTGTAAAACTTGACCGTACCAAACAGATTGCTCAAGTCGGTGATGGCCAGCGCGGGCTGCTGGTCTTTGGCGGCTGCACCGACAATTTCATCGATACGGTTGGTGCCGTCAACGACTGAAAACTCGGTATGGATTCTTAAATGGACAAACATGAAGACCATTTTAGGGCGGCCATCCCCATGCCCGGCAGGCCGCTTGCCTACAATCTCCCCATCATGCAAATTCTGAATATTGCAGCTTACAAATTCATAGCGCTTGACGACCTGCCAGCGCTGCAGTCCGCCATGCAGGACAGGTTGCAGGCCCATGCCATCAAAGGCACGGTGCTGCTGGCAGAAGAAGGTATCAATCTATTTTTGGCCGCCAAACCAGGCGATCTTCATGAATTCGTGGCCTGGCTGCGGGCCGACGTGCGGTTTCATGACCTGGAAACCAAGGAAAGCTGGTCAGCAGCACAGCCTTTTCGCAAGTTGCTGGTCAAAATCAAGCCTGAAATCATTCGCATGAACCACCCGGCGATACAGCCCGCCGCAGGCCGGGCACCCAGCGTGGATGCCGCCACGCTCAAACGCTGGCTGGACGAAGGCCACGACGACCAGGGGCGCCCCGTGGTCACACTGGACACCCGCAACGCATTTGAAGTGGATGTGGGTAGCTTCAAAAACGCCATCGACTGGCGCATCGATAAATTCACCGAATTTCCGCAAGCCTTGCTGGACCATCAGCATGAACTGGCAGGCAAAACCGTGGTGAGTTTTTGCACTGGTGGCATCCGGTGCGAAAAGGCGGCGATTTTGATGCGCGAAGCAGGCGTCTTGGATGTTTTTCAGCTCGACGGCGGTATTCTGAAGTACTTTGAAAAATACCCTGACGAGGACGGCCACGCCCATTTTGAGGGCGAGTGCTTTGTGTTTGACGAGCGCCGTGCCGTTGACACGGCCTTGCGGCCTCAGGTCAATGTCGGGGCATCGTCAAGCCCATGAGCCGGGATTGCGCCACTATTCGCGCAGGACATCCAGCACGTCGGAGCTGAACTCACGGTTGTAGAGTATCAGCACCACCACAGCGGTTGCCAGAACAAAGGTAACCGGCGAAAAAAACCACGCCATGATGGCAAAGCTGAAATAGTAGGCACGCAAGCCGTCGTTAAAGGTTTCAGCCGCCAGACCCACAATGCGGCTGGCCCGGGTGGCAAATACCTCGCGGTCAAATTTGCCTTCTGCAAACTCCTGGGGCGAGGGCATGGAGCCAATGACCAGGGCGACAAAGGTGTACTGGCGCATGGACCAGCTGAAGCGGAAAAAGGCGTATACGAACACCGCTGCCATCAGCAGCACCTTGAGGTCAAAAACCAGCACTGACGTGCGCACGGCAAACGGAATCTCCCGCACCAGCTCTGCAGCCTTGTCGGTGGTGCCCATCAACGCAATCAGACCACCAATAATGATGATGGTGGTGGATGAAAAGAATGCGGGCGTACTCGACAGGTTTTGCGTGATGATGCCGTCAATCACACGCGGATCGCGAGCGGTGGCCTGCAGCAGCCAGAAGTGCCGATAGCGGTTGGTGGTGTGCAGCAGCGACGACCGCTTGGCCCCGTAATGGCGGGCAAACCAGGCATAGCCCAGCCAGCCCGAAAAAAACCAGATCATCGCGAGCCAGTCGGTCCACGGAAGCAATGTAAAGATTTTCATGGCGTCATCTTAGGGCCGACGCGTGGTCCACAGCGCAAGAAAATCACACCTGGCGCTGGATTCAGCCCAGCGTGAACCGTCGTTCCGGCAAGGCAATGAATTCAGTCTCGCCCTCAACCTGCCCCATGTTTTGGGCGGCCCAGTCATCACTGGCCTGGACAATCCGTTCCTTGCGGCTGGACACAAAGTTCCACCAGACAAAGCGGTGCGCATCGAGCGCGTCACCGCCAATCACCACAAAACGCCCCGGTGCGCTGCTGCTGAGCTGCGCGGGCCGTCCTGGCGTCAGGGTGGCCAAGGTGTGAACGGCCACGGGTTCGCCGTCTACCGTCAAATCACCTTCAACCGCATAAACCGCCAGTTCTGCGGCCAGCGCCGGCAGCAGCAGCGTTGCCCCGGCAGCCAGTTTGATGTCGAGGTAAATGGTTTTGGAAAAGGTTTTGACGGGTGATTTCTTGTCAAACGCCTCACCAATCAGCACGCGCACTTCGGCCGCGCCGACAGACAACGCAGGAATGGCGTCGGCCGGTGTGTGCGAAAACCCGGGCGCCACTTCTTCAAACGCCTTGGGCAGGGCGGCCCACAGTTGCAGGCCGTGGTTCACGTAAGCCGTAGCGCGCAAGTCTTCAGGGCCGCGTTCGGAATGCACGATGCCGCGCCCGGCGGTCATCCAGTTGATCGCGCCTGGCTCGATACGCTGCACAGACCCCACGCTGTCGCGGTGCATCATCGCACCCTCAAACAGGTAGGTGACCGTAGCCAGCCCGATGTGCGGGTGTGGCCGCACATCATGGGCAGCACCCGGCTGCACGGTGACCGGCCCGAAGTGATCAAAAAAGATGAACGGTCCTACCGACCGGCACGCTGCTGCTGGCAACAGGCGACGCACCAGAAATCCGCCACCGAGGTCTCTGCCCTGCCCGGTCAGTCTGAGCTGCACACTCATGCTAAGCGCTCGACATCGGTGGTGATTTCGGTGGTGACGGTGCTCATGAGCTTGTGCACCGGACATTTGTGCGCAACAACCTGCAGTTGCTGCAACTGCTCATCCGTCAGGTCGCCCTGTATCTTGAGCCTGGCCGTCAGGCGGTACACGCCGCTGCGCTCGCCCGTGTCGTCGCGCTCCACCACGGTGTAGACGTCGTCAACCGGAATGCCTTTTTTGCGGGCGTACCACATCACGGTCAGGGCCTTGCAGGCGCCCAGCGCAGCGTCATACAAGTCGTGCGGACTAGGGCCGGCATCATCCCCCCCTTCGGCCAAGGTCGCATCGGCGATCAACGCATGGCTGCGAATCGTGAGTTTCTGGGCCATGGCCGCCGTGCGGTCGCGTTGTAGTTCTATGATCATGATGACTTCCTGTGAGGGCCTGCTGTCGACTTTAACGCTGGAACCTGCCCGCCACATCCGCTACGCGCTTGCCAAAACTGCGCGCCGTGTCAAGGTCACCGGTCACCATTTCATTGGCACCCGCATCAGACGGCGACTGGGCCATCGCCCCGGCGTAAGAACCCAGGTAGTTGGGGTCATTGCGCTGGGCCGCCTTGCTGTTGGACGGCATGGCCGCCGTGCCAACCCAGACACCCCCGTGCTGCATCGCCAGCGTGAACAGGTAGTGCAGCGTCGAGTGCTTGTCACCATTCATGGAGGCGCTGTTGGTGAAGCCAGCGAACACCTTGTCTTTCCAGGCCTGGGTGTACCACTGCTTGGAAGAGGCATCGGCAAACTTCTTGAACTGCCAGCTGACGCTTCCCATGTACGTGGGTGAACCCATGATGATGGCGTCAGCCGCCGCCAATATTTCCCAGCTGCCGTCTGGCAGGCTGCCATCGGCATCAATGGCCAGCAGCTCTGCGCCAGCGCCTTCGGCCACCGATTGCGCCATGCGCTGGGTATGGCCGTAACCCGAGTGGTAAACCACGACTGTTTTGGTCATTTTCAAAGACTCCTTGGTAGAAATGATTACGTGCCACGCTTGCCGTCAAAACTCCAGGCACCGGGGCCCCAGGCCACCACGGTGAGCAGACCGCCAACCACCGCAATGTTCTTGAAAAAACTGATTTGCTGCATCATCACCTGATCGGCCGGAACCGCCCAGAAATTGTGAAAGATAAAACTGATCACAAAGGTGAACACGGCAATTCCGAGCGCGGCCCAGCGGGCTTGCAAGCCCACCAGCAGCAGCAGGCCCAGACCCAGCTCGACACCGATGGCGGCGGCAGCAGCCAATTCAGGCAAGGGAACCCCTTTCGAGGCAATGTAGCCGACGGTGCCGGCAAAGCCGCCGATTTTGCTGAACCCTGCGGGAATAAACAGCAATGCCAACAGGGCGCGCCCCATGAGTGACAGCGGATTTTGGAGGGATGAAAACATGGTGAGTCCTTGTGAAAAAAGTTTGCGGGGAAATGATGGGTTAAAAAATGGCGATGGGCAAGCACTTTGCATCATCGCCTGCGGAATTCAGTTTTAAAAATGAGGTTTTTGCAGGCCCGCCCATCAGGGGGCAAGCTCAAACACCAGCACCTCGGCCGCGTGGCCGTGGGCCAGTTGCAAGCGGCTTTCTGCCTGCAACGCAACAGCATCCCCGGCATTCAACTGGAGGCCATTGACCTCAAGCTGGCCACGAATCAGGTGCACATAGGTTTTGCGGCTGCTGTCCAGCGCCAGTGTGGCGGCTTCAAGGCCATCAAACAGGCCGGCGTGGATTTTTGCATCGGCATGAATCGTGACGGAGCCCTGCGCCCCATCGGGTGAAGCCACCAGCCGCAAGGTACCCCGTTTTTCAGCGTCACTGAAACTTTTTTGCTCGTAGCCCGGGGCAATGCCCACCACATTGGGCTCGATCCAGATTTGCAGGAAGTGAGTGGTCTGCCCCTCGGCGTGGTTGAACTCGCTGTGCTGCACGCCGGTGCCCGCGCTCATGCGCTGGACATCGCCAGGGGGAATGCCCTTGACGTTGCCCATGCTGTCTTTGTGCGCCAGCTCGCCGCTCAGCACGTAGCTGATGATTTCCATGTTCTGGTGGCTGTGGGTTCCAAACCCCCGACCTGCGGCAATCCGGTCTTCATTGATGACGCGCAGGTTGCCAAAACCCATGTGCGCCGGATCAAAGTAGCCGGCAAACGAGAAGGAATGAAACGACTTGAGCCAGCCATGGTCGGCGTAGCCGCGCTCACTGGAAGTTCGTAATGTCATCATTGTGTGGTCCTTTGTTCTTGCGTTGGAATACCTCCAATGTAGGGGCTCTACC
>JANNXF010000384.1:0-1720 GCA_031409395.1 Polaromonas sp.
TAGCGCGGCGCTGAAGTCGGGCTACAGGCCAGCGGTGCCGCTGGTGTTGATGCTGGGTGAAAAAGACGACTGGACGCCGCCTGGCCCGTGTGTTGCCCTGGCCGACAAGGTGGACGCCCAAGCCAATGTGTATGCTGACAGCTACCATGATTTTGACAACCCGGCAGGCCGCGTGCGCTTGCGGACCGACGTCCCCAACGGTGTTAATCCTGGTCAGGGCGTTCATGCCGGGCCCAATCCCGTTGCGCGCGAGGCCGCTTATGCCCGGCTGCGGCAGGTGCTGCAGCAGGCGTTGGTGGACAAATAAGCGTCAGGCACGGCGTAATTCATCGCCAAAAAGATTGAGTTGCTATGTTATCGATAGCTGCTGACGCCCGTAAATATTGGGCTAAAGCGCTTTTTTGTGTTGCAAGACAGCCAAAATTCGGGTGGCTCGACACCTGTCACACGGCGGCCCAAAACACCGCAAACCATTGCTTCGGATCGCTCCAGTGTTCGACATGCCTGAAACCGGCCTGGTGCAGCAGCGCGGTCATGCTGGCCACCGTGTATTTGTACGAGTTTTCGGTGTGAATACGTTCACCTGCACTGAAATGACGCTGCTGGCCTGGCCAGCGAACACTCAGGTCGCAGCGGGCTTCAAGGTGCATTTCAATGCGTGACTGCGTGGTGTTGAACAGCGCCACATGCTGCCACTGGCGAACGTCAAAATCAGCCTGCAGCAAGTCGTTCAGGTGGAGCAGCAGGTTTTTGTTGAAAGCGGCTGTCACCCCCAGTGCATCGTCGTAAGCGGTCTCCAGCGTGGCCGTGTCCTTGACCAGGTCAATGCCCAGCAACAGGCCGCACGCCTTGCCCTGAGCCGGGTCGGCAAGCTGGTCTAAAAAATGAAAAGCCTGTTCGGGATGAAAGTTACCCAGGCTGGAGCCTGGGTAGAAAAACACCCGGTCTGCGCTTTGCACCTCTTCGGGCAAGGTCACGCCTCTTGAAAAATCCATGCCCAGACCCAGAATGTCGAGCTCGGGAAAAGCCTGCTGCACCTGTTCTGCCGCGTCTTTTAAAAATTCTGCTGAAATATCAACCGGCACATACTGGGCGGGCCGCAGGTGCGGGATCAGGGCGGCGGCTTTGGCGCAGTTGCCTGCGCCCAGGTCGATCAGGCAGGGCCTGGTGATGCCAGCCTCTGCAAGGGCATTGGCCATCAGCGCCTGGGACGCCTCAAAAATACCCGCCTCGGTACGGGTGGGGTAGTACTCGTCCAGCGCTGTGATAGCTTCAAACAGTTTGGAGCCCAGCACGTTGTAGAAGAATTTGGGCGCAATATGGGCCGACGCCGCACACAGACCTGCGCTCAACTCGCGCGCCGTGCTGAGGCTTCGCCCCGGCTGCAACTCGCCTTGACGGCCATGAGTGCAGTAGAGATTGATGAACCGCGGGGACGCTGGCGGCAGCGCAAGCGACAGGTCGGGCGTGTTGAGTGGGAGTTTCAAAATCGACCTTGGTACGGTAAATGGCAAGAAAATTAAAACCGGCTGGTTGCTGCGTTTGTAGGACTTAATTGCCTTGAAAGCAAGCGGTGAGCAGCTTTGCTACGCTCTGGGGGCTTGACCATCTTTTTAGCGCTTTCCTGACAAACCTGTTCCCCGAATTATCACGACCCAACTTGCCATGTCCACCGCGCCCCCCCCTGTTCCATGTTCTCGCCGCAGTTTTCTGCAAACGA
>JANNXF010000385.1:0-1888 GCA_031409395.1 Polaromonas sp.
CGTGAGGGAGGAAAAATGCATTCTATCGGGGGCCGTAAGGAGCCTGTTTTTGCTCCATTTTTAATAGCTGCCTGCGCCCACGTTGTTTGGGTTCCGGCTACGCAACCCTTGAGAAAACCAGCGCCCTCACTGCGCCGGATAACCCGCCTCTGCTAACGCCGCAGCCACCGTCTCACGGTCTTCGGTGGTTTGCACCGTCACTTTTTTGCTGGCCAGGTCAATGCTGACCTGCGCGTCGGAGTCAACTTGTTTCACGGTTTTGGTGATGACGCTGGCGCAGTGGCCGCAGCTCATGTCGGGGATGTTGAATTCCATAAAGGACTCCTTGAAGGGTTGATGAATGTCTGCAAACCAAAGTCTGAAGCTTGCCATGGGGGCAAGGTCAACGGCCGCACTGCAATGCCCTTGCGCCGAGTCGGCTATTGCGGCCGCAGGCTTGACCCTGCCACGATGGTAAGGTTCAGACTCCGTTCCATGACTCGCCAAACCTTCCTTCACGGATCCGGAGCCCACCCATGAATCTCAGCGCCAACTTGCAGACCCCCGCCACCGGCCTGGCCGAATGGCAGTTTCCCGTGGAAGGCATGACCTGCGCCTCGTGTGTGGCGCGGGTGGAGCGCGCCTTGAGCGCCGTGACCGGCGTGGCCGAGGCCAGCGTGAATTTCGCGACCGAACAGGCCCGCGTGACGGCCGGGCCCGGGGTCAGCCTGCAAACCCTGAAGGCCGCCGTCGAACACGCCGGTTACGCGGTGGGCCAGCAAGCGCTGCGGCTGAAGATTGAGGGCATGACCTGCGCGTCCTGCGTTTCGCGGGTGGAAAAAGCGCTGCGCCAGGTGCCCGGCGTTTTAGCGGCCGAGGTCAACCTGGCGACCGAAACGGCGGAGGTGAAGGTCTCTGGCGCCTCGGCCACCTTGGCGCAGCTGCTGGCCGCGGTGGACAAGGCCGGCTACCAGGCCAGCGCCATCGATGACGCCAGCGGCACACCTGCTGCGGCTCAAAAACCGGGGGCTGCGGTGTGGCCGGTCGCGCTGGCGGCGGCGCTGTCGGCGCCGCTGATGTTGCCCATGCTGGGCATGTTGGCGGGCCAGGACTGGATGCTCAACGGCTGGCTGCAGTGGCTGCTGGCCACGCCGGTTCAGTTCTGGCTGGGGGCGCGCTTTTACCGCGCGGGCTACAAGGCGCTGCGCGCCAAAACCGGCAACATGGATTTGCTGGTGGCCATTGGCACCTCGGCCGCCTATGGGCTCAGCGTCTACCAGTGGCTGGTGCATGGCGACCACGGCATGGCGCACCTTTATTTCGAAGCCTCGGCCGTCGTCATCACGCTGGTGCTGCTGGGCAAATGGATGGAAGCGCGCGCCAAGCACCAGACCACCGAAGCGATTCGGGCGCTCAATGCGCTGCGCCCCGACACCGCGCGGCGCCGCCGTCACGGCCTGGACGAAGAAGTGCCGATGTCCGAGGTGCGCGTCGGCGATCTGGTGGTGGTGCGGCCCGGCGAACGCATCGCTGTCGATGGCGAAATTCTTGAGGGCGCGACCCAGGTGGACGAATCGCTGATCACCGGCGAGAGCCTGCCGGTCAACAAGCACGCGGGTGACCGGGTCACCGGCGGCGCGGTCAATGGCGAAGGCCTGATCGTGGTGCGCACCACGGCGGTGGGCGCCGAATCGACGCTGGCGCGCATCGTGCGCATGGTCGAATCGGCGCAGGCCAAGAAAGCGCCCATCCAGCGCCTGGTCGATCAGGTCAGCGCCGTCTTCGTGCCCGTGGTCATAGGCATCGCCTTCCTCACGCTGCTGGGCTGGGGCTTGGCCACGGGAAACTGGGAGGCCGCCATCCTCAACGCCGTCGCCGTGCTGGTGATTGCCTGCCCCTGCGCGCTGGG
>JANNXF010000386.1:0-4024 GCA_031409395.1 Polaromonas sp.
GCGCAGCCGACTAGTTTCTAAAATTTCCGTCCCCTCCGAGCAGCGCAAGGTGCCCGAAGCGAAGCGCAGGGACCCAGACTGCGGGTCGCCTTTTCTTTGGTTACTTTCTTTTGGCGAAGCAAAAGAAAGTGACTTGCCGCCGGGCAACCCCCGGCATGCAAACTACCGCTCCAACCGTTGCAATAACGCAAGACGGCAAGTGGGCGTGCCATGAACCTCTCCGAACCCTTCGTCCGCCGCCCGGTCGCCACCGTGCTGCTCACCATCGGTCTGGCCCTGGCCGGCATAGGCGCGTTTTTCGTGCTGCCGGTGTCGCCCCTGCCGCAGGTGGATTTCCCCGCCATCTCGGTCAACGCTTCGCTGCCCGGTGCCAGCCCCGCCACCATGGCCAGCAGCGTGGCGACCCCGCTGGAGCGTCGCCTGGGCGTGATTTCAGGCGTCAACGAAATGACGTCCAGCAGCGGCAATGGCTCGACCCGCATCAGCCTGCAGTTTGACCTGAACCGCAAAATTGACGCCGCTGCCCGCGAGGTGCAGGCCGCCATCAATGCCTCCCGCGCCGACCTGCCCGCCACCTTGCGCAGCAACCCGACCTACCGCAAGGCCAACCCGGCGTCGGCCCCGGTCATCATCCTGGCGCTCACCTCACACACCCGCTCACCGGGGCAGATTTACGACGATGTGTCCAACATCCTGCAGCAAAAAATTGCCCAGGTGCCGGGCGTGGGCGATGTCGAAATCGGCGGCGGCTCATTGCCGGCGGTGCGGGTCGAACTCAATCTGCTGGCGCTCAACCGCCTGGGCGTCAGCATGGAAGACGTGCGGGCGGCCCTGCAGGCGTCCAACGCCAACCGGCCCAAGGGTGCTATTGAGGTTCATGGCAACGCCGAAGGCGGCCAGCGCCTGCAAATTTACTCGGGCACCGACACCGCCACCGGCGGGCGCAAGGCGGCTGACTACCGCGATCTGGTGGTGGCCTGGCGTAACAATGCGGCCATACGCCTGATGGATGTGGCCGACGTGCTGGACGGGGTGGAAAACACCAACACGCTGGGCCTGTTCAATGGCGAGGCCGCCGTGATTGTGCTGGTGACCCGCCAGCCCGGTGCCAACGTGATTGAAACGGTGGACGGCGTGCGTGCGCTGTTGCCCGAGCTGCAGGCCCAGTTGCCCCCGGACGTCAGGCTGCAGGTGGCGTCGGACAGCACCAACTCCATACGCACCTCGCTGCGCGAAATCGAGATCACGCTGCTGATCTCGATTGTGCTGGTGGTGCTGGTGGTCAGTGCTTTTCTGCGCAGCGCCCGGGCCACGCTGATTCCGGCGGTGGCCACGGTGGTGTCGCTGCTGGGGACTTTTGGCGTGATGTACCTGCTGGGTTTCAGCCTGAACAACCTGAGCCTGATGGCGCTGACGGTGGCCACCGGCTTTGTGGTGGACGACGCCATTGTGGTGCTGGAAAACACCAGCCGCCACATCGAAGCCGGCATGGACCGCTTCAAGGCGGCGCTGCTGGGCGCGCGCGAAGTGGGTTTTACCGTGCTGTCCATCAGCCTGTCGCTGGTGGCGGTGTTTATTCCGCTGCTGTTCATGGGCGGGCAACTGGGGCGGCTGTTCCGGGAATTTGCGGTCACGCTGTCGGCCGCCGTCATGATCTCGCTGCTGATTTCACTGACCACCACGCCCATGATGTGCGCCTGGCTGCTCAAGCCCCAGCCAGCCGACGGCAGCGCCAAGCCGCCCGGGCGCATGGCGCGCTTGCTTGACAAGGTCTTCAAACGGGTGCACCGCAGCTACGAAATCAGCCTGGACTGGGCCTTGGCCAGCCAGTGGCTGGTCATGCTGATGCTGCTGGCGGTGGTGGCGCTCAATGTCTACCTGTATGTGATGGTGCCCAAGGGCTTTTTCCCGCAACAGGACACCGGGCAACTTAACGGCGGCCTGCGGGCGGACCGCAGTATTTCGTTTCAGGCCACGCAGGGCAAGCTGCGCGAGCTGGTTGACATCATCCGGCGCGACCCAGCGGTCGACACCGTGGTCGGCTTTACCGGCGGCTCCCGCGCGGGCGGCGGCTTCATGTTTGTCAACCTCAAGCCGGTGGCCGAGCGCACCGACAAGGGCCTGGCCGTGATTGCGCGGCTGCGTCCGCAACTGGCGCAAGTCACCGGGGTGCAGCTTTTTTTGAACCCGGTGCAAGACCTGCGCGGCGGTGGCCGCCAGAGCAGCTCCACCTACCAGTACACGCTGAAAAGCGACAACGCTGCTGACCTGCGCGTCTGGGCGCTGCGCCTGGCCGAACAAATGAAGCTGCAAGGCGCGCTGACCGATGTAGATACCGACCAGCAGGAAAACGGCGTGGAAATCATGGTGACCGTTGACAAGGACAGCGCGGCGCGGCTGGGTGTCAGCTCGCGCGACGTGGACAACGCGCTGTACAACGCCTTTGGCCAGCGCCAGGTCGCCACGATTTACGCCGACCTCAACCAGTACCGCGTCATCATGGAAGTCGCGCCCCGCTTTGCGCGCAGCCCCGAGTCGCTCAAAGACATTCAGTTGCCGGTCAAAAACACCACGGCCAGCAACGCGACTGGTACCGCGCTGGCCAACCCGGCGCTGCGCGACGCGTCGAGCGGCCAGGTGCTCAGCACGGTGGCCACCACCATGGTGCCGCTGTCGGCCATCGCCAGCTTCAGCCAGGGCGCCACCGCCGCGTCGGTCAGCCACGAAGACGGTGAGCTGTCGACCACGGTGTCTTACAACCTGGCCGAAGGCAGCACCCTGAGCGATGCCGAAGCGGCCGTGCGCCAGGCTGAAGCCGAGATCAGCCTGCCCAACAATGTGCGCGGCAGTTTTGCCGGCAACGCGCGCAGCGCCCAGGAGTCGCAAGGCCAGCAGCCGCTACTGATCCTGGCGGCGCTGGTGGTGATTTACATCGTGCTGGGCATTCTGTATGAAAGCCTGATTCACCCACTGACGGTGCTGTCTACCCTGCCGTCGGCGGGGGTCGGCGCCTTGCTGGCGCTGCTGCTGTTCAAGATGGAGTTTTCCATCATTGCGCTGATTGGCGTTTTTCTGCTGATTGGCATTGTCAAGAAAAACGCGATTCTGATCATCGACTTTGCACTCGATGCCGAACGGGCGCGCGGGATTTCAGCGGTAGAGGCCGTGCGTGAAGCCTGCCTGCTGCGCTTCAGGCCGATTTTGATGACCACGCTGGCCGCCATTTTGGGGGCGCTGCCGCTGGCGATTGGCTTCGGCGAAGGTGCCGAGCTGCGCCGACCGCTGGGCATCACCATCATTGGCGGGCTGATTGCCAGCCAGGTGCTGACGCTGCTGACCACGCCGGTGGTGTATGTGCTGCTCGACAAGCTGCGCCGCCGCAGCCCGACCGAGCGGGCCTTGAGCCGCCACGCCGACGAGGCCCCCCGGCCCAGCCCAGCCCTGCCCTTGCGCCAGGCACCACAGCTGAAAACCGATCTGAAAAAGTCATAAAGTTCATCATGCGAGAAAACCGCCCCCCCTGCGCCCTGTGGGCCGCTGCCATGGCGCTGACCCTGCTCGCCAGCGGCTGCGCCGTGGGCCCCGACTACCAGCGCCCCAGCCTGCCCGCGGTCAGCCACTACAAAGAGGCCGACGGCTGGGTGCCTGCCCAGCCGGCCGATGCCCTGGCGCGAGGCAGCTGGTGGCAGCTGTTTGAAGACCCGGTACTCAGCGAATTGATGGCGCAGGTCGAGGTGTCCAACCAGAACGTGGCCGCTGCCGTGGCGGCCTATGCCCAGGCGCGGGCGCTGGTGCGCGAACAGCGGGCCGGGCTGTTTCCGGTGATCAGCCTGGAGGCCAACGACAGCCGTTCCCGCAGCAGTGCGGGCAGTGGTGGCAATGGCACCACCGGTGCCGCCGCCAGTGGCAGCAGCCGCATCAACAACAACTACCAGTTCAGCCTGGGCGGCAGCTGGGAGCCCGATGTCTGGGGCCGCCTGGGCCGTGCGGCCGACGGCGCTGCGGCGGGCGAGCAGGCCAGCGC
>JANNXF010000387.1:0-9686 GCA_031409395.1 Polaromonas sp.
CTGGAGGTTCACGCCATCGACGATGGCGATGTCGTTGGCGGTCGTTGTTGCGCTGGTCGCATAAGTTACCTTGTCAACGGTTCGTCCTGCGACCAGCTTGGTGCCTACCAGCGTGAAAACGGTGGAGATGGTCTCACCCACCACGCTTTCGGCGATGCCGGGGCAACCCGCACCAACGTAGTCCAGGCTGCCGCCGTCGAGCGAATAAGACAGGGCAGATACCTTGGCGATGGTCACGCGTGACCGCGACGATCGGATGATGGTGGGACTCGCGCTGAGAAAATAAGGCCCGCCGCAGACCGTCGCCCAGGTGCCGACATATTTGTCTGACGGGTCGCTGGCCACCACCGCAGGCCACCAGACCGAGTGTCAGGGTGAAAGCGATCAGTGCGGGGTTGAGGTATTTCACGAAGAGTATCCAGTCCAGGGTGAAGGGCCAGCGAATTCGTAACTTTTGTAAGTCATACCATCAAGCCGCAAGTCACCTTCAACCAATGCCGCTCCCTGTGGGCGAAGCAAAAAGCCGCACAATCACCCCATGACGCTGACCGAACTCAAATACATCGTGGCCGTCGCCCGCGAAAAACACTTTGGCAAGGGTGCTGACGCTTGCCATGTGTCCCAGCCCACGCTCAGTGTGGCCATCAAAAAACTCGAAGAAGAGCTGCAGGTCAAGCTGTTCGAGCGCAACGCCAACGAAATTACCGTGACGCCGCTGGGCGAAGAAATCGTTCGGCAAGCGCAAAGCGTGCTGGAGCAAGCCGACAACATCCGTGAAATTGCCAAGCGCGGCAAAGACCCGCTGGCCGGCGCTCTGCGGCTGGGCGTGATCCACACCATAGGCCCCTATCTGCTGCCCGACCTGGTGCGGCAAATGATTGTGCACACGCCGCAAATGCCGCTGATGCTGCAAGAGAACTTCACGGTGAAGCTGCTTGAAGAGCTGCGCATGGGCGAGATTGACTGCGCGATTCTGGCCGAGCCCTTTCCCGACACCAACCTGGCCATTGCGCCGCTGTATGACGAGCCTTTCATGGCGGCGGTGCCGAATGCGCACCCGCTGGCCTTGCGCAGCAGCGTGTCGGCCGAAGAGCTGAAAAAAGAAACCATGCTGCTGCTGGGCAACGGCCATTGCTTTCGCGACCATGTGCTGGAGGTCTGCCCCGAGTTCGCCCGCTTTTCCAGCAGTGCTGACGGCATCAGCAAGAGCTTTGAGGGCTCGTCGCTGGAAACCATCAAGCACATGGTGGCGGCCGGCATGGGCATCACGCTGGTGCCGCGCCTGGGCGTGCCGCGGGAGGCGTTTGTGCAGGCGCCCGTGGCTAAAAAAAGTGCCAGGGGCAAAGCGGCGGTGGCGGCAGAACTGCCCTCGTTCATCAAGTACCTGCCCTTTGAGGGGCATATTCCCACCCGGCGCGTGGTGCTGGCCTGGCGCCGCAGTTTTACCCGCTACGAGGCGATTGCCGCGCTGCGCAACGCGATCTACGCCTGCGAGTTGCCGGGCGTGACGCGGCTGTCATGAGGTTTTTCGGCCGCCATCACTGCGCCAGGCTCGGGCACTTGCAGCGCCTGGCATGATTTTGTAAAGTCGGAACCTGAATTTTTAAAGGAGCACCATGGCCAAAGCCACCGAAAAATCCATCGCCAAACCAGCGCCCGCCATCAATATTGGCATCAGTGAAAAAGACCGTGCGGCCATCGCCAAGGGCCTGAGCCATCTGCTGGCCGACACCTACACGCTCTACCTCACCACCCATAACTTCCACTGGAACGTGACCGGGCCGATGTTCAATACCTTGCACCAGATGTTCATGGTTCAGTACACCGAACTGTGGACGGCGGTCGACCCGCTGGCCGAGCGTATCCGCTCGCTGGGCCACCCGGCGCCAGGCTCTTATGCACAGTTCAGCAAGCTGGCTTCGGTGCCTGATGCGCCAACTGTGCCGCCCAAGGCGATGGAAATGGTGCGTATTCTGGTGCAGGGCCATGAAGCCGTTGCCCGCACCGCGCGCCAGCTTTTCCCCCTGGCCGACAAAGCCAGCGACGAACCTACCGCCGATTTGCTGACCCAGCGCCTGACGGTGCATGAGCAGACCGCGTGGATGCTGCGTTCGTTGCTTGAAGACTAAGCCGGACGTGCGCGGCGCCGGGCCGCCCCAAGCAAGCACAGCCCCCTCGGGGGGCAGCGCACTACACGCAGTGAAAAGCGTGGGGGCTCCGAACGAAGCGCCGGGCCGCCCCAAGCGGAGTTCAGCCCCCTCGGGGGGCAGCGCACTACACGCAGTGAGAAGCGTGGGGGCGCTGTACCTTCAGTTGATCCGCTGGGACCGCCCTGCGGGTTGGCTGCTGCTCTTGTGGCCCACGCTGTCGGCGCTGTGGCTGGCTTCGCATGGGTTTCCGGGCTGGCACCTGGTGGGCGTGTTCACGCTGGGCACTTTCCTGATGCGCAGTGCGGGTTGCTGCATCAATGATGTGGCCGACCGTGATTTTGACCGGCATGTCAAGCGCACGGCCCAGCGCCCGGTGACCAGCGGGGCGCTGCAAGTCAAAGAGGCGCTGGCGCTGGGCGCTGTGCTGGCCTTGCTGGCGTTTGGCCTGGTGCTGAGCACCAACACGGTGACCATCGGCTGGTCGTTTGCCGCGCTGGCCGTGACACTGATTTATCCGTATGCCAAGCGCTTTGTCTCCATGCCGCAGGCGGTGCTGGGCGTGGCTTTCAGCTTTGGCATTCCGATGGCGTTTGCCGCGGTCCAGTCGCGGGTGCCGCTGCTGGCCTGGGTGCTGTTGCTGGGCAATCTGTTTTGGGTGATTGCCTACGACACCGAATACGCCATGGTGGACCGTGACGACGATGTGCGAATTGGCCTGAAAACCTCGGCCATCACCCTGGGCCGGTTTGACGTGGCCGGCGTCATGGCCTGCTACCTGCTCTATCTTTTTACATGGTCAATAGTGGTTCTGGCCCACATAAGTCGGGCGCAGGCAGCTATTGTTTTAATAGCAATTGGCCTGGCGCTGCTGCAGGCCTTGTGGCACGGCTGGCTGATCCGCAAACGCGAGCGCGACAACTGCTTCAAGGCGTTCCGTCTGAATCACTGGCTGGGTTTCACGGTGTTTGCCGGCATTGCGCTGTCTTATGCGGCCATGGGCTAAGCGTTCAGGCAGAGCCCCGTCAGTCGCTATGAAATAAATAGCTGCTTGCGCCCGAATCTATTGGGCGAAGTGCCAATCTGATGCATGAACATCAGGCGCCAAACTCGTCCCCCAGCTCGCCCGCGCGCTGCCTGGCGGCCTGCATGGCCTGAATAAACAGCGGTTTCAGCTGGTCGCGCTCCATCGACGTCAATGCGGCGTAGGTGGTGCCGCCCTTGGACGTGACGCGGGCGCGCAGCACTTCCGGTGGGTCTTCAGAGTCCTGGGCCAGCGCAGAGGCGCCGACAAACGTGCCAATGGCGAGCTGCTGCGCCTGGGCGCGGCTCAGGCCCATGGCGCTGCCGGCCTCGACCATGGCCTCTATAAAGTAAAACACATAGGCCGGGCCGGAGCCAGACAGCGCCGTCACGGCGTCAAGCTGTGTTTCCTCGTCCAGCCACAGGTAGTCGCCGGTGGTCTGGATCACATGGTCTACCGCCAGCCGGTCCGCCGCCGAGACGGCGGGCCGGGCAAACAGTGCCGTCATGCCTTTGCCGACCAGCGCCGGCGTGTTGGGCATGGCGCGGACCACCCTTTCGGTGCCCAGCCAGCGGGCAATGCTGTCCGAGCGGATACCGGCGGCCACGCTCAGGTGCAGCGCATCCTGGGTGTGGGGGCTTACCTGGTGCGCGGCGTCCTTGAAGGTTTGTGGTTTCACCGCCCAGACCACCAGGCTGGCGCGGGCCAGCGAGGCGCCGGGGGCTTCGTGCAGCGCCAGACCGAACTGCCTGGCGAGCTTTTCGCGCTGTTCGGCGAAGGGTTCCACCACCTGAATCTGTTCACGAGACAGGCCCTGTTTGAGGAGCCCGCCGATGATGGCGCTGGCCATGTTGCCGCCGCCAATGAAGGCGATGTGGTTGTGGGGTGTAGAGGTCGTCATGGGGCTTATTTTTCCAGAAATTCAAAGGCCAGAAACTGTGTGATCTGCCGGGGGTTGAAATTGTCGTCACTGACAAACAGCAGGCTGCGGTTGCCCTGGGCGCCCCCAAGCCGCGGGCCCCAGGCCATGCCCTCGGTGTTGTCGAGCCGGCTCAGTGCCTCGAAGCGGGAGAAATCAGCCAGCAGCGTTTTGCCCGTTGGCGTGTAACTGCCCGGCTTCAACGCAGGGATAGCCTGGGTGTCGCTGCCTTGCCGGGTGTCAATTTCATACAGCCGAAGCGAGTTGGCCGCTCGCGGCCCGAGCCCCGGCATATAGGCGCGCTCCAGCACCAGCATGCGGTGGGCGTCCAGCATCAGCACCTCGGTGACGCCGTTGTCGGCTTGGGCGCCCGGCGGCACTGGCGCGCGGGGAATGGCATCGGGCAGGTAGGCGATTTGCCGCAGCACCTTGCCGCTGGCCAGGTCCAGCTGGGTAAGGCGGCAGGGCCCGCCGCTGGCCTGCAGCGACGGCTCTGGCCCGTCTTGGCGCAGCGCGGTTTCCATCGCCAGCCAGGCGCTGCGGCCATCGGGGCTCAGGGTCAGGCCCTCCAGCGTCTTGTTGATGCGCGGGCCGGCCACCAGCCCAAAGTCAAATTCTCCGGGCAGGCTGTAGCTGCGCAGCAGCGTGCCATCGAGCCGCGTTTGCTGCAGGGTGGGCGACTTGCCGATCAGGGCATTGCCTTCGCTGGTCCACAGCAGGCTCTGGCTGGGGGCGTGCCAGCGAATGGCTTCCGGGTCGGGTGACGGCAAGCCCTGCAAAAAGGTGACGCCTGTCAGCTCGATGTCCCCCAGCTTTTCCGCCGTCAGGCTCAGCCGTGCGGTGTAAAACCGGGGTGTGTTGACGCCGCCGCCATCGTCACTGAGCAGGTACAGCAGCCCGGTGGCCGGGTCATGGTCTATGCCGGACAAGCCGCCGACGGTGCTGCCCTGAAACTGCAGGCCGTGGGCCAGGCGCGACTCACCGATCAGGCGCAGCCGGGGGCTGGCGGACGGGTTGGCCGGCGGCACCGCCTGCGCGTGCGGGCGGGCAGCAAACCCCAGCATCGCCACGGCCCCTGTTCCGGCAAGCCACTGGCGGCGGGTCAAGGGTGTTGGGGCGCGGGTCATGGGGACATGGTAGCGGCTCAACAAGGCGCTGATTTGCGTCAGTTCGGGCCAGAGCGAAGCATCTGGCCCGGGTTGCGCCCTACAGTGGGGCTTCGCACCCCCGGAAAAGGACACCATGATTGCCGTTATTTTTGAACTCTGGCCGGCCGCTGGCCAGCAGACAAGCTACTTCGAGCTGGCCGCGCAGCTGCGTCCCGAGCTGGATGCGGTAGACGGCTTTCTCAGCATAGAGCGCTTTGAAAGCCTGGCGACGCCGGGCAAATACCTGTCGCTGTCTTTCTGGCGCGACGAGGCGGCGGTGCAAAGCTGGCGTACCGGCAGCCAGCACCGCGGCGCGCAAACGCAGGGCCGGGCCGGCGTGCTGGCGAACTACCGCTTGCGCGTGGCCAGCGTGCTGCGTGACTACGGCATGAACGAGCGTCAACAGGCACCCGCAGATTCACGGGCTTTTCACTCACCCAATGCGCAACCATGAACCAACCATGACCCCTCAAACCACCATTCCCACCTCCACCCCCGCCCCGAACACCGCAACGGCCCTGACCTGCTTTATCCGCTACGAGATCGACCCGTTTCAAAAAGAAGCCTTCAGAACCTACGCTGAAAACTGGGGCCGCATCATTCCGCGCTGCGGCGGCCACCTGTTGGGCTACTTTTTGCCGCATGAGGGGAGTAACTTCGAGGCCTGGGGACTGATTTCGTTTGACAGCCTGGCCGCGTACGAGGCCTACCGCGCCCGCCTGCGGCTTGATGCAGAAGGCGCCCAAAACTTTGCCTGGGCGCAGGCCCAGCGCTTTATCTTGAAAGAAGAGCGCAGCTTCACCCAGGGCGTGCCTGCCACGCTGAACCGCGCCCCTCAGGCCACACACCATGCCTCATCCTGAACCCCGCTTTGCGCGCATGGCTGCGGCCATCGCCGACCCCAGCCGGGCCCGCATGCTGGCGGCGCTGCTGGGCGGCGAATACCGAAGTGCGGGCGAACTGGCGCGCAGTGCGGGCATCACGCCGCAAGCGGCCAGCACGCAGCTGGCGCATCTGCTCGACAGCGCGCTGCTGACTGTCCGCCAGCAGGGGCGGCACAAGTACTTTGCCCTGGCCGATGGTGACGTGGCCCATGCCCTGGAGGCGCTGGCCTTGCTGGCCGAAAGAGACAGCGTCAGCACGCGCTGGGAGCGCCCCGCCTACCAGCGCCTGAAGTGCGCGCGCCGCTGCTACGGCCACATGGCGGGCGAGCTTGGCGTGGCGCAGTTCGAGATGCTGACGCGCTGCGCTTACTTGCAGCCTGGCGGCAATGGCCTGCAACTTGGCAACGCGGGCAGCCTGTGGCTGGCCCGGCTGGGCATCAGCCTGCCCGCCGGGACAGCCAGCCGGCTGGCCTACCCCTGCATGGACTGGTCTGAACGCAAAGACCACCTGGCCGGCACGCTGGCCAGGGCGCTGCTGACCCATTACCTGCAAAAAAACTGGCTGCAGCCCGTGGCCGATTCGCGTGCCCTGCGCCTCACCCCGCAGGGCGAGCGCGAGTTGCTGCCGCTGCTGGCCGCCACACCCTGAACCGCTGAAACACGCACGCGATGGGTTAGGCTTGCGGCCATGCGCTACATCCTTTCGCTTGACCAGGGCACCACGTCGTCGCGCGCCATCCTGTTTGACCATGACGGCGCGGTGGTGGCCATGGCGCAGCAGGAGTTGAGGCAGGTGTTTCCGCGGCCCGGCTGGGTGGAGCACGATGCGCGTGAAATCTGGTCGGCCCAGCTTGAGGTCGCCCGGCAATGCCTGGTGCAGGTGTCAAAAAGTGGTTTTGCCCAATCAATTCGGGCGCAAGCAGCTCCTGATTTGATAGCGAGTCCGGGGGGTGTTGCGGCTGAAATTGCCGCGATTGGCATCACCAACCAGCGTGAAACCACCGTCCTGTGGAGCCGCCTGACCGGTGAGCCGCTGGCCAACGCCATCGTCTGGCAAGACCGCCGCACGGCCGGCCAGTGCGACGCGCTGCGAGCGGCCGGCCACGCCGGGCTGATACAGCAAAAAACCGGCCTGGTGCTGGACGCCTACTTTTCTGCGACCAAGCTGCAGTGGTTGCTCGACAACGTGCCTGGTGCGCGGGCCAGGGCCGAAAAGGGCGAACTGGCCTTCGGTACCGTAGACGCGTGGCTGGTCTGGAACCTGACCGGCGGGCCCCGTGGCGGCGTGCACGTAACGGACGTGAGCAATGCATCCCGCACCATGCTGCTGAACATCCACACCCTGCGCTGGGACGACGAATTGCTGGCGCTGTTCAACATTCCCCCTGGCGTGCTGCCCGAGGTGGTGGACAGCAGTGGCGTGGTCGGCCTGAGCGCCCCCGGCTTGCTGGGCGCGTCTGTCCCCATCGCGGGCATTGCCGGTGACCAGCAGGCGGCCACCTTTGGCCAGGCCTGCCTGCGGCCCGGCATGGCCAAAAACACCTACGGCACCGGTTGCTTCATGCTGATGAACACCGGCGACACACCCGTCACCTCGAACCACCAGCTGCTCAGCACCGTGGGCTGGACCACCGGCCGCGGCACAACCGATGCCGTGACCTATTGCCTGGAAGGCAGCGTGTTCATGGGCGGCGCCACCATCCAGTGGCTGCGCGACGGCCTGCAGATCATCGATTCGGCGGATCAGGTTCAGGCGCTGGCCGAGTCGGTGCCTGACAGCGGCGATGTCTATCTGGTGCCCGCTTTCACCGGCCTGGGCACCCCCAACTGGGACCCCTATGCACGCGGTGCCATGTTGGGGCTCACTCGCGGCACCACCCGCGCCCACATTGCCAGGGCTGCGCTGGAAGCCATCGCCCTGCAAAGCGCCGACGTGTTCAGCGCCATGAGCCAGGACGCCGGCCTGGCGTTGCAGGAACTGCGGGTGGACGGCGGCGCGTCCAAAAATGACCTGCTGATGCAAATGCAGGCGGATTTTTCAGGGGTGCCGGTGCTGCGGCCCAGGGTGCTGGACGCAACAGCGCTGGGTGCGGCCTACCTCGCCGGGCTGGCGGTCGGGTTTTGGGCCAGTACCGGCGAAACCGCCGCCCAGTGGCAGCTTGACCGCTGCTTTGAGCCCCTGATGAGCACCGACGAACGCTTGGCCAAGCTGGCGCGCTGGCACAAAGCCGTTGAACGGGCCGGGTCGTGGGTCGATCTGCTATAAATACAATAGCTGCTTGCGCCCGTGAATAGGGGGCAAAAGCCTTTTTCTCCACAAATCCATCGGGCCAGCTTGCCTGGGGGTCTTTTTAATTCGAGCCTTGATTTGAGCCCTATGAACCGATCTGACCTGATGGCGCAACTGGCGCGGCCTGTCGTGTATGACCTGGCCGTCATCGGCGGCGGCGCCACCGGCCTCGGCGTGGCGCTGGACGCCGCGGCCCGGGGGTTTTCGGTGCTGCTGGTCGAATCGCATGACTTTGCCAAAGGCACGTCGTCGCGCGCCACCAAGCTGGTTCATGGGGGTGTGCGTTATCTGGCGCAGGGCAATATCTCCCTGGTGCGCGAGGCCTTGCACGAGCGCACCACCCTGCTGGCCAATGCGCCGCATCTGGCGCAGCCGCTGCCGTTTGTGATGCCGTCCTACAAGGTGTGGGAGGCGCCTTTTTACGGGCTGGGGCTCAAGCTCTATGACATTCTGGCGGGCAAGGCCGGCCTGGGCGACACCGAATTTTTGAGCCGGGCCGAAACCCTGGCATACCTGCCAACGCTGCAGCCGCAAGGCCTGAAAGGCGGCGTCAAGTACTGGGACGGCCAGTTTGACGACGCTCGGCTGGCCCTGGCCCTGGCCCGCACTGCCGCAAGGCAGGGTGCGCTGCTGGTGAATTACTGCGCCGCCACCGGCCTGATTCACGACAACGGCAAACTGGTGGGTTTGCAGGCCCGCGACAGCGAAACCGGGCAGTGCTTTGCGCTTCGCGCCCGCTGCGTGGTGAACGCGACGGGTGTTTGGGTAGACCAGTTGCGCTTGCAGGACGGCCAGGCGATGGGGCGCGAGACCCAAGCGATGGTGGCGCCCAGCCAGGGCGTGCACATGGTGGTCGACCGCTCTTTTTTGCCGACAGAACACGCCCTGCTGATTCCCAAGACCGCCGATGGCCGGGTGCTGTTTGCGGTGCCCTGGCTGGGCAAGACCATTTTGGGCACCACCGACACACCGCGTCACGACCTGGCACGCGAACCGCTGCCCTTCAAGGAGGAAGTGGACTTCATCTTGCGCGAGTCCGCCCGTTACCTGAGCCGCGCCCCTGCGCTGGCAGACGTCAAAAGTATCTGGGTCGGCTTGCGGCCGCTGGTCAAGCCACCAGAAGATGACGCCGGCAGCACCCAGACCTTGTCGCGCGAGCACACCGTACTGGTCAGCAAAAGTGGCCTGGTGACAGTGACCGGCGGCAAATGGACGACCTACCGGGCCATGGCCGAAGATGTCATGGCCAAGTGCTTCGAGGCCGGTCTGCTGAC
>JANNXF010000388.1:0-10844 GCA_031409395.1 Polaromonas sp.
GTGGACACGATTTACAAAGTACCGCGTATGCTGCACGAGCAGGGTCTGGACGGCCTGATCTGCGACAAGCTGCGCCTGAACACGCCACCGGCCAGCCTCAAGCGCTGGGATGACCTGGTGTTCGAGACCGAGCACCCGCAAACCGAAGTCAACATTGCCATGGTGGGCAAGTATGTCGACCTGAGCGACAGCTACAAATCGCTCAACGAGGCTCTGCGCCACGCCGGTATGAAAAACCACGCCAAGGTGGTCATTGAGTACATCGATTCCGAGACCATCACGCCAGACAATGTGTCGCGCCTGGCGGGTTTTGACGGCATTTTGGTACCCGGTGGTTTCGGCGTTCGGGGCGTTGAAGGCAAGATTTGCGCGGCCCGCTTTGCCCGCGAAAACAAGACGCCTTATCTGGGCATTTGCCTGGGCATGCAGGTGGCGACCATCGAGTTTGCCCGCCATGTTGCAGGCCTGAAAGACGCCAACAGCACCGAGTTTGACGCGTCCACCCCCCACCCGGTGATTGCCCTGATCACCGAATGGAAAGACGCGGACGGAACCATCAAGACGCGCGATGCCAAATCCGACCTGGGCGGCACCATGCGCCTGGGCGCGCAAAGCTCCGACGTGACCAAAGGCACGCTTGCCCACAAGATCTATGGCGACGTGGTCACCGAGCGCCACCGCCACCGCTACGAAGCCAATGTCAACTACCTTGACACGCTTCGCCAATCGGGCCTGGTGATTTCCGCACTGACACAGCGTGAACAACTCACCGAAATCGTTGAACTGCCGCAAGACGTTCACCCCTGGTTCGTGGGCGTGCAATTTCACCCTGAATTCAAATCAACCCCTTGGGATGGTCACCCGCTGTTCAACGCCTACATTGCGGCGGCGCTGGAACAGCGCGCCCTGGCAGGCCAGGACCAGAAAAGCACGACCAACCCCCTGAAAGCAGTGGCCTGACCATGAAACTCTGTGGCTTTGACATTGGTCTGGACCAGCCTTTTTTCCTCATCGCCGGGCCCTGCGTCATTGAGTCGGCGCAGTTGCAGATGGACACCGCAGGCACCTTGAAGGAAATCACTTCAGCCCTGGGCATCCCCTTCATTTTCAAGAGCAGTTTTGACAAGGCCAATCGATCGTCGGGCAGCACGTTTCGCGGCCCGGGCATCGACAGCGGCCTGGAGATTCTGGCGCAGGTCAAGCGCGAACTGGCACTGCCGGTACTGACCGACATTCACGACGAGTCGCAAATTGCGCAGGTTGCCAGCGTGGTGGACGTGTTGCAAACCCCTGCATTTTTGTGCCGCCAGACGGACTTCATCC
Organism: Polaromonas sp.; assembly: GCA_031409395.1. Classification (GTDB taxonomy): domain Bacteria; phylum Pseudomonadota; class Gammaproteobacteria; order Burkholderiales; family Burkholderiaceae_C; genus Polaromonas. Next base: position 1,324 of record JANNXF010000388.1, read on the forward strand.
GTGCGGTGGCGCAATCGGGCAAGCCGGTCAATATCAAAAAAGGCCAGTTTCTGGCACCCGGCGACATGATAAACGTCATCGACAAGGCCAGGGCTGCAGCGCGTGAGAAAGGCCTGAACGAAGACAACTTCATGGCCTGCGAACGCGGCGCGAGTTTTGGCTACAACAACCTGGTCTCTGACATGCGCAGCCTGGCCATCATGCGTGAAACCCACGCGCCCGTGGTGTTTGACGCGACCCATTCAGTCCAGTTGCCCGGTGGCAACGGCACCAGCAGCGGCGGCCAGCGCGAAATGGTGCCGGTACTGGCGCGTGCGGCGGTCGCCGCCGGCGTGGCCGGCCTCTTCATGGAAACGCACCCAGACCCGTCCAAAGCCATGAGCGACGGCCCCAATGCCGTTCCGCTCAAGCACATGAAAGCCCTGCTGGAAACACTGCTTGAGCTGGACCGTGTGACCAAGAAAAACGGTTTTCTGGAAAACAGTTTCCTTTGAATTTTCCGGAGAAACCCATGCCTGCTGCCTACATCCTTGTTGACATGCTGATCTCCGACATGGAGCAGTACAAACAATACATGTCTGTAGCGCCCGCGGCGGTGGCTGCGGCAGGCGGCGAGTACCTGGTGCGCGGTGGCCGCTTTGAAACGCTGGAAGGCCAATGGCAACCCAGCCGCATCGCCATGCTGCGATTTCCCAGCTACGAGACCGCCAAGGCTTTTTACGATGACGAGATGTACCGGGCGGCGCGCGCCAAACGCCTCGGTGCTACCGAATTTTTCAACATGGTTCTGGTCGAGGGCGTAGCCGCTCCGGTCTGAAACATCCTTCTACTTCCCAAGGAAAATAATGAGCGCAATTGTTGATATCGTCGGCCGCGAAATTCTCGACAGCCGTGGCAACCCTACCGTTGAATGCGATGTGTTGCTGGAGTCGGGCGTCATGGGCCGCGCAGCGGTGCCGTCGGGCGCGTCCACCGGTTCGCGCGAAGCCATTGAACTGCGCGACGGCGACAAATCGCGCTACCTTGGCAAGGGCGTCCTCAAGGCCGTGGAGCACATCAACACTGAAATCTCCGAAGCCGTGCTCGGCCTTGATGCCAGTGAACAGGCGTTTCTGGACCGCACCCTGATTGACCTGGACGGTACCGACAACAAATCGCGCCTGGGCGCCAACGCCATGCTGGCCGTCAGCATGGCCGTGGCGCGCGCCGCCGCCGAAGAGGCCGGCCTGCCGCTGTACCGCTATTTTGGCGGCAGCGGCGCCATGCAAATGCCCGTGCCCATGATGAACGTGGTCAATGGCGGCGCGCACGCCAACAACAACCTGGACCTGCAGGAGCTGATGATCATTCCGGTGGGCGCACCGAGCTTTCGCGAAGCCGTGCGTTACGGCGCTGAAGTGTTTCACGCCCTGAAAAAAATCCTGCACGACAAGGGCATGAGCATTGCGGTCGGCGACGAAGGCGGTTTTGCGCCCAATGTGCCCAGCCATGAAGCGGCCATCCAGATGATTCTGGAAGCGATTGACAAGGCGGGTTTTGTGGCCGGCGAGCAAATTGCCCTCGGCCTGGATTGCGCGGCGTCCGAGTTTTACAAGGACGGCAAGTATGTGCTGGCTGGCGAAGGCCTGAGCCTGGACTCAACCGAGTGGACCAACATCCTGGCCACCTGGGTCGACAAATACCCCATCATCAGCATTGAAGACGGCATGGCCGAAGGCGACTGGGACGGCTGGAAAATCCTCACCGACCGACTGGGCAAAAAAGTGCAGATCGTCGGCGACGACCTGTTCGTGACCAACACCAAAATCCTCAAGGAAGGCATCGACAAGGGGATTGCCAACTCTATCCTGATCAAGATCAACCAGATTGGCACCCTGACCGAAACCTTTGCCGCCATCGAGATGGCCAAGCGCGCCGGCTACACCGCCGTCATCAGCCACCGCTCGGGCGAAACCGAAGACTCCACCATTGCCGACATTGCCGTGGGCACCAATGCAGGCCAGATCAAGACCGGCAGCTTGAGCCGCTCGGATCGCATGGCCAAGTACAACCAGCTGCTGCGCATTGAAGAAGACCTGGGCGACATCGCGTCGTACCCGGGCCGCGCAGCGTTTTACAACCTGCGCTGACTGCCGCAGGCGCACTTTTCTCACCTTGCTGCTGTCCCGTGGGAAACCGCCTTGTTCCTGCCATCCTGATTGCCCTGCTGCTGATCTTTCATGCGCAACTCTGGGTTGGCCGGGGCAGCGTTCCCAGTGTGCGCGAGATGCAGCAGCGTCTCGATGAGCAGACCCTCAGGAACGCCCAGGCCCAGGCCGGCAACGACCAGCTCTCCGCCGAGGTCAGGGACCTCAAAGAGGGCCTGGAAATGGTGGAAGAAAAGGCCCGTGGGGAGCTCGGCATGGTCAAGCCTAATGAAATCTTCGTGCAAGTCACCAAGTAGCCCGATGCACGGGAAACACTGCACGCAGGCCTGCCGCATGCCCGCCTCGCCGGTCTGTTCACCAGCCGCATCACCGTGCTGAACATCGCGCTAGTGGGCGCGCCCCACACCGGAAAGACCTCGCTGGCGGACGGCCTGAAGGCGTCTATCGACGCAGCGGGCTGGAAAGTCACGGTCTCGGCGCCCCCCTGGCCCGAGGGTGCGGCAGACCTGCCGGGCTGCAGGCTGGCGCTTCTGATGGGATTGAACACTGCCCCGACACAGGATGCGTCAGGCCAGGCGCCCGACAGCGGACAAACCCAGACCATGGCTCAGGCCATGGCGCAGGGTGTGGCAGACCAGTCGATTCGGGCCGTGTTGACGCAGGCCAGAGTGCCTTACCAGGTCTTGTACGGTTCAGCAGAGGAACGACTTGCCCTGGCGCTTCGGTCGATTGAACACCTCATCGTTCCGGCGGCTGACCGCAGCCCCCTGGGCACCAGGGTGCCTGAGCGCCCGCCCAAAGAGGCAAGGCAGACGGCAGCCTCCGCCTGGGTCTGGGCCTGCGAGAAATGCAGCGACCCCCAGTGCGAACACCGGCTGCTGAGTGACCTGCTGGCCCAGCGCGAACAAACCGCGCCCAGCCCCTGAAGCGCAGACCTACTGCACCGTTGAGGTGGGTGGCGGCTGGTTGGTCTGGTGGGTGAAAATCTGCGCCGCATCGACCGGGTCAAAGTCGTATTGCGCACCGCAAAACTCGCACCCTACATCGACCTTGCCACGCTCTTCAAGAATGCTTTCCACCTCGGCGGTGCCCAGGCTGCGCAGCATGCTGCTGACACGGTCGCGCGAGCAGTTGCAGGCGAAACTGGGCGTCATGGGTTCGAAGCGGCTCAGGGGTTCTTCCCAAAACAGGCGGTGCAAAATCGTCTCGGCATCCAGCGTTAACAGCTCTTCCCGCTTGAGCGTGGCGGCCAGCATGGCGATGCGCTGGTAGTCTTCGTTCACCCCGATCTGGTCTTCGTTGGCATCACGGTCCATCTGGCCTTCCAGGTTGCCCTGCCCCTTCACCGGCAAGCGCTGTATGAGCAGACCTGCCGCCACATGACCGTCTGCCGCCAGAATCAGCCGGGTGTCGAGCTGCTCGCTTTGCAGCATGTAATGCTCCAGCACCTCGCTGAGCTGTTCAATTTTCTCGTGCCGGTCACCAAACAGCGGCACCACGCCCTGGTAAGGCTGTTGCCCGGGAAATTTGTCTTTCGGGTCCAGGGTGATGGCGCAGCGCCCCTTGTTGTCCACATTGACCAGCTGGCTCAGCGAGGCGCCGGGGTCAATCGTTCCCGTGACGGTGGCGGTGGCGCGCAGGCTCAGATCAGGCTGGACTTCAGCCACGGCCAGCTTCACCGGGCCATCCCCAAAAATTTGCAGGATCAGCGCGCCATTGAATTTGATATTGCTCTGCATCAGGGCACCGGCCGCCGTCATTTCCCCCAGCAGGTGCATGACCTCCACCGGGTAGCCGCCCGCTGCCTGCCGGCGTTTGAGGATTTCCTGCCAGGAATCGGTCAGTCGCACGAGCATGCCGCGCACCGGCAGGCCGTCAAAGATGAATTTATGGAGTTCAGACATCAGGCCCCCACGTTCGTTCGCTGCATGTAACGCTCTGCCCCCAGAGGGCGCTGCACCTGCGGCCCGGCCAAGCCGGTTTCGCGGCCCCGGCTGGTATGAGAAAGCCCGCCAATGAGGCTGTAAGCGTGTTTGTTCGGTTCGGTCATTCTTGAGTCCATCGTTCAGGCGAGTTTTTTGAGCCCGGCCTTGTAGCGCTGGGCATTGTCTATATAGTGCTTCGCGGTCATTTTTAAACCCTCTATCTGCTCGGCAGACAACTGCCGCACGGCTTTGGCGGGGCTGCCGAAGATCATGGAGCCATCGGGAAACTCTTTGCCCTCGGTCACCAGAGAACCGGCGCCCACCAGGCAGTTTTTGCCAATCTTTGCGCCATTGAGCACCACCGCCTGAATCCCGATCAGCGTGCCGTCGCCCACCGTGCAGCCATGCAGCATGACCTGGTGGCCGATGGTGACGTCTTCGCCAACGACCAGCGGCATGCCAGGATCGGCGTGCAAAACGCTGCCATCCTGAATATTGGAGCCCCTGCCGACGGTAATGGCTTCGGTGTCGCCCCGGATGACCACGCCAAACCAGGCACTGCAGTCTTGTGCAAGCGTCACATTGCCAATCACCTGGGCGTTGTCAGCCACCCATGCCGTGGCATGAATTTGAGGCCTCAGCGTTTCCAGTTGGTAAATAGCCATGGGGTGTTCTCGCCTTCATCGTTGGGGGTGCTTTGCCGCTTGCGGGGCAGCCCCTGATTGTAAGGAAAGGCTCGCCGGCTGTCCTTGCAGCCATCCATCGCCGTGCATGGCCATTTGCGCCATGGCCGACAATTGGCGCATGACGGACACGCCCTTCACCGCAGAACTTCGCCAGCTCGCCCTGCAGGCGCTTCTGGCCCAAGATTCCGAACAAAAAGTGCTTCTAACCCAGCAGTTATGGGCGCAAGCAGCTACTATTTTTATAGCAACTGACGCCAAGCTCAAAACCCCTGGCGGTCTGCCAGGCTGCCCGGCACGGCCCGAACTGCGCTCGCACCTGGATGTGCCCAAACGCTCGCCCTTTGTCCCGGAAGGCCTGGCCGCCCTGCTCCATGCGGTCACGCATATCGAGTTCAATGCCATCAACCTGGCGCTCGACGCCATCTGGCGCTTTGACGGCATGCCGCGCGCCTACTACCTCGACTGGCTGAAGGTGGCCGCCGAAGAGGCACAGCATTTCAGCCTGCTGCGGGCGCACCTGCAGACCCTGGGTTACGACTACGGCGACTTCCCGGCCCATACTGGCCTGTGGGACATGACCCAAAAAACCGAAAGCGACGTGCTGGCCCGCATGGCGCTGGTGCCGCGCACGCTGGAGGCCCGGGGCCTGGACGCCACCCCACCGATGCAGGCCAAGCTGCGCAAGGTGGGCACACCCGCTGCCTTGCGCGCGGTGGCGATTCTGGACATCATCCTGCGCGACGAAATCGGCCATGTCGCCATTGGCAACCACTGGTACCGCGTTCTGTGTGCCCAGCGCCATCTGGAACCGGTCGCCACCTACGCCGTGCTGGCCCGGCAATACGGGGCACCCCGCGTCAAAGGCCCCTTGAACCTGGACGCCAGAGCTGACGCCGGTTTTAGTGCGGTTGAGCTTGCACTGCTGGCCGCACAAGCGTAAAAACAAGTCAGCAGGTTCACAAGGCCGTCACCTACATGCACCGATGCCGTTTTGGCGTGGTTCAAAGCACAGGCCAGCGCTAGAGTGAGCTTGCTGAAGTTCACCGAAAGCTGAAAAAGGGGAGCGTATGACGCAGCCACTGGTTCCCGGCTTGAAGTTTCAACTGCCGGGCCTGCCCGCTGGTCTGGCCGTGCGGCTGCCGCAAGGCCAGCTTCTGGGGGCGGCCAACGCCAGCGTCAAACTCTCGTTTTCCAGCTGGTCGAGCATTGCCCGCCTGAAGGCCGGCCAGATTGGCGCACTGGCAGAAGACTATGTGGAGGGCACGCTGCAGCTCGAAGGCACCATGCGTGAAGTGGTGCGTGCAGTCACCAAACTGCTGCCAGGCAACCCGGTGGAAAGCGACACCCGGTGGTGGTCAAGCCTGCTGCAGCGGGCCAAATCGCTGGCGGCCCACACGCCGGCCAGAGACGCCGCCCAGATCCAGTTCCACTATGACGTTTCAGACGCCTTTTACGCACTCTGGCTGGACCCCCGCCGCGTCTACTCGTGCGCCTACTACCCGCACGCCGCCATGACACTGGCGCAGGCCCAGGAAGCCAAGCTCGATCACATTTGCCGCAAGCTCATGCTTCAGCCCGGCGAGCGCTTTCTGGACATCGGCGCGGGCTGGGGCGCGCTGCTGCTGTGGGCGGCCGAGCATTACGGCGTGGACGCCACCGGCATCACCCTGTCAAAAAACCAGCATGCACATGTTCAGCAGCTGATAGCGCAAAAAGGCCTGGGGCAACGGGTGCGCATCGAACTGTGCGACTACCGCGACATGCACAGCGGCCCCCAGGATGCGCTTTTCGACAAAATATCGTCGATTGGCATGTTTGAGCATGTGGGCCACGCCAACATGACCGGCTACTTCGAAAAAATCCTGCAGCTACTAAGCCCTGGCGGCCTGGTGCTGAACCACGGCATTACCGCTGGCGGACTGGAAAACCGGCAGCTGGGTGCGGGCATGGGCGACTTCATTGAAAAATACATATTTCCCGGTGGCGAGTTGCTGCATGTCAGTGCGGTGCTCGAACACCTGGCCCGTTCGGGGCTGGAGATGGTGGACGCCGAAAACCTGCGCCCCCACTACGCCCGCACGCTGTGGGACTGGTCAGACGCACTGGAGGCACAGCTCGATGCGTCACGCGCGGTGCTGACGGCAGACGGCGGCCCCGAGCGCGCTGAAAAAACCCTGCGGGCTTACCGTTTGTACCTGGCGGGCAGCGCCATGAGTTTTGAGCAAGGCTGGCTGTCGCTGCACCAGCTGCTGGCCACGCGTCCCTCGGGGGATGTTGCGACTGAAAAAATCAGGGGTGCACGGTCGCACTATCCGTTTCAGCGCGACTACATGTACCCATCGCCCGACACAGGAAACGCGGCGCAGTGACCCCAGGGCATTAACCGCGCGGATGGTGCTGGGCGTGCAGCACTTTCAGGCGTTCACGCGCCACATGGGTGTAGATGGTGGTGGTGGAAATATCGGCGTGGCCCAGCAGCATTTGCACCGCACGCAGGTCGGCGCCGTGGTTGAGCAAATGGGTCGCAAAGGCGTGGCGCAAGGTGTGCGGCGACAGGGGCGAGGTGATGTGCGCCAGAAGCGCGTACTTTTTAACCAGCATCCAGAACATCACCCGGCTCATGCCCTGCCCGCGGCGGGTGACAAACAGGTCCCCGGTCTGCTGCCCACCCAGAATATCCGGTCGGGCTTCGGCCAGATAACGCTCCATCCATTGGCGGGCGACCTGGCCGAAAGGCACCAGCCGCTCCTTGTTGCCCTTGCCCATGACGCGCAGCACGCCTTCGTTCAGGCCGACATGGAAGGTCTTGAGCCCGACCAGCTCGCTGACGCGCAGGCCGCTGGCGTACATCAGCTCCAGCATGGCGCGGTCGCGCTGGCCCAGCGCCGTGTCGTCATCGGGGGCGGCCAGCAGTGCTTCCACCTGCGCCTCGCTCATGGTCTTGGGCACGCGCAAGGCCTGTTTGGCCGACTGCAGCTTGAGCGTCGGGTCTGCGCTGGTGAAACGCTCACGCAGGGCCCAGCGAAAGTAGCGCTTGAACACGGTCAGGCGCCGATTGGCCGAGGTGGCCTTGGTGCTGGCGTGCTTGACGGAAAAGTAGGCGCTGAGATCGGTTTCCAGCGTGTCGTCAAGCTGGCGGCCGCTGGCTGGCCCGGCGTGTTCGCTGGTGGCCAGCCAGGCGGCGTAAAGCGACAGGTCCCGCCGGTACGCCGCCAGCGTGTTGTTGCTCAGACCGTCTTCGAGCCACAAGGCGTCTATGAATTCGTCAATACGGGACTGGCTTGGAGGTGGCATGCGCCCAACGATAACAAAAACGGCAACCGCCTGGGCGGCATGGCAACGCACACGGTTTTGACCGTGTGGGGCCGCCAAGCCACCGCTTCAGGCCCACGGCAGCGGCTTATTCCAGCTTGAGCTTGGCCGATTCCACGACTTTTTTGTAGACCTCGTACTCGGCCTTGATTTGCGCCGCAAACTGCTCGGGCGTATTGGCCACCACCAGCGAACCGGTGTCTTCTATGCGTTTGCGAACGGCCGGGTCTTCGAGCGACTTTTTAACCCCGGCACTGATCTTGTCCACCACGTCTTTGGGCAGCCCTTTGGGGCCCAGAATGCCGTAGTAGGCCATGCGGTTCACCGGCTCCAGCCCCACTTCCTTGAAGGTCGGCACGTCAGGCAGCACGGCCAGGCGCTGCGGGGCGGCAACGACGATCGGAATCAGGCGCTTTTGCTGAATGAAAGGCAGGGCCGACGGAATGTTGTCAAAAATAATCTGCACCTGCCCGGCCACCGTGTCGTTCAGGGCGGGCCCCGCCCCGCGGTACGGGATGTGCGTGATGTAGGTGCCTGTCAGGTTTTTGAACAGCTCGGTTTGCAGATGGCCAATACCGCCGGTGCCTGAAGACGAATAAGAGTATTTACCGGGGTTTTTCTTCAGCTCGGCCAGGAACTCCTTGTAGTTTCTGGCCGGAAAACTCGGGTGTACCGCAATGATGTTGGGCGTGGCGGCAATGTTGATGATGGGCGTGAAATCCGTCAGCGGATCGTACGGAATCTTCGGGTTAATGGCCGGGTTGGCCGCGGTGGTCGACACCGTCGCCATGCCCAGCGAATAGCCATCGGGCACAGCCCGCGCCGTCTCCAGCGCGCCCACCACACCGCCGCCACCGGCCCGGTTTTCAACAATCACGGTTTGGCCCAGCGCCTTGCCCAGCGGGTCGGCAATGACGCGGCCCACAATGTCGGTGGTTCCGCCAGGCGCGAACGGCACCTGCAGCTTGATGACCTTGTTGGGATAGGCCTGCGCAAAAGCAGCCCCGGCGACGGTAAACGCCAGCACAGACAGCACCGAGCGGGCAAACAGATAACGACGTTGCATGGTCAGATCCTTACGGTAAAACAGCGGAAATACAAAACACCCAAGCGTACTCGCAAGATGCATTCCTGCGTCCTGTGGATTACACATAAGGGCAAACCCGGACGAGTGCGATTGTTTGCGGTTATTCTCAAACGGTGAACTACGCCCAACTCCTTTTCCCCGACTTTTCGCTGATTTTGTGCGGTTACCTGGTCTGCCGCTACACCGCCCTCAACCGCACCGTCTGGGAGCAGGTGGAAAGCCTGGTGTATTACTTTTTGTTTCCGGTCCTGCTGTTTCAGTCGATTGTCAGGAGCCCGCTGGACCTGGGCGCGGCCTCCAGCCTGATTGGCGCCGGTTTGCTGCTGGGTCTTTCCGGCATCGTGATGGCTTACAGCCTGCCGCA
>JANNXF010000389.1:0-12775 GCA_031409395.1 Polaromonas sp.
CGCCGAGATTGAAAAACGCCAACATGCCGTGGCCAAGGCCAAGGGCTACACCATCGCCGACCACTCCCTGTCGATCTACGCTAACTGCACCAAGGACAAGTGCCCGAACCGGAACGGCACACCGGTGCGCCACCACCACGCCTGAACGCCTGGGCGCCCGTTTCTTGTTGCCGAAATATGGCTTTCGCCCAATAAACACGGGCGAAGGCAGCTATTAATTTAGCAGCAAATCAAGCCAAAAAAAACACAGCACCAACAGCAGCAGCAGCAGCAGCGAGAGTAGGGGCTCTTAACTCCAGCAGGGGCCGTGGATCTGGCTTCGCCAGTCCGCAGGCGCAGCGCCCCCTAGGGGGGCAGAGAGCTACGCGCAGCGAGCGAACGTGGGGGCTCTTAAATCCAGCAGGGGCCGTAGATCTGGCTTTGCCAGTCCGCAGGCGCAGCGCCCCCTCGGGGGGCAGAGAGCTACGCGCAGCGAGCGAACGTGGGGGCCTAAGTGTCCTGTTCCATGGCCTTGCGGTGGCGCTCCACAAATTCCTGGTAGGTGTTGATGCCGCGCAGCTGCAAAATCGCATTGCGCACGGCGGCCTCTACCAGCACAGCGATGTTGCGGCCGGCTTCCACCTGGATGATCACCTTGCGCACCGGAATGCCCAGCACGTCCTGCGTCAGCGGCTCGTAGGGAATGCGCTCGTAGTCGCGCTCCAGTGTCTCGCGGCGCACCAGGTGAACAATCATCTTGAGCCGCATCTTGCGGCGTACCGCCGTTTCGCCAAAAATCGCCTTGATGTCGAGCAGGCCAATGCCGCGCACTTCCAGCAGGTTTTGCAGCAAATCGGGGCAACGCCCTTCAATCGTGGTCTGGTTGATGCGAAACAGGTCGACCGCATCGTCGGCCACCAGGCCATGTCCGCGTGAGATCAGCTCCAGCCCGAGCTCGCTTTTACCCAGCCCGGACTCGCCGGTAATCATCACGCCCATGCCCAGAATGTCCATGAACACGCCATGCGTGGAAGTGCGGTCGGCGAAATGCTTGGACAGATAGGCCCGCAGCACATCAATCACAAAGGCGGCGGACTCCGGCGTGGCGAACATGGGCAGTTGCGCGCGCTCGCACATGGACAGCAGCGTTTCGGGGACCGTCTGGCCGTCGGCCACGATCAGCACCGGGGGCTCCAGCGTGATGATGCGCGCAATACGCCGGGCGCAGTCTTCGGGGCTGGCGTTGGTCAGGTAGGCCACTTCGCGCTCACCCAGAATCTGCACGCGGTACGGGTGGATGTAGTTGAGGTAACCGACCAGGTCGGCGCCGGAGCGCGCCGCCCGCACCGCCACTTCGTCAAAACGCCGCTCGGACGCCCCAAGACCCGCGACCCACTCCCACTTCAGGGCGGCACGGTGGTCTTCAAATAAAACGTCCGCGCTGACAACAGTGGGCTTCATGTCGGCCTGTTACTCAAGGAAAAGCGCCCGTCCGGCCTAGGAGCTGACTTCATGGGCCGATTGCCAGGACGCAATCAGGTGGTGCAGCGCCAGCGCATCGGCACTGGTTTTAAGCTGCTCGCGCAGGGCGCTGTCGCTGAGCAGTTCGGCGATTTCAGACAGGATTTCCAGGTGCTTTTGCGTCGCCGCTTCGGGCACCAGCAGGAAAATGAGCAAACCCACGGCCTGCTCGTCGGGTGCATCGAAACCAATCGGCACCTGCAGCGAAAACACGGCGGCCATGGGGGCTTTGAGGCCCTTGATGCGGCCATGCGGAATGGCAACGCCGTGGCCCAGGCCGGTGGAGCCGAGGCGCTCACGGGCAAACAGGCTGTCGGTGATCAGGGCGCGGTTCAGGCCGTGCTGGTTTTCAAACAGCAGGCCGGCTTCTTCAAACGCGCGCTTTTTACTGGTCGCTTCAACACGGACCAGAACTTGGGAGGGGGGCAAAATTTGCGAAAGACGGTTCATAACAATCTTTTAGTCGCCGAATTATGCACTTTGCCGGCGGTTTGCCGGAAAACCCGGCATAAAAAAGCCGCTTGGCATGGCAAGCGGCTCATCAGCCCGTCAGCTTTTCAGGCCTGCGGGCAGTCATGCGACACAGCCCAAAATAACGCGCTGCCGGCTCGGACAGGGGGCGCGCCCTCTTGCGGCCGTCAGCCCATGGGCTAGTTTTCCTGGCGTTTTGCCGTCACGTGATGGTGGTCCTGGGTTTTGGTTTTGTAGCGTGCGACCTGACGGTCCAATTTGTCGGTCAGTTCATCAACAGCGGCATAAAGATCAGCGTGGGAGCTTTCGGCAAACAGGTCGCGGCCCTTGACATGCACATTGCATTCAGCCCGCTGGCGTCTTTCCTTCTCTTTCATGTTGTCCACTGTCAACAGGACTTTCACATCCACTACCTGGTCAAAATGCCGGGTAATCCGATCCAGCTTGGTCGTCACATAGCCGCGCAGCGCGGGGGTAACTTCAAGATGGTGACCACTGATCGTCAAGTTCATAAAGAGACTCCTTTTCCAAAGTTGGAGCTGGGTTGAAAACACTGCCCGGCCCGAAGAAGGCAGAGGCAGCAGACGGGGACACACTCTTGGATTTACTATGCACCTGAAGCCCTGCAATTGCAATCTTGCGCTGCAACAAAAGATGAAACCCTTTGCAAAACCACTTGACCTACCCTCGCGCCCCGAAAAAGCCACATTCAGGCAGTGACCTATGGCCGCAAAAACCCTTTGGATCAGCTGGTTTTTTCCGGCCTTTGACCGCCCTGGACCACCTTGCCGGCTGTAGTGAATGAGCGGCGCCTGAAAGAAAGAGGCCCTCCCACCCGACAACCCTTGCTGATGTCCTGCTTTTACGTCAATTCCCACCGCCGCAGCGGGCCTTGCCATGTCGCTTGAGTTCAATATTTCTGCTGCCTCCGCCGACCCGGGCTCCGAGCGCAACGCCCTGGTGCTGATGGGGGGCGGTGCGCGCACCGCCTACCAGGCCGGTGTGCTGCATGCGCTGGCCACCTTGCTCAGCCTGCAGGGGGGTGCTGCCGACCGGCGTTTTCCCTTCAAGATTCTGGTGGGCACCTCGGCAGGCGCCATCAATGCCAGCTTTCTGGCAAGCCGCGCCAGCGAGGGGCTCAAGGCCTTTGACCAGCTGGCCGCCTTCTGGACGGCCACGCGCTCGCGCTCGGTGTACACCCTCAGGGTGCCAGCATGGATACGCTCCAGCCGGATCGCAGCGGCCCTGTTCCTGTCGCAGCAGGTGCGTGCCCAGCAGGCTTTTCTCGACAACACGCCTCTGGTGGACACCTTGCACCGCGCCATCTCGCTGGGCCGCATTGAGGACGCCCTGCACAACCACACCCTGGAAGCGCTGGCGGTCACCGGTTCCAGCTACAGCAGCGGCGTGCACTGGACCTTTTGCCAGACTGCCGCCAACCAGCAGGCCGAACTGTGGAACCGGCCCGGGCGGCGCGCCGAGTTCCAGCCCATCACCATCGAGCACCTGATGGCGTCGAGCGCGATTCCCTTTCTGTTTCCGTGCACACCGCTGTGGGTCGATGGTCACCGCGAGTTTTTTGGCGACGGCGCCATGCGCCAGAGCTCGCCCTTGTCGCCCGCGCTGCACCTGGGGGCCGACAGGGTGCTGGTGATTGGGGTTGGGCAACCCGAACGCGCCAGCTTTGCCGCCAACCTGAGCCCCAGCATCAGCGGCCGGCCCACGCTGGGCGCCATTGCAGGCCACGCCATGGCCAGCGTCTTTCAGGACACCCTGCAGGCCGATGTGGAGCAAGCCCAGCGCGTCACCCGGGCGGTGCGCCAGATGCCGCGCGAGGTGGCGGCCCTGATGCCGTACCGCGCCATGGATGTGCTGGCGATTGCGCCATCGCAATCGCTGGACGCACTGGCGCACGCCCACGCCAGCGAGCTGCCGACTGCCACCTACAACGCCCTGGCCGGCCTGGGCGCACTGGGCGCCAAGGGCAGCCCGGGTGGCGCGGCGCTGGCCAGCTACCTGCTGTTCGAACCGGGTTTTGTCAACGCGCTGATGGCCCTCGGCGAGCGCGATGCCTACGCCAGGCGCGACGAACTGATGGCTTTTTTCGGCCAGCGTACCGAGCCCTGAGCGCTCATGCCAACACCGCTTGCGCCAACACATTAACGCGGTAGATCAATCCGCCTTGCAATGCCATAATCGCGGCTTATTCGCTACGGAGAAATCCTTGGAAAGCAGCCCCAGTTGCCCGCTTTCAGCCCCGCTGACTCATTGCCGCTAAGACGGGCTGAGCCTGGAGGGAGTTGAAAGCGACGCACCCCTCCCCGCTCTTATTGCACAAGGCGCCACCCGGCCTTGTGCCAGTCCCTGAATTGATAGGCAGTCAGCCATGCTCAATATTTTCACGCTCGCCAACGGCCGGCTCTTCCAGGAAGAGATCGAGTCCCTCGAAGAGCTTTCAAAGTTCCAGCCGATCTGGGTCGATCTGGAGTCCCCCAGCCTGGAAGAAAAGCGCTGGATCAAGCAGTACTACGGCCTGTCGATTCCCGAAGACGCGATGGACGAGGACATTGAGGAGTCGGCGCGTTTTTACGAAGAAGACAACGGCGAACTGCACATCCGGTCCGATTTCCTGATTGCCGACGACGCCGAGCCGCGCACGGTGCGGGTGGCCTTCATTTTGAACCTGGTCAACGACGACCTGAAAAGCAAGGGCGTGCTGTTTTCCATCCACGACGAAGACGTGCCCGTGTTCAGGCTGCTGCGCATGCGCGCCAGGCGCGCGCCCGGGCTGATTGAAGACGCCAAGGAAGTGCTGCTCAAGCTGTTTGACGCCGATGCCGAATACTCCGCCGACACGCTTGAAGGCATTTACGTCGAGCTTGAAAAAGTCAGCGCCCAGGTGCTGTCAGGCGACGTGACCGACGCGCTGGCCGGCGAAGTGCTGGGCGCGATTGCGCGCCACGAAGACCTGAATGGCCGCATACGCCGCAACATGATGGACACCCGGCGTGCAGTCAGTTTCATGATGCGCAGCAAAATGCTCAATGCCGAACAGTTTGAAGAGGCGCGGCAAATTCTGCGCGACATTGACTCGCTTGACTCGCACACCGCCTTCCTGTTCGACAAGATCAACTTTTTGATGGACGCCACGGTCGGCTTCATCAACATCAACCAGAACAAGATCATCAAGATTTTCTCGGTGGCCAGCGTCGCCCTGCTGCCGCCCACCCTGATTGCCAGCGTCTACGGCATGAACTTCAAACTCATGCCCGAACTGGACTGGACCCTGGGCTACCCCTACGCCCTGGTGCTGATGATTGCCAGCGCCGTGGTGCCCATGTGGTACTTCCGAAAACGCGGCTGGCTGAAGTAAGGATCGCTTAAAAATCGGCTCCAGCCCAATCAACACGGGCGCAAGCAGCTATTTATTTGATAGCGACTGCAGGAAGTGTCCGATGATCTCGTGCGCATAGCGGCTGGCGATGGTGTCGACAAAGCACTGAAAATCAAGGTGCGCGCTGTCGTCAGCCCGGTCTGAAATCGTACGCACCGCCGCAAAGGGCACGCCGTAGTCCAGGCACACCTGCGCCACGGCAGCACCTTCCATCTCGACAGCCAGCACCTCATGGCCCGCAGCGGCCAGCGCGGCCTGCAGTGCCCGCGACTCGCTGGCACCCGAGACAAAGCGGTCCCCACTGGCCAGCAAACCCTGGTGAACGCGGGCCTGCGGAAAACTGCCGCCCAACGCCCCGGACATGCAAAAGCCGGTGCCCGGGTGCGCGAGTGCCGCGCAAGCCGCCTTGAACAGGTGCGCGGCCAGTCCCGCATCGGCGTCAAAGCGCGCCTTGCCATACGACGGCACCTGGTAGCGGGGGAACAGCGGCGATACATCCAGGTCGTGCTGCAGAAAATCGGTGGCGACCACCACGTCGCCGACCTGCACACCGTCTTTCAGGCCGCCAGCGACACCGGTAAACACCATGCGCCCTGCGCCAAAGCGCTCGATCATCGCCGTGGCGGTGGTGGCGGCTGCGACCTTGCCGATTCCGGACAGACCCAGAACCACCAGCTGGCCGTGCAGCTCACCCTGCCAGAAGTCGCGGCTGGCGTGGCGTATCCGCTGCGCCTGCTGCAACAGCGCGATCAGTCCGTGCTGCTCCTGGGGCAGGGCGCTCAAGATGGCCGTTGGCGCAGCAGCAAAATCAGAAGTCATGGGCATGCGCTGATTTTGCCCAGAAAGCCTGGCACCAACTGGCACAGGCGTAAAAAAGGGCGACTCGCGCCGCCCTTTAGAAAACCCTTGCAGGCTCTAAAACTGGTCAGGCCCCGCTCATGTCGCGTCGTCATCACCAGCCCTGCCAGCAGGGTCATCGTGAGCCGTCACCGAAAGAAACGGGCCTTGCCCTATTTTTTGTCGCGCAGTTCGCGGCGCAGGATTTTGCCCACGGGCGTCTTCGGCAAGTCCGTGCGGAACTCCACCGCCTTGGGCTGCTTGTAGCCTGTGAGGTTTTCCTTGCAGTAGGCACGTACCTGGGCTTCGGTCAGATCGGGGTCTTTCTTGACGATGACCAGCTTCACAGCTTCACCGGATTTTTCATCGGCCACACCGACGCAGGCGCACTCCATCACGCCGCCGAGCTTGGACACCACGTCCTCGATCTCGTTCGGGTAAACATTGAAACCGCTGACCAGAATCATGTCTTTCTTGCGGTCCACGATTTTGAAGAAACCATTTCCGTCGAGCACGCCAATGTCACCCGATTTGAAATACCCGTCGGGCGTCATGACCTTGGCGGTCTCGTCAGGCCGCTGCCAGTAGCCGGCCATGACCTGTGGCCCCTTGATGGCGATTTCACCGGGCTGGCCTGGCGCTACTTCGTTGCCGTCGTCGTCCAGCAGCTTGAACCAGGTCCCGGGAATGGGCACGCCAATCGTTCCCGTGAAGGCTTTGCTGTTGGTCGGGTTGCAGCTGGCCGACGGTGAGGTCTCGCTCAGGCCATAGCCTTCGCAAATCGGGCAACCGGTTTTTTCAAGCCAGAGCTTGGCGACGGAACTCGTCACCGCCATGCCGCCACCCAGCGAGATTTTCAGGTGCGACCAGTCCACCGTGTTGAAGTCCGGGTGATTGGCCAGGCCGTTGAACAGCGTGTTGACCGCCGGAAAGCTGTTGATCTTGTGCTTGGCAAGCTCTTTGAGCACCGCCGGCAAATCGCGCGGGTTCGGAATCAGGATGTTTTTGCCGCCGGTGCGCATGCCCAGCATCATGTTCACGGTGAACGCGAAGATATGGTACAGCGGCAGCGCGCACACATAAGTGGGCTGAACGCCTGCAGCCAGGCTGGCCATGGCCGGGCCGTTCCAGGCCTCGGATTGCAGCACGTTGGCAATCACATTGCGGTGCAGCAGCACCGCGCCCTTGGAGACCCCGGTGGTGCCGCCGGTGTACTGCAGCACGGCCACGTCGTCGGGCTTGATGTCAGGCCGCTTGAGCGTGCCGCGTGTGCCTTGCGCCACGGCGTCATTGAACCGCACGGCACCTGGCAAATTGAAGGCCGGCACCATTTTCTTGACGTTGCGCACCACGTAGTTGACCAGCGCGCCCTTGAGCATGCCGAGCTGGTCGCCCATGGCGCACAGCACCACATGCTTGACCGGCGTGTTGGCAATGCACTGCTCCAGCGTGTTGGCAAAATTCTCGATGATGACGATGGCTTTGGCGCCAGAGTCCTTGAGCTGGTGCTCGAGTTCACGCGGGGTGTACAGGGGGTTGACGTTGACCACCACAAAACCGGCACGCAAAATGGCGGCAACCGCCACCGGGTATTGCGGCACGTTGGGCATCATGATGGCGACGCGGTCGCCTTTGGTCAGGCCCAGGCCCTGCAAATAGGTGCCGAAGGCGACTGACAGGCTGTCGGTCTGGCCAAAAGTCACATCTTTGCCCATGAAGCTGTAGGCCACACGGCTGCCGTACTTCTTGAAACTCTCCTCCATCAACGCCACCAGTGAAGGGTACTGGGAGGTGTCGATGTCGGTGGGTACGCCGGCCGGATAGGCTTTAATCCAGGGGCGTTCCAGGGTCGCTGCGTTCATGCTTGTCATCTCCATTGCGGTTTACTAACTGCCACGGATTTTCATGGCGCGCCCTCTGCGTGGCTATTGTGTTTTCCCTAGGAAAGGGCGGTAAACCGGAGAAATCCGGAGAGAGACCACTCTAATTTCAACGACGGGCGGCATCTACTCGATGGCCTTGCCCATGTCTTCAATCACCTTTTTGGCATCGCCAAACACCATCATGGTTTTGTCCATGTAAAAGAGCTCGTTGTCCAGCCCGGCGTAACCTGCCGCCATCGAGCGTTTGTTGACGATGACGGTCTTGGCCTTGTAGGCCTCAAGAATCGGCATGCCGTAAATCGCGCTGCCCTTGACATGGGCCGCGGGGTTCACCACGTCGTTGGCGCCCAGGATGATGGCGACATCGGCCTGGCCGAACTCGGCATTGATGTCTTCCATTTCATGGACCTGGTCGTAAGGCACTTCGGCCTCGGCGAGCAGCACATTCATGTGGCCGGGCATGCGGCCCGCCACCGGGTGAATGGCGTATTTGACGTTAATGCCTTTTTCCGTCAGCTTGGCCGCCAGCTCTTTGACCGAGTGCTGGGCACGCGCCACGGCCAGGCCGTAGCCCGGCACGATGATCACGGTTTCCGCATTGCCCAGAATAAACGCGGCGTCGTCGGCAGAGCCGGACTTGACCGGACGCTGTTCCTTGGCGCCGGTGGCAGCGGTCGCGGCCTCGCCGCCAAAGCCGCCCAGAATCACATTGAAGAACGAACGGTTCATCGCCTTGCACATGATGTACGAGAGGATGGCACCCGACGAACCAACCAGCGAACCGGCAATGATCAGCATCGAGTTGTTGAGCGAAAAGCCAATACCCGCTGCCGCCCAGCCCGAATAGCTGTTGAGCATGGACACCACCACCGGCATGTCGGCGCCGCCAATCGGGATGATGATCAGCACCCCCATGACGAAGGCCAGTGCCAGCATGGCGAAAAAGGCGGCCCAGTTACCGGTGAACATGAAGGTCAGGCCCAGGCCCAGCATGAGCAGGCCCAGGCCCAGATTGAGCATGTGCTGACCGGCGAAGGTCACGGGTGCGCCCTGGAAGAGGCGGAACTTGTACTTGCCGCTGAGCTTGCCGAAGGCAATGACCGAACCGCTGAACGTCACGGCACCGATGGCGGCACCCAGAAAGAGCTCCAGCCGGTTGCCGGCAGGAATCGCCATGCCTTTGGCGACGATGCCAAAGGCATAAGGCTCGGCGACGGCGGCCACGGCAATGAACACCGCCGCCAGACCAATCATGCTGTGCATGAAAGCCACCAGCTCGGGCATTTTGGTCATCTCGACGCGTTTGGCCATCAGGGTTCCGGCGGCGCCACCCACCACCAGCGCGCCCAGCACATAGGCCATGCCTTCGGCTTTTCCGCCAGAGGTTTCCACAATCAGAGCGCCTGTGGTCAACACGGCAATAGTCATGCCGACCATGCCGAAAAGGTTTCCGCGCAGCGACGTGGTCGGGTGCGACAAGCCCTTGAGCGCCTGGATGAAAAAGACAGAAGCCACCAGGTACAGCAGCGTGACGATGTTCATGCTCATTTCGCGGCTCCTTCAGCGGCAGGGGCTTTCTTTTCCTTTTTGCGGAACATCTCCAGCATCCGGCGCGTCACCAGAAAGCCGCCAAACACATTGACGGCCGCCAGTGCCACCGCCAATACGCCCATGGTTTTACCCAGCGGGGTTTCGGTCAGCGCCGCAGCGAGCATGGCGCCCACAATCACGATGGCTGAAATTGCATTGGTGACCGCCATCAGCGGTGTGTGCAGGGCGGGCGTGACGGTCCACACCACGTGGTAGCCCACATAGATGGCGAGCACAAAAATGATCAGGTTGATGATGGTGGGTGACACGGCATCCATGGTCTTCTCCAGAAGGGAGCTGCCTGCCGGCAAGCCCCGAAAATTGATTGGTTTCTCTTGGCGGGTCGCCAGACTACTTGCGCTTGACAACACCCGCTTGCGTCATCAGGCAGGCCACCACGATGTCGTCTTCAAGATCGACATTGAGCGCACCCTCTTTGCTGATGATGAGCTTGAGGAAGTCGAGCAGGTTGCGCGCATACAGCGCACTGGCATCGGCCGCCACCAGCGAAGGCACGTTGGTTTCGCCAATCAGCGTCACGCCATGCTTCACCACGGTCTGGCCGGGTTCGGTCAGCGGGCAATTGCCACCCTGCGGGGCGGCCAGGTCCACAATCACGCTGCCGGGTTTCATGGACTTGACCATGTCTTCCGTCACCAGCACCGGCGCAGCGCGTCCCGGAATCAGCGCGGTGGTGATCACCACATCGGCCTGCGCCACGCGTTTGGCGACCTCTAGCTTCTGGCGCTCCAGCCAGCTCGGCGGCATGGGTTTGGCGTAGCCGCCCACGCCAACAGCAGCTTCGCGCTCTTCGTCGGTTTCGTAGGCCACGTCAATAAATTTTCCGCCCAGCGATTCGACCTGCTCTTTCACGCTGGGGCGTACGTCGCTGGCTTCAATCACGGCGCCCAGGCGCTTGGCGGTGGCAATCGCCTGCAGGCCCGCCACACCCACACCGAGAATCACCACACGCGCCGCTTTCACGGTGCCGGCGGCGGTCATGAGCATGGGGAAAAAGCGTTGGTATTTTTCGGCGGCCATCATTACGGCCTTGTAGCCGGCGATGTTGGCCTGCGACGACAAAACGTCCATGCTTTGCGCCCGGCTGGTGCGCGGTGCGGCTTCCAGCGCAAACGCGGTCAGCTGGGCGGTGGCCAGACGTTGCAGGCCGGTCGCGTCAAACGGGTTGAGCATGCCAACCATGACGCCGCCCGCCCTGAGGTGCGGCACTTCACTGTCCAGCGGGCAGCGAACCTTGAGCACGATGTCGGCGGCATAGGCGCCGGCGGCATCGGTAATGTCTGCGCCGGCGGCCCGGTAGGCCTCGTCGGTCACACTGGCGGCAAGGCCTGCGCCGGCCTGGACGAGGATGGTGTGACCTTGCGTTTTGAGTTTTTTAGCCGTTTCCGGCGTGATGGCGACGCGTGTTTCTCCGGCCGTAATTTCGGCGGGTACCCCAATCAGCATGGGTCTCTCCTAAAGGTGCGATGGTTTTCTGGCTGGATTTGCGGCAGCGCTTGTGGGTGCTGGCACAAAACGCTGCGGCGCTTTTAGCTGTCGTGAAGCTTACATGAGAATACCGGGACTTTTTGTCAGGGAAGTCCATAGTTTTTTCCGATGGATGCTGCTGCAACTTGCAATACAGCCGGCCGGACAGCCGGCGCTGCCCGACATGGTGCCCCTACTTTGCCGTCGGCATCACAAACTCGGCGCCCTTGCCAATGCTCTCGGGCCAGCGCTGCATGATGGATTTTTGTTTGGTGTAAAAACGCACGCCTTCTTCACCATAGGCATGCATGTCGCCAAACAGGCTTTTCTTCCAGCCGCCAAAGCCGTGCCACGCCATGGGCACCGGAATCGGCACATTGATGCCGACCATGCCAACCTGGATGCGGCGGCTGAACTCACGCGCCACATGGCCGTCACGGGTAAAGCAGCTCACGCCGTTGCCAAACTCGTGGCCATTGACCAGCTCAAGCGCTTCGGCAAAGTCCTTGACGCGCACGCAGCCCAGCACCGGGCCAAAGATTTCTTCCTTGTAAATGCGCATGTCGGGGGTGACATGGTCAAACAGGGTGCCGCCCATCCAGAAACCGTTTTCGCAGCCGCTGCCGGCGTGTGCGCCGGTGAACGTGCGTCCGTCCACCAGCAGCGTGGCCCCCTCTTTGACACCTTGTTCTATGTAGCCGGTGATGCGCTGGTGGGCGGCGGCCGTCACAATCGGGCCCATTTCAGCGTCAAGGTTCACGCCATTCTTGATGACCAGCGTTTTCGCCCTGGCCTCAAGCATGGGCAGCAAACGGTCGGCCACGTCGCCGACCAGCACCGCGATCGAAATCGCCATGCAGCGCTCGCCCGCCGAGCCATAGCCCGCGCCAATCAGGGCGTCGACGGCCTGCTCCAGATCGGCATCCGGCATGACCACCATGTGGTTTTTGGCGCCGCCCAGGGCCTGCACGCGTTTGCCGTGGTGTGCGCCTGTTTCATAGATGTAGTTGGCAATCGGTGTGGAGCCCACAAACGACACCGCCTTCACGTCCGGGTGCACCAGCAGCGCGTCCACCGCCTCCTTGTCGCCCTGCACCACATTGAACACACCGTCCGGCAAGCCCGCCTGCTTGAGCAGTTCGGCGATAAACAGGCTGGGGCTGGGGTCAATCGGGCTGGGCTTCAGGATAAAACAGTTGCCCGCGGCAATGGCCACCGGAAACATCCACATCGGCACCATCACCGGAAAATTGAATGGCGTGATGCCGGCCACCACGCCCAGCGGCTGGCGCAGCGTCCAGTTGTCAATGCCGGTGCTGACCTGGTCGGTAAAGTCGCCCTTGAGCAGCTGGGGAATGCCGCAGGCAAACTCGACAATGTCAATGCCGCGTGAGACTTCGCCCTGCGCGTCGGTGAAGACCTTGCCATGCTCGGCGGTGATCATGTGGGCCAGCGTGTCCCTGTTTTGATTGAGCAGCTCCAGAAACTTGAACATCACGCGGGCGCGGCGAATCGGCGGCATGTCGGCCCACGCCGGAAAAGCCGCCTGGGCAGCAGCCACCGCAGCGTCCACGTCGGCCGCACTGGCCAGTGCCACCTGGCCAGAGATGGC
>JANNXF010000390.1:0-11541 GCA_031409395.1 Polaromonas sp.
GCAACAGGTCGCGGCGGGTCGACATGACCTGCCCGAACTTCACAAAGATCGGGCCCAATCGCTCAAGCGCTTCGCGCAGGCGCTCGCCACGGGGCGCTTTCAGATTACGCCCCACCGACACGATGCGGGTCAGCAGTCGAATCCAGGGCTTTTCGAAGCTCGACAGGACCAGTTCGTCAAGGCCAAAGCGCAGCACCGTCCAGACGATGAAAAGCCCCCTGAAAAGCCGCGTCATGAAGAAGCCTTCACCGCGTCTGGAGCCGGGCTGGAGACAACAGGCGAAGAAGGGGCAGACGCCGCAGCGGACATGGGTGAAAGCGGTCCCTGAGCCAGAAACTGCTTCAGACCCGCCAGCAGTCGCCGACCGGCATCGGCCAGCGCATGCGCGGGTGCATCACCGATCAGGCGAGACAGGTCTTCTTCCGCGTCCCAGCGCAGGTTTTCAGCCAGCCAGCCCAGTTCAGCGGCCAGTTGCACGTCGCCTTCAATCTTCACGGGCGGCGCCTGGCCAGCCAGCACCGCCTGAAAAGCGGTCAACGGGGATTCGGTGGCCAGTGAAAGCGTGAGATCCGGTTTGGCGGATGGCAGCGCCCGATCCAGCAGACCGGCGGGCGTGACGGCCAGATGCATCTTGAACAAACCCGCCTGGACGTGAACCACGCGGCCTTTCTGGCGCAGCAGCCGGTCTTGCGCCTGCTTCTCCTGCATCAGGACATGGTTTAAAAAGAGCACCACCCGCTGCTGCCCTTCATCGACCACCCAATCAGGTGCTTGAAAACGGCTGGCGATGGATTCCAGAAATGAAAAAGGGAACGTGTTGGTCATACGTTTCCGATTTTGCAGGATAAAACTGTGTTTGGCCGCCCGGGCTGACAAGCGCCCGACGACACAGGGGCATTTAGCCCCGCGCCAAACTACTGGAGCGCCTGCACGCCAGCCACCAGCCAGCCGCCGCCAGTGCGGGGTTTGGTCATATTCCAGACTTCACGGAAAGGACTGGCACCTGCCGACGCGTCTTCGCGAATCATGCCGGAGAACTCCACGCTGGCCATGTAGGCATCGCTCAGTTCCTCAATGCCCAGCAATTGCGCGTTGAGCATGACCACCTCGGTTTTGTTATTTGCACCGCCGGTATGCGACGCACGGTCTGCCAACTGCGTCTTGATCTGCTCAAGCATGTCGTCGGTCATCATGGCGCGCAAATTCTGGATGTCGGAGCGGTCCCAGGCGTCTTGCAAGGTGATGAAATTGGCCTTGGCCGCCTGGAGGAAGCCGTCGGCATCAAAACCTGCCGGCACACCCCACGACTGGGAGCCAAGCAGCGCCGAGCCGATCAGGGAGCCCGAGGCGGGCGCAGCGCCGTCCTGCCTATTGGCCTCGAAGTTCATGTTGCTACGTTCCCAGGGACGCGCAGAAGCATCATTGCCCACGTTTTCAGGGCTGTAGTTTCTGGGGATGGTGGCCTGCGATGGACTGCCCGCCCCTTGAAAGGCAAAGGGCTGCTGTGAACGGCCAGAGGCATCAGACGCGCCGCCTTTCAGCTTGCGCATGACAAAACCGATCACGACCATGACCACCAGCGCCAGCAAGGCAAACATGATGATCTGGCCAAACGCCCCACCCAGTCCCAGCGACGATGCCAGCCAGGCCAGCCCCAGACCCGCGGCCAGACCGCCCAGCATGGCGCCCCATGGCCTCTTGGGCGCTACAGCCCCCGGTGTGGCCGCCGGTGCGGCAGGCTTGGCCGCCGCATTGGTGGCCGAATTGGCACCCCCCGGTGTGGCTTCGCGCTGCGTCACATTCGACGATTGACGGCCGACTGATTTGCCCCCGCCCAAACGCGCCGCCTCGGCGCTGGCAGCGGCCAGCGTCAGGGTGATGGCGAGTACCGCCGAAAAAAGGGTCGAGCTGAATTTCATATTGCCTCCTAAATCACAGTTATCAGGCTGTCAAACGTCAACACTTGATTCCAACATGGAGCGCCACAACCCCGCCCGCCATGTTGTGATAGTCCACATGGCCGAAACCACCTTTGTGCATCAGGGTCTTGAGTTCAGCCTGTCCCGGATGCATGCGAATCGACTCGGCCAGGTATTGGTAGCTTGAGTCATCATTGGCCACCAGCTTGCCGAGCCTGGGCAATACCTTGAACGAATACCAGTCGTAAATCTTCTCCAACGGCTTGGCCACTTTGGAGAACTCAAGCACCAGCAACTTGCCGCCGGGCTTGAGCACGCGGTTCATTTCCAGCAAGGCAGCGTCCTTGTGCGTCATGTTGCGCAAACCAAAAGCCACTGTGACGACATCAAAACTGCCGTCCGGAAAAGGCAAATGCTCGGCGTCGCACACCAGCGTCGACAGGCTGACACCGGCATCGAGCAGCCGGTCACGGCCTTCGCGCAGCATGGCCTCGTTGATATCGGTGTGCACCACGCGCCCGCTGGCGCCGACCTTGGGCGCAAACGCCAGCGCCAGATCACCGGTTCCGCCGGCAATATCGAGCACCTGCTGGCCTTCCTTGACGTTGGCCACCATTACGGTGTAGGCCTTCCAGGCGCGGTGCAGGCCCATGGACATGAGGTCGTTCATGACATCGTATTTGGACGCCACGGAATCAAACACGCCGCGCACCCGGCGCGCTTTGTCCTGCTCGTCAACCGATTCAAATCCGAAATGGGTGCTACTCATAAGTGAATGCTAGAGGTCAAAGCCCGAATTGATTGCAACAACCCTGTCGGGATTCGGGACATTGCCGGCTTTATGCCGGAAAAACAACAAACGCTCTGCGCATGTCGGCGCAGCTTTGTCTCAGTGATTGCCGCAGGCATGGCCACCGGCCTCCAGCATGGGCGCGTCGCGTTCAGCGCCAGCGGCCTGAATCCGGCGGTTGTAGTCGTCCCACAAACGGTTTTGTTCCGCGCCCAGAAAATACAGGTAGTCCCAAGAAAAAATACCGCTTTCGTGGCCATCGGAAAACACCGGTTTCACCGCGTAGTTGCCAATGGGTTCCAGCTCGACCACGCCCACCTCACGCTTGCCGGTTTGCAGCACCTCCTGGCCGGGGCCGTGGCCCTGAACTTCAGCCGAGGGCGAATACACGCGCATCAATTCAAACGGGATTTTGAACTCGGCGCCATCCGAAAAGGCAATTTCCAGCAGGCGTGACTGGCTGTGCACCGTCAGCGCTGTGGGAGTTGGTGAGTCGACCTTGAGACCTGCCATGGAGGGGTACCTTGTAGTGCTTGTATCAAGCTGGTGAGATAGCTGGCGTCAGCTTCGTAAAAATCAAGCGGTTGAGGGCCTCGCCCTGCGCTGCCACCTGCGCCAGCCTGGCCGCGTCAGGCGGGCGCTGTGCTGCAGCCCAAACCGGTGCGGGAAAGTGCGTGTCCCAGTCAAAGCGGGCAATCACATGCCAATGCAGGTGCGGCACCATATTGCCCAGGGCGGCCAGGTTGATTTTGGCGGGCTGCAACTGCTGGCGCAAAGCCTGCTCGACGGCCACCACGGCATCCATGCAGGCCGCCCGCTGTTCAGCGTTCAGCTCGGAGAACTCTGCGACATGCTGGTTCCAGATGACCCGGTAAAAAGCCGGAAACCCGACCTCGTCAGCCTGGATGATACGAAGCTGCGCATCACGGTACACCAGCACCCCGCCATCGGCGTCGCACAGAGGGCAGTCTGTCTGACGCATGGTCACCCCTACACCAGAACCCGCTCAATGCCACCATGGTTGGCCGCATCCACATAAGTTTGCAGCCACTCTTTGCCCAGAATCTGGTTGGCCATTTCGACCACGATGTAATCTGCTTCCAGCAAGCCGTTGTTCAGGTCATCGCCATAGCGCGACAGGCCCTGCAGGCAGCTTGGGCAACTGGTCAGGATCTTGACATTTTCCTTGTCGCCCAGCGCGCCCGAAGCCCGGAGTTCTGCCTCGCCTTTTTGCAACTCTTCTTCCTTGCGAAAGCGGATCTGGGTCGAGATGTCAGGACGCGTCACGCCCAACGTACCCGACTCACCGCAGCAACGCTCGTTTTTAAGGACGTTGTCGCCCAGCAGCGCCTTGACCGTTTTCATCGGCTCCTGGAGCTTCATCGGGCTGTGGCAGGGGTCGTGGTACAGGTAACCCTGCCCCGGTTCATCGGTGCGCAGCGTGATGCCTTTTTCCAGCAGGTACTCGTGAATGTCGATGATGCGGCAGCCCGGGAAAATCTTGTCGAACTGGTAACCCTGCAACTGGTCGTAGCAGGTGCCGCAGCTCACCACCACAGTCTTGATGTCCAGGTAGTTCAGCGTGTTGGCCACCCGGTGAAACAGCACCCGGTTGTCAGTGATGATTTTTTCGGCCTTGTCAAACTGCCCGCTGCCGCGCTGCGGGTAGCCACAGCACAGGTAACCCGGTGGCAGCACCGTCTGCACGCCCGCATGCCACAGCATGGCCTGCGTGGCCAGGCCGACCTGGCTGAACAGGCGCTCGGAGCCGCAGCCCGGAAAGTAAAACACCGCTTCGGTTTCCGCCGTGGTGTTTTTCGGATTGCGGATGATGGGAACGTAGTCCTTGTCCTCGATGTCCAGCAGCGCCCGCGCCGTCTTTTTTGGCAGGCCGCCCGGCATTTTCTTGTTGATGAAGTGAATCACCTGCTCTTTGACAGGTGGTTTGCCCACGGTGGCCGGCGGCTTGGCGGTCTGCTTGAGCGCCAGGCGGCGCAGCAGGTCGTTGGCCAGGCGCTGGGCCTTGAAACCGACGTCCACCATGGCGCTGCGCATGAACTTGATGGTTTGCGGATTCGTCGCATTCAGGAAGAACATGGCGGCGGCGTTGCCGGGCCGGAAGGACTTCTGGCCCATCTTGCGCAGCAGGTTGCGCATGTTCATGGACACTTCACCGAAATCAATGTCCACGGGGCAAGGCGTCAAACACTTGTGGCACACCGTGCAGTGGTCGGCCACATCCTCAAACTCTTCCCAGTGCTTGATGCTGATGCCGCGCCGGGTCTGCTCTTCGTACAAAAAGGCTTCGACCAGCAGCGAAGTCGCCAGAATCTTGTTGCGCGGGCTGTAAAGCAGGTTGGCACGCGGCACGTGGGTGGCACACACCGGCTTGCATTTGCCGCAGCGCAGGCAGTCTTTCACACTGTCGGCAATGGCGCCAATATCGGACTGCTGCATGATCAGCGACTCATGGCCCATCAGACCGAAGCTAGGCGTATAGGCATTGGTCAAATCGGCATAAATAGGGCCCCCACGGTCGCTCACTTTGTGTAGCTCCCTGCCCCCAGAGGGGGCCGCTGCGCCTGCGGTCTGGCGAAGCCAGTCCCGCGGCTGATGGGCGGGAGATGCGTTACGAATAGGTATGTTTTTGACCTCTAGCCCAATAGATTCGGGCGCAAGCAGCTCCTGATTTCGTAGCAACTTGCCTTTGTTGAAACGCCCCTCCGGGTCAACCTTGGCCTTGTAGTCGGCAAACGGCTTCAGTTCGGCATCGGTCAGAAACTCCAGCTTGGTGATGCCAATGCCGTGCTCGCCAGAGATCACGCCGTCGAGCGAACGCGCCAGCACCATGATGCGCGCCACGGCTTCGTGGGCGGTCTGCAGCATCTCGTAGTCGTCGCTGTTGACCGGCAGGTTGGTGTGCACATTGCCGTCGCCGGCATGCATGTGCAGCGCAGCCCACACCCGGCCCTTGAGCACGCGCTTGTGAGTGGCGTTGCATTCTTCAAGAATCGGTAAAAACGCACCCCCGCTGAAGATGGCCTGCAGTGGCGCCCGTAGCTGGGTTTTCCAGCTGCACGCAGCGTATGGTCCTGCAGTTGCGCAAACGAGGTGTCCACCCCCTGCAGCCAGCCTGCCCAGAGGGCGCGGACCTCTGCCACCAGGGCCAGCGCCTGGCTGACCCGGTCTTCCAGCAGCTCGGCCGATGGAATGTCATTGGCGTCGTCTGACTTGCCCAAAGGCAGATGGCCCTTGAGGAAAAAAGCTTCGAGCTCGTCGCACAGCCTGATCTTGTTGCGCAGGCTCAATTCAATATTGATGCGCTCAATGCCGTCGGTGTACTCGGCCATGCGCGGCAGCGGAATCACCACATCCTCATTGATCTTGAAGGCGTTGGTGTGCCGCGAAATGGCGGCGGTGCGTTTGCGGTCCAGCCAGAATTTCTTGCGCGCGTCCGGGCTGATGGCGATAAAACCTTCGCCGTGACGCGAATTGGCAATACGCACCACTTCCGAGGTCGCGCGCGCCACCACGTCGGCATCGTCACCGGCAATGTCGCCAAACAGCACCATTTTCGGCAGGCTGCCGTGCTTTTTCGACTTGGTCGCATAGCCAACTGCCTTCAGGTAGCGGTCGTCCAGATGCTCCAACCCGGCCAGAATGGCGCCGCCGCGCTTTTGCTCGGCGAACATGAAGTCCTTGATCTCGACGATGCTGGGCACCGCGTCCTTGGCATTGCCGAAAAACTCCAGGCAGACGGTGCGCGTGTGCACCGGCATGCGGTGCACAATCCAGCGCGCGCTGGTGATCAGGCCATCGCAGCCCTCTTTTTGAATACCGGGCAGGCCGCTCAAAAACTTGTCGGTGACGTCTTTGCCCAGGCCTTCCTTGCGAAAGCTCTTGCCGGGGATGTCCAGGCGCTCGGTACGCACCGGCGTCTTGCCGTCGGCCTCAAAGTACTGCAGCTCAAAACTGGCCATCGCGGCGTCATGAATCTTGCCCAGGTTGTGGTTGATGCGGGTGACTTCCAGCCACTGCGCGTCGGGCGTCACCATGCGCCAGGAGGCCAGGTTGTCCAGCGCCGTGCCCCACAGCACGGCTTTTTTGCCGCCCGCATTCATGGCGATGTTGCCACCTATGCAGGACGCTTCGGCAGATGTCGGATCGACCGCAAACACAAAGCCGCCCCGCTCGGCGGCATCG
Source organism: Polaromonas sp. (assembly GCA_031409395.1). GTDB lineage: Bacteria > Pseudomonadota > Gammaproteobacteria > Burkholderiales > Burkholderiaceae_C > Polaromonas. The sequence continues at coordinate 6,913 of JANNXF010000390.1, forward strand.
GCCACGCGCTGGGTGACCACGCCGGCTTCCGTCCAGACCGTGGCCACCGGCTGCGTCAAACCTGGTAGCGACACCATTTCCACCTCAGTCATGGCTTCGAGCTTTTCGGTGTTGATGACCGCCGACTTCCAGGTCAGCGGAATGGCGCCGCCGGTGTAGCCTGTGCCACCACCCCGGGGAACAATCGTCAGGCCCAGCTCGATGCAGGCCTTGACCAGACCGGCCATTTCGACTTCCGTGTCTGGCGTAAGCACCACAAACGGGTATTCCACCCGCCAGTCGGTTGCATCGGTCACGTGCGACACGCGTGACAGACCGTCGAATTTGATGTTGTCCTTGAGCGTCAGCTTGCGCAGTTTGCGTTCGGTCAGGCGGCGCAGGTCGTACATGGCCTCAAACGACGTGGCAAAGCGGCTCACCGCGTTGCGCGCCGCCGCCAGCAGTTCGCCGACAATTTCATCGCGCTGGCGGTCCGCGTCAGGGGTGCGGCGCTTTTCAACTTCGGTGAGGCGGTGCTGCAAGGCCTCTACCAGCAGCTTGCGGCGCTTCGGATTGTCAAGCAGGTCGTCCTGCAAATACGGGTTGCGCTGCACCACCCAGATATCGCCCAGCACTTCGTACAGCATGCGGGCAGAACGCCCGGTGCGCCGCTCGTCGCGCAGGCGGTTCAGCAAGTCCCAGGCGCGCGCGCCCAGCAGGCGGATCACCACTTCGCGGTCAGAAAACGAGGTGTAGTTGTAGGGAATCTCGCGGATGCGGGCTTCGTCGTGCTTGGCCTTGTCGGCGAAAGCAGCAAATTCTTCAAGGGTAGTAGGGGCGTTCATCGTGAATATCAGCGGCTTCGGACCGGTGTCCCGTGCTGTAGCGACATATTATCGCAGCGCCGCTGCCGGAAGAGGCCCCCCGGAATGCCCTCATGGAAACCCCGCTTGTTAAAAGAACGCCCCGTCGCGTAAATTAAAGTGTCACAAATGCTTTTTACATTGAAGGGTTTGCTGGGATTGCGCCCGCTTTTTCAGCAAGTACCGCCAAAGAGCAGGTCTGAACGGCCCCCAAACGGTCCCGGATCTGCCCTCAATCGGCATGAATTTGCATGTATCTGTCTTAATCAGGAGTTGAAATGAGAAAAAGTCTGACCACCCTGGCCCTCGCGGCCTGCGCCCTGGTGGCACCCATTGCCAGCCACGCCCAAACCGAAATTCAGTGGTGGCATTCCATGACCGCCGTCAACGGCGAATGGGTCAATGACCTGGCCAGGCAGTTCAACGAAAGCCAGAAAGACTTCAAGGTGGTGCCAACCTTCAAGGGTACTTACGACGAATCCATGACGGCTGCCATCGCGGCCTTCCGTTCCGGCAATGCCCCACACATCCTGCAGGTGTTTGAGGTCGGTACCGCCACCATGATGGCCAGCAAGGGCGCTGTCATTCCGGTTGGCAAGGTCATGAAGGATGCGGGCGAAAAATTTGACCCCAGCGCCTACATCTCGGCGGTGGCGGGCTACTACACGGCACCCAACGGCCAGATGCTGAGCTTCCCGTTCAACAGCTCGACCACGGTGTTTTATTTCAACAAGGACGCCTTCAAGGCCGCGGGTCTGCCGACCGACAAGGCCCCGAGCACCTGGCCTGAAGTCGCCCTGGCGGCGGCCAAGCTCAAGGCTTCCGGCCACAAATGCCCGTTCACCACCGCCTGGCAGGGCTGGACCCAGCTCGAGAGTTTTTCAGCCTGGCACAACGTCGAGTTCGCCACCAAAAGCAACGGGCTGGCCGGCATGGATGCCCGCATGAAGATCAATTCACCGCTGCATGCACGGCATATCGAGAACCTGGCCAACATGGCCAAGCAGGGCCTGTTTGTCTACAAGGGCCGTGGCAACGTGCCTGAAGCCAGCTTTATTTCAGGCGAATGCGCCATGATCAATACCTCGTCGGGCTTCTACGGCAATGTGGCCAAAAATGCCAAATTCGCCTTCGGCCTGGCAGCGCTTCCGCACTACCCGGATGTCGCCGGTGCACCGCAAAACACCGTGATCGGGGGCGCAAGCCTGTGGGTCATGTCGGGCAAGAAAGACCCCGAATACAAAGGTGTGGCGAAGTTCTTCAGCTTCATCTCAACGCCTGAAGTCCAGTCGGCCAGCCACAAGCGCACCGGCTACCTGCCCGTCACGACAGCCGCCTACCAGTTGACGGAAAAATCCGGTTTTTACAAGCAAAACCCCGGCACAGACGTGGCGGTCACGCAGATGATCCGCAAGGTCACCGACAAGAGCCGCGGTATCCGCCTGGGCAACTACGTCCAGATCCGCGCCATTGAAGACGAAGAACTCGAGCAGGTCTGGAGCGGCAAAAAGACCGCCCAGGAAGCCCTGGACGCCATCGTGACCCGCGGCAATGAGCAGCTTGAGCGCTTCCAGAAAGCCAACAAGGGTTAATCTTCAGCGCCGCAGCCCGGTGGTGCGGCTAAACTGATCCCGCCCGGCTTGCCTCCTGAAACAGGCAAGACCGGCGGGATTTTTATTTTTCAGAAGGCTCCATGGAAAAGCGCGTTGTCTTTCGCTCAAGCTGGCTGCCGTGGGTGCTGCTCGCACCGCAAATGGCGGTCATTCTGGTGTTTTTCTTCTGGCCGGCGGCGCAGGCGCTGTTGCAGTCACTGCAGCAGCAAGACCCCTTCGGCACCTCCATCGAATTCGTCGGGCTCGACAACTTCAGGCAGCTTTTCAAGGACCCCAGCTACCTGGAGTCCTTCAAGACCACCGCGCTGTTTTCAGTGCTGGTGGCCTTCAGCGGCATCACCCTGTCTTTACTGCTGGCCGTGTTTGCCGACCGGGTTATGCGCGGTGGCCTGTTCTACAAAACCCTGCTCATCCTGCCGTATGCCGTGGCGCCCGCCGTCGCCGCCGTGCTGTGGGTTTTCATGTTCTCGCCGTCCCTGGGGGTGGTGGCCTACGCACTCGGCAAGTTCGGCATCTCCTGGAACCACCTGCTGGACTCGGGCAACGCCATGACGCTGATCGTGATGGCGTCGGTGTGGAAACAAATCTCCTACAACTTCCTTTTCTTTCTGGCCGGCCTGCACTCCATCCCCAAGTCACTGATTGAAGCGGCGGCCATTGACGGCGCCCGCCCCTGGCGGCGCTTCTGGACGATTCAGTTTCCGCTGCTCTCGCCCACCACCTTCTTTCTGCTGGTGATCAATGTGGTCTACGCTTTCTTCGACACTTTCGCGATTGTCGATGCGGCCACGCAGGGCGGCCCGGGCAAAGACACGGCCATTCTGGTTTACAAGGTCTATTACGACGGCTTCAAGGCCCTGGACCTGGGCAGTTCGGCGGCGCAGTCGGTGGTGCTGATGGTGATCGTCGTGGCGCTCACCGTCGTTCAGTTTCGCTATGTCGAGAAAAAGGTCCAGTACTGATGCCCGCCGCTTGCGCTTCACAGTACCCGATGGTCATGCCCGCAGCGGCGCCCTTGGTCACAGCCGGGTTCAAACTGACGGAGGTTTTCCATGGTTGAAAAACGCGGAGTTCAGGGCATCCTGGGCCATGCGGTGTTGCTGATGGGCGTGCTGGTGGTGGCATTTCCGCTCTACCTGGCGTTTGTCGCGTCCACCCATACCGCCCAGGAAATCGTGCAAACGCCCATGCCGCTGCTGCCGGGCAGCAATATGTGGGAAAGCTACAAGTCGGCCCTCTTTGGCCGGGAAGCCAGCGCCGGCTCCAATGCGCCGGTGGCGCACATGCTGTGGGTCAGCCTGGTCACGGCGCTGGTGATTTCCATCGGCAAGATCTCGATCTCACTGCTCTCGGCCTTTGCCATTGTGTACTTCCGTTTCCCCTTCAAGAAGACCTGTTTCTGGGCCATTTTTGTCACGCTGATGCTGCCGGTGGAAGTGCGCATCCTGCCTACCTACAAGGTGTTGTCAGACCTGCACATGCTCAACACCTACGCCGGTTTGACGATTCCCCTGATTGCCTCGGCCACCGCCACTTTCCTGTTTCGCCAGTTCTTTTTGACGATTCCCGACGAACTGGTCGAGGCCGCACGCATGGACGGCGCAGGGCCCATGCGCTTTTTCAAGGATATTTTGCTGCCCCTGTCCAAAACGTCGATCGCCGCGCTGTTTGTGATCCAGTTCATTTACGGCTGGAACCAGTACCTGTGGCCGCTGCTGGCGACCACCACCGAAGACATGTACCCGATCGTGGTTGGCATCAAACGCATGATTGCCGGCGGCGATTCGCAAAATGAGTGGAACGTGGTGATGGCCACCGCGATTTTGGCCATGCTGCCTCCTGCCATCGTCGTGGTGCTGATGCAAAAATGGTTCGTCAAGGGCCTGGTGGACACCGAAAAATAAGCTGCGAAACAACTGAAAAAGACGCAAGAACCATGGCTTCACTCTCCTTTCACAACGTCATCAAACGTTACGGCACCGGCAAAACCGCCCTGCAGGTGCTGCACGGTGTCAGCGCCGACATTGCCGACCACGAATTCATCGTGATCGTGGGCCCGTCGGGCTGCGGCAAATCCACCCTGCTGCGCATGGTGGCCGGGCTTGAAGAAGTCAGCGAAGGGCAAATCTGCATTGGCAGCAAAGTCGTCAATGAGCTGGAACCGTCCGAGCGCG
>JANNXF010000391.1:0-4421 GCA_031409395.1 Polaromonas sp.
GCCTATAACGCCGGCCTGTCGTCCGAGGCCGTGCGTCAACGCTATGGCGTCAGCCATGTGGCACGCCTGGCGAGTAACGAAAACCCGTTTGGCCCCAGCCCGGCCGTAGCCCATGCCCTGGCGAAACTCGCCGCATCCGCCGGCATTTACCCCGATGCCAACAGCCTCGCGCTACGCGGCGCCATCGCCAGCCGCAGCAGCGCCCAGCCCGGCGAGGTGGTGATCGGCAACGGCTCGGAAAACCTGCTTGAAGTGCTGTGCCAGGCTTTTTTGTCGCCGGGCGACCGGGTCGTCACCCTCTTGCCGTCCTTCGGCCTGCACGACATCTATCCGCGCATGATGGGTGCGCGGGTGCAGATGGTGCCGGTAACAGCCGCGCTGGAATTCGACGTCGACGCCTGGTGCGAAGCGCTGGCCAACGGCCCGCAGGCGCCCAAACTGGCACTGCTGAGCAACCCGTCCAACCCCGTGGGCTGCATGCTGGACGCCCACGCGTTTCGCCGCATCGTGCAAGCCACGCCGCCCGAGACGCTGCTGGTGATTGACGAAGCCTATTACGAATATGCCGTGCTGACGCCCGGTTTTCCGGACGCGCTGGCCGAGTTGCGCGCGCAGGCACGGCCCTGGATCGTGTTGCGCACCTTCTCCAAGGCCTGGGGCCTGGCCGGTCTGCGTGTCGGCTACGGCATCGCCTCAAACGCCCGGCTGGTGCAGTTGCTGGACCGTGTGCGCACGCCTTTCAACGTCAATCTGGCGGCACAAACAGCCGCGCTGGCGGCCTGGAACGACCCCGCCCACATGGCCATGAGCGTGCGCGAAACCGTGGCACAGCGCGGGCTGCTGGCCGCGCAATTGCAAGCACTGGGCGTGACCATGGCGCCCTCGGCGGCCAACTTCCTGTTTCTGAACCTGCAGCGCCCCAACGGCCCGGTGGCCGAGGGCCTGCTGGCGCGCGGGATTCTGGTCAAACCCTGGAAGGAAGCCGGCTACGAGAATTTCATCCGCGTCTCGATTGGCAGCGCCAGTGACAATGCGCTGTTCCTGCAGGCCTTCAAGGACGTGATGGGTCTGGCTTGACGTTCAGGACGCGGCAGCTGCTACTGCGGCAGCGGCTGCGCTTCAGGTGTCCTTGCTGATCGTGATCGTCGGAAATCGGGCTGAAAAATCTTTCGCCTTGGCTGCCACGGTAATGGCCATCTTGCGGGCCACCGCCTTGTAAATGGCTGCCACATCGCCGTCAGGGTCGGCCACCACCGTCGGCTTGCCGTTGTCGGCCTGCAGGCGAATCTGCATGTCCAGCGGCAGGGCGCCGAGGTAGTCCATGTGGTAGTCAGCCGCCATTTTCTTGCCGCCGTCTGCGCCAAAAATATGCTCGGTGTGGCCACACTGGCTGCACACGTGCACCGCCATGTTTTCGACAATTCCGAGAATGGGCACACCCACTTTTTCAAACATCTTGATGCCTTTTTTGGCATCCAGCAGGGCGATGTCCTGCGGGGTGGTGACAATCACCGCGCCGGTCATGGGCACACGCTGGCTCAGGGTGAGCTGGATGTCGCCCGTGCCGGGCGGCATGTCGACGATCAGGTAGTCAAGGTCTTTCCAGTTGGTCTGGCGCAGCAGTTGCTCCAGCGCCTGCGTGGCCATCGGGCCGCGCCAGATCATGGCTTCGTCTTGCGCCACCAGAAACCCAATTGACATCACCTGAATGCCGTAGTTTTCCATGGGCTCCATGTTCTTGCCGTCCACGCTTTCGGGCCGGCCTTCAATGCCCATCATCATGGGCTGGCTCGGGCCGTAAATGTCGGCATCCAGCAGACCCACACTGGCACCTTCAGCGGCAAGGGCCAGCGCCAGGTTGACCGCCGTGGTGCTTTTGCCCACGCCGCCCTTGCCCGACGCCACGGCAATGATGTTTTTCACATGCGGCAACAACTGCACGCCACGCTGAACGCTGTGGCTGGCAATCTTCACCGTGACATTGACAGACACGTTGTCCACACCGGTGACGGCCTTGGCGGCGGCGATCAGGCTTTTGCGAATGCCTGGAATCTGGCTTTTGGCGGGGTAACCCAGTTCCACGTCAAACGCCACATCGCCGCCGCTGATCTGCAGGTTTTTAAGGGCCTTGCTACTGACAAAGTCTTTGCCGGTATTGGGGTCCAGCACGGTTTGCACGGCATTGAGGACTGCCTGTTGTTGTGTCTGTTGCTCGGGGGCCATCGGGGAAGTCTCCAGGGGTATTGAACGGGTCGGTGCAGGCGCTCTGCAGGGGGGTTTACCGAAAGTGGTCCTGCTGGCGGCCATGTCTTACAGTCTAACGCCGCAAGCCCGACCATGGGCTTGCGGGGGCTTGCCCGGGCACCGGCTTGTGCGCCCGCCTTAAAATCAATGCTTCGCCCCTCAAGCCTCAAAGCTCTTCCAAAGCCTTTCCAAAGCCCTTGTCATGACCCAGCGCCGCCTGTTTGTTACCACCGCCCTGCCTTACGCCAATGGCAAATTCCATATCGGCCACATCATGGAGTACATCCAGGCCGACATCTGGGTGCGCTTCCAGCGCATGCAGGGCCATGCGGTCAATTTTGTCGGTGCTGACGACGCGCATGGCGCACCCATCATGATTGCCGCTGAAAAAGCCGGCAAAACGCCGCAACAGTTTGTCGCCGACATTGCCGCAGGCCGCAAGCCCTACCTGGACGGTTTTCACATCAGTTTTGACAACTGGCATTCCACCGACGCCCCTGAAAATCACGAACTGGCCCGGCAGATCTACCGCGACCTGCGTGACAACCCGGAGGGCTCGCTGATTGAAACCAAAACCATCGAGCAGTTCTTTGATGTTGAAAAGAACATGTTTCTGCCCGACCGTTTCATCAAGGGCCAGTGCCCCAAATGCGGCGCCAAAGACCAGTACGGCGACAACTGCGAAGTCTGCGGTGCGGTGTATGCACCCACCGACCTGATCAATCCCTATTCGGCCCTGTCAGGTGCCACGCCCGTGCTGAAAAGCTCCGAGCACTTCTTTTTCAAGCTGTCTGACGAACGCTGTGTGGCGTTTTTGCAGGAATGGACGCAAGACGGCAAGCTGCAGCCCGAAGTCGCCAACAAGGTCAAGGAGTGGTTTAGCGTCAGGACCAATCCCGATGGCAGCACCAGCGAGGGCCTGGGTGACTGGGACATTTCCAGGGACGCACCTTACTTCGGCATTGAAATTCCCGATGCGCCAGGCAAGTACTTTTATGTCTGGCTGGACGCGCCCGTGGGCTACCTCGCGTCGCTGAAGAACCTGCTGGAAAAACGGGGCGAGAGTTTTGACGACTACATGGCCCTCCCAGGCCTGGAGCAACATCACTTCATCGGCAAGGACATTGTGACGTTTCACACCTTGTTCTGGCCCGCCATGCTCAAGTTCAGTGGCCGCAAAACGCCAGACAAGATTCACGTTCACGGCTTTCTCACCGTCAACAACGGCGAAAAAATGAGCAAGAGCCGGGGCACCGGGCTGGACCCGCTCAAGTACCTGAGCCTGGGCATGAACCCGGAGTGGCTGCGCTACTACCTGGCCGCCAAGCTCAATGCGAAGAATGAAGACATTGACTTCAATGCTGAAGATTTCATGGCGCGGGTGAACAGCGATTTGATTGGCAAGTATGTGAACATTGCCAGCAGGACTGCCGGTTTTCTTGCAAAACGATTCAATGGAATATTGGCTTCTGGATACGAGAATAATTTACAAGAAGCCCAGATCATGGGCACTTTTGCGTTACAGCTTCCCGAAATTCGCAAAGAGATTGAAAGTCGTGAGTTTTCGAAGGCGCTTAAATTAACCATGCTGCTTGCCGATGCTGCAAATTTTTATGTCGCGGATCGAAAGCCTTGGGATCTGGCAAAAGATGCCGCTAAAACTGAAGAGCTTCACCAAGTGTGTTCTTTCAGTATCGTTCTGTTCAAACTTCTCACGATTGCACTAAAACCAATACTCCCAGAGACCGCATCAAGAGTAGAAGCGTTTCTCAAAATCTCAGCCCTTACATGGTCAGACACAGATCAATTAATTCAGACTCCTGATGGAGAAGTTGCGCCAAATCAGATAGTTCCTTGCGCCTTGATGGGTGCGCACGAAATTGGTGAGTATCAACACCTCATGCAACGCGTCACGTCCGAACAACTTGAAGCATTGTTTGAGGCTCCAGCCCAACAAGCATCGGTTCAAGCAGCTATCGAAACCATAGCAACCATTCCAGGTGGCGAAGAGCTGGCACCCACCATCACCATTGACGACTTCGCCAAAATCGATTTGCGCATTGCCAAAATCGTCAATTGCGAAGCAGTGGAGGGTTCGACCAAGCTGCTGCGCCTGACGCTGGACGCCGGAGAGGGAAAAATGCGCAACGTCTTCAGCGGCATCGCCAGCGCCTACA
>JANNXF010000392.1:0-2708 GCA_031409395.1 Polaromonas sp.
CTCTTTTGCTATAAAAATAATAGCTGCTTGCGCCCGTGTCGTATGGGCAAAAGCCCTGAATCGCTCAAGACATCCGGCGAAATGCCGGTGGCCGGGGGGCGACGCAGTCCCCACAGCAGGGGCGCCGCGCCATCGCTGCGAAAATACGCCCATGAACCTCCAGAAAATCCTCATCCCCATCGCCCTCATTGGCGGCTCGGCACTGGCCTACCGCTCGTATGGCTGGGCCGGCATGGCCGCCGTCGCCACCGTGCTGGTGTTCGCCATATTGCTGCATTTCTCTCGCATGATGCAGGTGCTCAAACGTGCCGCCAACCGTCCCATTGGCCATGTTGACAGCGCCGTCATGCTCAACGCCAAGCTCAAGCCCGGCATGACGCTGCTGCATGTGGTGGCCATGACCAAAAGCCTGGGCGCGCTGCAAACTGAAAAAGGCGTCCAGCCCGAGGTCTTTCGCTGGACCGACGGTTCGCAGTCGCATGTCACCAGCACCTTTGTCGGTGGCAAGCTGTCGCACCATGTGCTGTTCAGGCCCGCAGCACCTGCGGGCGAAACCGCAGGCGCTGACCCCGCAGCCTAGCGGTTGGCGCGTTTTTCGCGCAGCAGCTGCGCACCCGCGCAATGGCCAGAATCTGCCACCAGCTGGTCCAGCTGGCCGACCGACACATAGTTGTTCATCACCCGGGTGCTGACCTGGTCACCGGCCGACTGGCGGACGAAATGCAGGGCTTCCCGGTACTGGCTGACTTCTTTTTTGCAGCGTGCGTCGTCGAGGCTGGCGGTTTTTACGTCGTTTTTGGCATCGTAAGGGGCTGCCGCCAGCGAGGTGACCGAAAGCGCCAGGCCTGTTGCGATGACAAGTTGTGTGATTTTTGAAGTGATGGTCATGGTGTCCTCCCGGTCAAAACAAAAGCTGAAATAAGCTCAGCGCGATGCTGACGGCGCAATATGAAGCCGCCGTGACACCCTGGATGGTTTCATGCCCCCGGCCAGCGACCTCAAGCGCAACACCTCGTAAAATCCGGCATGAGCGGTACACCTGTCGCCCGCATCACTGTCGTCACCCTACCAACCCCCCGCACTTGAAAGAAACGTCCATGAGCAGCCCTACCTCTACGGCCCAGTCCGCTCCCAAGCCTGCCCCCTCCATGGAAGACCGCGACGGCAAAATCTGGATGGATGGCCAGATGGTCGAGTGGCGTGACGCCAAGATCCATGTGCTGACCCACACCCTGCACTACGGCTGCGGCGCGTTTGAGGGCGTGCGCGCCTACAAAACAGCGGATGGTGGCACGGCGATTTTCCGGCTGGCCGAGCACACCGAGCGGCTGTTCAACAGCGCCAAGATCTTGCGCATGAAGATTCCGTTCACCCAGCAGGAAGTGATGGACGCGCAATGCGCCGTGGTGCGTGAAAACAAGCTCGAATCGGGCTACATCCGGCCACTGACCTGGATTGGCTCGCAAAAACTCGGCGTCAGCCCGAAGGGCAATTCCATCCACCTGATGGTCGCCGCCTGGACCTGGGGCGCCTACCTGGGGGAAGACGGCATGAAGCGCGGCATTCGCGTCAAGACCTCCAGCTTCACGCGCCACCATGTCAACATCACCATGATCCATGCCAAGGCGGTGAGCAACTACACCAACTCGATTCTGGCCAACATGGAAGCCACCGACGAAGGCTACGACGAAGCGCTGCTGCTCGACCCCCAGGGCTTTGCCTCCGAAGGCGCGGGTGAAAACCTGTTTATCGTGCGCAAGGGCGTGGTCTACACCCCCGACTCCAGCGCCGGGGCGCTCAACGGCATCACGCGCAACACCATTTTTGCCATCTGCAAGGACCTCGGGCTGGAAATCCGCGAAAAATCGATCACGCGCGACGAGATCTACATTGCCGACGAAGCGTTTTTCTCGGGCACCGCGGCCGAAGTCACGCCGATCCGTGAACTTGACCGCATTGAAATTGGCAGCGGTTCACGCGGCCCCATCACTGAAAAAATCCAGAGCGCCTTTTTCGACATCGTCAACGGCCGTAATCCAAAATACGCCAGCTGGCTGACCGCCGTTTAAGCCGTCAAGGCCCTTACCCTTGCGACCAGGAAACACCAAACCATGACCCCCTCCGCTCCGATTGAACTGCTGGCCGCCGACCTGAATGCCCAGGGCGGCGTGTACTGCCCCAGCCCCAAGGCCGACATGAAAATCTGGAACAGCCACCCCAAGGTCTACCTGGATGTGGCGCGTGTTGGCCAGGCCAAGTGCCCCTATTGCGGCACGGTGTACCAACTAAAAGCCGGCGAGCATTTTGGCGCTGGCCACTAGCGTGTCTCGCCCCCTTCCAGCGGCCACCGCGCTGAAGGCCGCCTAGTGGGGGCTTCACTCATCATTGCCCCGCAGTGGATAGGCGATGCGGTGATGACCGAACCGCTGCTGCGGCGGCTGCACGCGCGCGGCGAGCGCCTGACCGTTGGCGCGCTGCCGTGGGTGGCGCCGGTGTACCGGGCCATGCCGCAGGTGGCCGATGTCATTGAGTTTCCGTTTGCGCATGGCGGTCTGCAGTTCAGGGAGCGCCGCGCCATCGCCCAGCGCATCGAAGGCCAGTTTGACAAGGCCTACGTGCTGCCCAATTCACTGAAAAGTGCCTTGCTGCCCCTGCTGGCCCGCATTCCCGAACGCATTGGCTACTTTGGCGAAGCGCGTGTCGGCCTG
>JANNXF010000393.1:0-6443 GCA_031409395.1 Polaromonas sp.
GCGCGGCAGATGGTCAGCGCGTGGCAGCACCCGGTGAAAGACGGCTTGCGGCTGGTGGCCAGCCCGATCAAGCTCAGCGCCACGCCGGTGCGCACGCCCGCCACCGGGGGCCTGCCGCCGCCGCTGCTGGGCCAGCATACCGATGAGGTGCTGCGCAGCATGCTGGGCTACACCGACGCGCAGCTCGCCGCGTTGAAGGACAGCGGGGCCATTTAACAGGCCACAGCCGGTGTCTGGGCCCGATATACACAGTCAATTAGGGGTTTTGCCCAATCAGTACGGGCGCAAGCAGCTATTAAAATAATAGCAAACTGGAAACCTTCAAACGCAAACCCGAAGCAGCGCGCAGGCCAGGGCCGCGCGCCAGTTGCTCGGGTTTACCCGTGAACTAGCGCACCAACAGGGCTTTTGCCACACCGCCATCAGCCCCTGGCTGAGAAACAGGTTGTCAAGGCTCGGGATGCATGTTTGAATCGCGCCAGGGGTTCACGGAACAGCCTGGCTGACCGCCCGGCGCGGTCTGGGGGCCGACCGCAAAACAACTATCTATCCAGCACGCCATGCCCCGCATGCCCCCTTCTTCTGGCAGCATCCCGCTGCAGCCCACCCCCGACGCCTCTACGGCCAGCGCCCCGGCCGAGCCGCCGCAGATTGTGACTGTGAGCGTGCCCGACTACGCCCTGGTCGGCCAGATGGGTGCCGAGCTGTCTTTGCCGATCAACACCCTGCAGGGCCTCCTGAACGGGCTGCAGCCGGGCATGGCCGTGTCTGCGCAGCAGCTGCAGCAGTTGCAGGCCGCCGTAGCGTCAGCCAGCCACATTGCCCGCCAGAGCCAGCAGATTGCCCGGCTGGCCGAGGGCCACCTGCGCCAGTCGCATGAGCGCCTGCATCTGGACCAACTCTTGCACCAGGCGGTACAAGAGCACATGCCCGCGCTGAAGGCCAGGGGCGTCGAGCTGCACTGCAACATCAAGCCGGTCGAAATCATTGTGGACCCGGGCCTGCTTTTCAGCCTGGTAGACAGCGCGCTGGAATGGGCCTGCGCCGGTGGCCAGCGCCTGGTGATTTCGCTGGGCATCAAGAACTGGCCCGAGCACGGCCTGCTGGCCCTCCGCGTGACCGGGCAAACCGGGGTCGCCCAGCCAGACACCGAATCACTTCAATGGCATCTCATGAGCCACATCGCGCGGGCCATGGAGGTCACCGTGGAGCAGGAAATCAGGGACAACGGCGACGCCATTTTGCTGATGGAGTTTTCGCGCACCGTGCGCCATCTGGAAGGCCTGACGCACCAGGAGATGGACGACGCGACCGGTGATTCGTCGTTCTACACCAGCACCAAACCGCTGGTCGGTTCGCGGATTTTGCTGGTCAGCAACGACCCGCTGGTGCGCGGCGAGGTGGACGAAGCCTGCCGCATGCTCAGCCTGAAGGTGGACACGGTGCCGGGCGTGCCGCAAGCCACACAGTATGTGAAGCTCGGCCTGCCGCAGCTCATCATCATTGACGAGCGCCGGCGCGACGACGCCTTTGACCATCTGCTGCAGGAGATCAAGCAGCTGGAACCCGACTTTGGTGTGCTGGAGATTACCGATGACGCCAACACCTTCGAGATTTCCAGCTGGATGAGCGAGAGCATGACACGCGTCAGCCGCGAGCTGCTGCGCACGCAACTGCCGTCGGTGCTGACGCGGGAGTTGGCGCGCGCCCTGTAGCGCCGCGTGGCCGCTATGTTGTGGCGCGCTATTTGAGCGAGCCAAACACCTTGCTGAGTACGGCACTGCCGCTGCCCACCGGGTCCCGGCGGATATTTTTTTCTTCTTCGCCAATCATCAGGTACAGGCCGTCCAGCGACTTGCCGGTGACGTACTGCTGGATGTTGGCGTCTTCTTTTTTCACCAGGCCAAAGCCGGCGGCCTTGCCGGCAAATTCGTTGTACTGGCGGGCCAGGCCGACCTTTTCAGTGGCCTGGGTCACCACCGGCAAAAACTTCAGGCCCAGCGGAGCGCGGGTTTTCTCGGCAAAGAATGCGGTGACCGATGTCTCGCCACCGCTGAGGATTTTTTTTGCGTCATTCACGTTCATGGCGCGCACCGCACCCACCAGCAAGTCCTTGCCCATGGGCACGGCGGCTTCGGCGGCGCGGTTGATGGACACCACGAGTTCGTCGATGCGTTTGCCCTGGCCGAAATTTTTCATCAGTTTCGAGGCCTCTTCGAGGTAACCGGGCAAGGGAATGCGAACTTTTGGGTTGCCCAGGAATCCATCGGTCTTGCCGAGCAGGGCAACGGCCGCCAAAGCGCCTTTTTCGAGGGCGGTTTTCAGGCCGCTGCTGGCCTCGGCATTGGTCAAATCCCCCAGCGAAAGTGCGTAAGCCTGCTGGTAGCTGGCCAAAATCAGCGCGCCGAGTGCGCTGGCGCCTAGCTGGTTAAACTGTCGACGTTGCATGACAAGGTTACTCCCCATGAATAGATTTCCAAGCGTTTCAGTATGCCGCAGAGCGGCCCTGTTGACGCTTTGCGTGGCCGCCATGGCGGGCCTCTATGGCTGCAGCGGCGCGCAGGCGGCGCCAGAATCAACCTTTGTGCTGCTCGATGGCAGCAAAAAGACCACCGCCGACTTCAAGGGCAAGGTCACTTTGGTGAACTTCTGGGCCACCAGCTGCGTCACCTGCGTGGCCGAAATGCCCAAGGTTATCGCCACCTACAACAAGTACCAGGCGCAAGGCTACGACACCGTGGCGGTCGCCATGAGCTATGACCCGCCCAGCTACGTGGTCAACTACGCCCAGACACGCCAGCTGCCCTTCAAGGTGGCAATTGACAATACCGGCGCAGTGGCCAAGGCCTGGGGCGACGTGCAGCTCACGCCCACCACCTACCTGGTCAACAAGCGCGGCCAGATTGTCAAACAATATGTCGGCGAGCCAGACTTTGCCGCCCTGCACCTGCTGATTGAAAAGCTGCTGGAAGAGACATAGGCCCCACGCTTGTCGCTTCGCGTACTGCGCTGCCCCCCGAGGGGGCAGGGAGCTACACACATTGAGCGACCGTGGGGACCAATTTCATTCCAGCAGGGGCCGCGGAACCGGCTCCGCCGGGCCGCAGGCGCAGCGCCCCCTCGGGGGGCAGCGAACCACACGCAGTGGGGAGCGTGGGGGCGTTATTTAGCCCGGAAATAATCGTGGCAGCTCTTGCAGGTGTCGGCGGTGGCCGCAAAAGCGGTCTTCAGGGCGTCGAGGTTGCCGGTTTTGGCCGCGGCAGACAGCTTGACCGTCTCAGCCACGAGCTTTTCACTGGCTTCCTTGAACTTGGCTGGCTCGGCCCAGATCTCCGGCTTGGCTTTGGTGTTGCCACCCTTGTCCGTATCGGGACCAAAACCGGCCCAGGGCAGTTTGGCCATCACCGCGACCAGTTCGGCGTTGTCCGCCGCCACCTTGGCATCAAACGGAACCCGACCATTGGCCATGGCGCCAAGGCGACCGAAGTGCGTGCCCATGACCGACAGGGCACTCTGGCGGTACTTGATGGCGTCTTCAGGTTTGGCGAATTGTGCAGAGGCCGGTGCGGACAGGGCAGCCAATGCCGCGGCGGCAGCAAAACAGGCAAAAAGTTTCATGTTTTCCTCACAAGGTTATTAGGATCGGGGGGAATGGTCGCAGGTTTTAATTGCAACCATTGAGCTGGAGTTTAGCCCTCGGCAGTAAGTTCCGCAGGAACTTATGGACTACGGGAAAGCACCAAGAAGACAGCGTCTCCGCGCCATCGCAGGCCTGGCCAGCCAGCGCATCACACAACAACACGCCCCCACAGGAACGCCCATGAACAACACGATGGACCGCATGCCGCACCCGCCCCAGCCTTTGAAAAAAATACGCGTCTGGGACTTGCCCACGCGTATTTTTCACTGGGCCCTGGCCCTGACCGTGCTGGGGCTGGCCGTTAGCGGACTGGTGGGCGGCAATGCCATGGTCTGGCATTTCAGGCTGGGCTACTCGGTGCTGGCCTTGCTGCTGTTTCGCATCGTCTGGGGCCTGGTGGGCGGGCGCTGGTCGCGCTTTGCAGCGTTCATTTACACGCCGCAAAGCTTCATCGCTTACCTCAAGGGACGCGGCAAACCCGAGCACACCATTGGCCACAGCCCGGTGGGTGCCGGCTCGGTCTTTGCCATGCTGGGTTTTTTACTGGCCCAGGTGGCCACCGGCCTGCTCAGCGACGATGAAATCGCCTTCGCCGGACCGCTGACACGGTTTGTCTCCAACGCCACGGTCAGCCTGGCAACCAATTACCATGCGAATATTGGCAAATGGGTGCTTCTGGGCCTGGTTTTGCTGCACCTCATGGCCATCATTTACTACCAGCGGCGCAAACACCCGCTGGTGGCGGCCATGCTGCACGGCGACAAGGTGGTGCTGACCGCAGCACCGTCCTCACGCGACGACGCGCTCTCGCGCGCGGCCGCGCTGCTGGTGCTGGCGGCCTGCGGCGCAGTGGCGTACTGGGTGTCCACGCTCGCCGCACCGGGTTTTTGACGCGCCGGGCGCGAACACCCGCTGGCCATGCCTCGGGCCGAGCCGGCAAACGACGTACACTGAATGTTGCTTTTCTTCATTCAAAGCCGTGCAGCGCCCTTCCATCCAGTTCATCACGCCCACCACGCCAGCCCACCTTGACGCCACGCGCCTGGTATTTGGTGAATACGCAGTGCAGCTTGGGGTTGACCTGTGCTTCCAGAACTTCGAGCTGGAGCTGGCCACCTTGCCGGGCGATTACCAGGCGCCGGCCGGCGCCTTGCTGCTGGCCCTGGTCAACGGCGAAGTGGCCGGGTGTTGCGCATTGCGCGCGCTTCGCTCGGTGGACTACCCCAACGCCGCCGAAATGAAACGCCTTTTTGTCCGCCCCGGCTTTCGCCGCTTTGGCCTGGGCCGTCAACTGGCAGAAGCCGCGCTCGATGCAGCCCGTATTGCGGGCTACCACTGCGTGCTGCTGGACACCCTGGACGACATGGAATCAGCCCGCGCACTGTACGCTGAACTGGGCTTCGAGGAGATTCCGCCCTACTACCATAACCCGATCGCCGGCGCCCACTACCTGAAGGCCGATCTGTAAGCGAAAAAGGTCTTTTGCCCAATCAACACGGGCGCAAGCAGCTACTGTATTCATAGCAGAAGCCGACCCGAGTTGGCGCCCACCCACTCCGTCCAGAGCGCGGTGGGTCGGTAAAAAACCACCGGTCTTGCGAGCGGTGGTTTTCTGAAAGGTCTGTTGCCCGGACAAGCCGGGGACGGCGTTGCGGTCAGTGTTAAAAATCAGGCTTTTGCCTGGGCCAGCAGGGTGGCGGCGTCGCTGACTTCAAACTTGCCAGGGCCTTCCACGTTCAGGCTGGCCACCTTGCCATCCTTGATCAGCATGGAATAGCGGTTGCTGCGCAGGCCCATGCCGCGGGCCGTCAGGTCCAGCGTCAGCCCCGTGGCCTGGGCAAAAGCGGCGCTGCCATCGGCCAGCATGCGCACCTTGCCATCGGTCTTCTGCTCGCGTGCCCAGGCGCCCATGACAAACGCATCGTTCACGCTGACGCACCAGATCTCGTCGACCCCGGCGGCCTTGAGTTCGGCAAAGTTCTCGACATAGCCCGGCACATGCTTGGCCGAGCAGGTGGGCGTGAACGCGCCCGGCAGGGCAAACAGGGCAATGGTCTTGCCGGCAGTCGCCTTGGCAACGTCCACGGCATTGGGGCCCAGGCTGCAGCCATTGCCTTCAACTTCTACATACTCCATCAGGGTGGATGCGGGAATGTTGTCGCCTACTTTGATCATGGAAAACTCCTGGTTGGGATGAACGGGGGTGATTCTAGAGCGGAAACAAAAACGGCTCACACAGTGAGCCGTTTTTGATGACGGGATGTCAAGACTTCAGAAAATTGAAGCCTTAAACAGCCGCGCCTTTTTCGACCAAACGGGTGACAACCCAGTTCTTGGTTTTCGAAATCGGACGGCTTTCTGTGATTTCAATCATGTCACCCGTCTTGTACTCGCCCTTTTCGTCATGGGCGTGGTACTTGCTGGACAAAGACACAATCTTGCCGTACAGCTCGTGCTTCACACGACGCTCGACCAGAACCGTGACGGTCTTGGCGCGCTTGTCGCTGACCACCTTGCCAATCAAGGTGCGCTTGAGGGATTTTTTAGCTTCCGTCATTATTTTGCTCCTTGCTTGACGATGGTTTCGGCCAAAATGGTTTTGGCGCGAGCGATGGCACGGCGCGTGGAACGCAACGTGGAAGTGTTGTTGAGTTGCTGCGTGGCTTTTTGCATGCGCAGGCCAAAGTGGGCTTTTTGCAGCTCTTTGACTTCAGCTTGCAGGCCGGCAACGTCTTTTTGGCGCAGTTCAGTAGTGTTCATTTCTTCATTCTCCTGATTACTGGCCGATCATGCGGCTGACGAA
>JANNXF010000394.1:0-1858 GCA_031409395.1 Polaromonas sp.
GGCGGGCATACCCGCCGCCGTGCTGGCCGCCGGCAGGGCAAGAGAGGGGTCAGCGGTGGAGGCTCGGGAGCGCATGCGTCACAATCATTGGCGTTGTATTCATTTTCTTGTTGAGATTGTGCCTATGTCTACTGAATCGAGCGCCCACACGGTCAATATCGCCAGCCCCGGCCTGCAAGCGGACACGCGCACCCACGACGTGCAGTTGCCGACCGACAAGGAGCTGGTGCTCAAGGTCATTCCCATGCCGGCCGACTGCAATGCCAACGGCGATATTTTTGGTGGCTGGGTCATGGCCCAGGTCGACCTGGCCGGCTCGGTGCTGCCGGCCCGCCATGTCGATGGCCGCATGGCCACGGTGGCGGTCAACCAGTTCATCTTCAAGCAGCCGGTGCGGGTTGGCGACATCCTGTCGTTTTTCTCCAGCCTGACCCGCATTGGCAACACCTCGATCACGGTGCAGGTCGAGGTCTATGCCGAGCGCTTTCGGGCCAGGGCCGCTATGTCAAGGTGACCGAGGCCAGCCTGACCTATGTGGCGATTGACGATTTCGGCCGGCCGCGCAAGATTGTCAAAACCTGAGCCGATGCCCAGAGACCCTCTGCCCGCTATTGATTTAATAGCTGCTTGCACCCGTAAATATTGGGCTGGCGGCATTAACTGCCTAAATCCCTGGGGGCATGGTGCAAACCGGAAAAAACCTGTCCAAACCCGCTAAATTAGGGTCTATGAAAAAAATTCTGATTCTGGGTGGCACCGGCTTTGTCGGCAGCCATGTCTGCGAAAAACTGGTGCAGGCCTCATGCCGCGTCACCGTGGTGACCCGCCGCCGCGAGAACGCACGGCACCTGCAACTGCTGCCACTGGTCGATGTGGTCGAAGCCAACCTGCATGACGGCAGTGCGCTGGCGCCGCTGCTGGCAGAGCACGATGCAGTCGTCAACCTGATCGCCATCCTGCACGGCACGCAAACCGCTTTTGACAAGGCCCATGTGCAGTTGCCGCTTGAGCTGGCGCGTGCCTGCGAGGCCAGTGGTTTGCGCCGTGTGGTGCATGTCAGTGCGCTGGGGGCGTCGCTCAATTCGGCGTCCATGTACCAGCGCAGCAAGGCGCGCGGTGAAGCACTGCTGCTCAGCGCCGGGCTGGACGTCACCGTACTCAGGCCCAGCGTGATTTTTGGCGCTGAAGACAAGTTTCTCAACACCTTTGCGCGCTTGCAGCAGTTTTTCCCGGTGATCCCGCTGGCCGGCAGCCAGGCCCGCTTTCAGCCGGTGTGGGTTGAAGACGTGGCCAGCGCCATCGTGCATTGCCTGCACGACAGCCGCACCATCGGCCAGGTTTATGAAGCCTGCGGCCCCGATGTGTTCACCCTGCGCCAGCTGGTGACGCTGGCGGGCCGCTACGCAGGCATCAATGGCGGCGAAGGCCGTGCCGTGCTGGGCCTGCCCGACGCACTGGCCCGGCTGCAGGCCCGCCTGATGGAACTCGCACCGGGCGAGCCCCTGCTGAGCCGCGACAACCTGGACGCCATGAAAACCGACAACATTGCGACCGGAAAAGTCCCTGGCCTGGAAGCCCTGGGCATTGCGCCCGCCGCGCTGAGCGCCATTGGGCCGACCTACCTGGGCACGCAAGGCCTGCGCAGCGGACTGACGGCCAAACGCAAGACCGCCGGCCGCTTCTGAGCCGTCCGGCATCAATTCAGCGAATTTTCAGCATGAATGGCGGCCAGACGGCGGCTTAACATGCGGGCTCGGGCTGCTTTGACGGCCACTCATCTCTGTACGGAGAAGCTTCATGCTCACACTTTATATCGGCAACAAAAACTACTCGTCCTGGTCCATGCGGCCCTGGGTGC
>JANNXF010000395.1:0-2886 GCA_031409395.1 Polaromonas sp.
GGCGTGAGCCGCTGCGCTGAATGGGCGGGTGCTGGGCAATCAGTTCGTCCGGGAGTGTGAAATCAAAGTCACTGAGGCTGAAATTCGTCTTCATGAAGGCACAATTGTCCCATGACGCCAGCCGGCAAAACGACTGCCAACCCCATCCCAAAAACGGCCGCCAGGTCGGCCCAGGCCGAGGGGGCGGCGGTGCTGGCTGTAGCCGTCAAGCCATTGACGCCGGTGGCCAGATCACCGGCGCAAAAAGCCCTGGACAAGCTGGGGCTGCGCCGCGACATTGATCTGGCGCTGCACCTGCCGCTGCGCTATGAAGACGAAACCCGCATCGTGCGGCTGAGTGACGCCCGCGACGGCGACATGGTGCAGCTGGAAGGCCAGGTGACCCACAGCGAAATCACTTTTCGGCCGCGCCGACAGCTGCGGGTGACGCTGGACGACGGCTCTGACACCTGTGTGCTGCGTTTTATCAACTTTTACCCTTCGCATCAAAAAACGCTGAGTGTGGGCGCCCGCGTGCGCGTGCGTGGCGAGATTCGGGGGGGCTTCATCGGCCGCGAGATGGTGCACCCCAGCTTCAGGCTGGCTGGCGGTGCTTTGCCGGAAGCCCTGAGCCCGGTCTACCCGACAGTGGCCGGCTTGCCGCAGGCGTATTTGCGAAAAGCCGTGCTGGGCGGCGTGGCCCGGGCCGACCTGGGCGAGACCATTCCGGCCACCGCATTAAGTAAAAACCTGCCGCAGCCCTTATGGAATCTGCGCGAGGCGCTACAGTTTTTGCACTGCCCCAAGCCCGATGTGTCGCTGGCCAGTGCGCCGGGAAGGGCCGCCCCGACCCAGCACAGCCCCCTCGGGGGGCAGCAAGGTACGCGAAGCGACGAGCGTGGGGGCCTGGCCCTCGAAGACCGCAGCCACCCGGCCTGGCAGCGCCTCAAGGCCGAAGAGCTGCTGGCCCAGCAACTGTCGCAGTTGCAAGCCAGGCGCGTGCGGGCGGCCATGCGCGCGCCCGCGCTGTACGGCCCGGCCATGGGCGGAACGCAATGCAGCCTGCAAGCGCAACTGCTGGAGCGCCTGCCTTTTCGCCTGACCGCCGCGCAGCAGCGTGTCGGCCAGGAGATTGAGGCCGACCTGAAAAAGAACATTCCCATGCACCGCCTGCTGCAGGGCGATGTGGGCGCGGGCAAAACGGTGGTGGCCGCGCTGGCTGCCGCGCGCTGCATGGACGCCGGCTGGCAGTGCGCCCTGATGGCCCCGACCGAAATCCTGGCGGAACAGCACTTTCGCAAACTGATCAGCTGGCTGGAACCCCTGGGCATTCAAACCGCGTGGCTGACTGGCAGCCAGAAAACCAAAGCGCGGCGCGAGGCCCTGCGCCTGATTGAAAGCGGCGAGGCGGGGCTGGTCATTGGCACCCATGCCGTGATTCAGGACAAGGTCAGGTTCAAAAACCTCGCCCTGGCCATCATTGACGAGCAGCACCGCTTTGGCGTGGCGCAGCGGCTGGCCCTGCGCAGCAAAATGACCGAGGGCGGGCAGGAACCGCACCTCTTGATGATGACGGCCACGCCCATTCCGCGCACGCTGGCCATGAGTTACTACGCCGATCTGGACGTCTCCACCCTCGACGAATTGCCCCCTGGCCGCACTCCCATCGTGACCAAGGTGGTGAACGATGCGCGCCGCGATGAAGTGGTCGCCCGCATCCAGGGCCAGCTGGCCGAGGGCCGGCAGATTTACTGGGTGTGTCCGCTGATCGAAGAAAGCGAGTCCATCGACCTGGTGAACGCCACCGAAACCCACCAGGCGCTAAGCCATGCCTTGCCGGGCGTGCTGGTCGGCCTGCTGCATTCGCGCATGCCGGTGGCCGAGAAAAAAGCCGTGATGAGCCTGTTTACCGACGGCGTGATGGGCGTGCTGGTCAGCACCACCGTGATTGAAGTCGGTGTGGACGTGCCCAATGCCTCGCTGATGGTGATCGAGCATGCCGAGCGCTTTGGACTGAGCCAGTTGCACCAGCTGCGCGGCCGGGTCGGGCGTGGCGCGGCGGCATCGGCCTGCGTGCTGCTGTATTCCACCGGCGACGCGCCCCGCCTGGGCGAAACCGCCCGGGCCCGCCTGAAAGCCATGGTGGAGACGAATGATGGCTTTGAAATTGCCCGGCGCGACCTGGAGATTCGCGGGCCGGGCGAGTTTTTGGGGGCGCGGCAGTCGGGTGCGCCGCTGCTGCGCTTTGCCGATCTGGAAACAGATGCCGACTGGCTGGCCTGGGCGCGAGAGTTGGCCCCCACAATGCTGGACCAGCAGACCGAGCTGGCGCACCGGCATATTTTGCGGTGGCTGGGCGGGAAGGCGGAGTTTTTGAAGGCTTAAATTTTTGCGATTAGCTTTTTAGTTCGAAGGCAGTCAGCTGGAATGAGTGATTAGGGCTCATTTGCGACACCTAATTTTGCGATTTGATTGGCTACTGCCGAGAATTAGTCCTCATAGAACCATCCGTCCTCTTCGGATCGCGTCCAATCATCTTGATCGCTCGACAAGTCTTTCGCGAACAGTTCTGGATCTAGGTTGAGCGTTGAACCGTGATCGTCCGCTACGGGCATGGCTCTCAATGGATATGTGCCACCCGGTGGAACGAGAACAATCCAGAGGTCACTTTCTCGACGCACGGCAGTCTGTTCACCCAAAATCTTCGTCGCAGCCCTGGACTCCTCGATGGCAGATCGGAATGTGCTCACCCGCTGATATATCTCGGTCGGTTCCCGCACTGTGCCTTACTCCTTGGACGATAGCTCATCAACGATCGCCATTCGGACCGCTCCTGCCCCTGCGCCAAGCAGTATCACTGGCACAGCGATCGCGCCGCCGAACGCAGCGACTCCCGCCATCGGGGTC
>JANNXF010000396.1:0-1980 GCA_031409395.1 Polaromonas sp.
TGTCGAGGCGTATGACAGCGCCGAGTTGTATCCCTACCGCCGCCAATTTCAAAAACACTTTGGCAGCCGTGCGCAGGCAGAAACCGCTGGCGTCATTAATATGTTTGACCTGCCGGATTCAACCAAAATTTGCGGCGTGAACCTGCTTTACCCAAGCACCGTAGAGCATCATCTGGAGCCGGCAATAGAGGACTATGAAAAGGCATTGAAGGGATTGCGGATGGCCGAAAGTTTTTCTGGGTCAGCACAGCCTTCAGCTACGGACAGCCATGATCCGAATTTACAAATGGCGGCCTCAGACCGCTTTTCAATTTGGCAATGCCTGTGCAGCATGACCGAGCCTGTGCCGCCTGAACTGGTTCACCGCATTCAGTTGGCAGACGCCATTTTTCGCGGTGCCACGCATCGCAGCCATGAGGCCATGCCTAACGAGTGGACGGAAAATCTGCCCGCCTACCCCAACCCGCAAGAACAGTTTTGGTACTTTTACCGAAAAGATTTTGACAAACCGTTTTCAGGCAAACACGAATACAGCTGGCTGCCATGGGCCAAAGGCGTGTGGGCCAGTGTGCCGCTGTCTTTGCCGGCGTACGTTCATGGTGGGCAGCCAAAATCAAAGTCTGCAACAGCAAAAGGAAATCCGTCATGACCGCACTCACCGCATTCCCCATCACCCAAAAATGGCCCGCACAGCAGCCAGACCGCCTCCAGCTTTATTCGCTGCCCACGCCCAACGGTGTCAAGGTGTCCATCATGCTGGAAGAAACCGGCCTGCCCTATGAGCCGCACCTGGTGGACTTTGGCAAAAACGACCAGCTGACGCCCGAATTCATATCGCTCAGCCCGAACAATAAAATCCCGGCGATTCTTGACCCCAACGGCCCGGGTGGCAAGCCGCTGGCCTTGTTTGAGTCGGGGGCCATCCTGATTTACCTGGCCGAAAAAACCGGCAAGTTCCTGGCCCACGACCCGGCAGAGCGCTACCAGACGATTCAATGGGTGATGTGGCAGATGGGCGGCATTGGCCCGATGTTTGGCCAGCTTGGATTTTTTTATAAATTTGCAGGCAAAGACTATGAAGACAAGCGGCCGCGTGACCGCTATGTGGCGGAGTCAAAACGCCTGCTGGGCGTGCTGGACCAGCGGCTTGAGGGCCGCCAGTGGATCATGGGAGACGACTACTCGATCGCAGACATTGCCACCTTCGGCTGGGTGCGCAACCTGGTCGGGTTTTATGAGGCGGGTGAACTGGTGGGGTTTGATGATTTTCTGAACGTCAAAAGGGTGCTGGCGGCGTTTGTGGCACGGCCTGCGGTGGTGGCCGGGCTCACCATACCGCTGCGGGGCTGACCCGGCCCCTGATGCGCTCAGCCGGGGCGCAGGCGGGTCTTTTTTACCGTGCCAGACGGTGCAAACAGAATCACAAATTCAGCGCCTGACGCTGCCAGCGGCTTGGCGCGATAGACCCAGACTTCAAATCCGCTGTCAAAGCGGAGCACAGTGGCTGGCCCCAGCGCCGCCAGCACATCGTCTTTGGTGGATTGGCCAGCAACCACCCGCTCGCTCGCGTCCTGCATCGAAAGCCTGGCGTCGCGAAATGGCGGAACGCTTGCGGTGTCAAAAAACCCCGAGCGCCCTGCGCATGCTGACAGCACCAGGCAGCAGGCCAGGGCAAGGCTGACAGGTCGCCGCCGTATTAAGGCCGGGTTCGTCATCAGTCGCCGTCCATGTAGTCAAACTCGACCAGCGTGTCGTCGGGCCAGAGCCGGTCGCCCAGCGGCAGCACGTAGGTGCGGTCAACCAGCACCTCGCAATCGCAATACGGCAGGTCAGCCTGCAAACCCGGGTCGTCGCTGGTATTGGCATAGAGCTTGTCGATGGCCAGAATTTCCCGGTGTGCACCCGCGACCAGCGTGACGCTGAACAAGGGCCGGTCTGAGAAAAACAGGTACAGAGGCGCCGGCTTGTCGCAGTAGGCCG
>JANNXF010000397.1:0-5670 GCA_031409395.1 Polaromonas sp.
TTGGCCTTCATCTCGGCCTGGCGCTTGGCCATCATGGCCTGCATTTTGGCGGGGTCGTGGCGGCCCATGCGTTCACCCTGTGGGCCGGCGGGTGCGCCTGTGCTGGCGGCGGGTGCGGTCGGCGCGACAGGCGTGCCTTGCGCCATCGCCGCGCTGCCGGCGCTGGCCAGCAGGCCGGCCAGCACCAGGCTGTTGAGGGCGCCCCAACGGCGGGAGGCGGGTTTTGGGCAAGGGTTGAAAGAAGGGAAGGCCATGGATATTTCCTTTCGGGAAAGCAGAAGAACGGGTTGGTGCGGTAACGGCCTGAGCGCTGGCAAAGCCTTTGGCGACAGGAAAGCCAAGTGTGGGCGGCGGCTGTATCGGCCGCATTGCGCGGCGGTGATGGTTTGTAAAGTTGCCGTGCGGCAGACCCCTTGGGCCGCGCGATTTGCCAGCCAGCCCGGCTTGTGCTTAAAATGCGGGCAGCTTGTCGGGGTGCCAACGATGTTTCCAAAAAGGAGGCTTCAGAGGCTGAGATCGCTTAATCGAAAGATGCGAGACCCGCTGAACCTGATCGGGGTCATTCCCGCGTAGGGAACAACGCTTTTGGCTCCTGGAACCCTTTGGCAACGTCCAAGGCGGCATTCCCGGCTTCCCTGGCAGGCACCCACCTTCTGGAGACCGCCATGGCCAAAAACAATCTCACCGTTGACACCACAGACCTCACGAGCCGCATCACGCGCACGCCTTTTCCGGGCTCGGCAAAAATTTACATCGAGGGTTCGCGTCCCGACATTCGCGTGCCGTTTCGCGAGGTCACGCTGACCGACACGCTGGTGGCCGAGGGCCGTGAAACCCGGCGCGAAGCCAACCCGCCGCTGCGCCTGTACGACGCCTCGGGCGTCTACACCGACCCGGCCCAGCCGATTGACGTGACGCGCGGCCTGACCCCCTTGCGCGGCGGCTGGATCAGCGAGCGTGCCGACACCGAGGCGCTGCCCGGCATCAGCAGCGCCTATGGCCGTGAACGGCTCAATGACCCGGCGCTCAGCAACTTGCGCATGGCCCACGCGCCGGTGCCGCGCCGCGCCAAGGCCGGCATGAACGTGTCGCAAATGCATTACGCCCGCAAAGGCATCATCACCCCCGAGATGGAGTACATCGCGGTGCGTGAAAACCTGGTGCGTGCGCAGCTGGCCGAACGCCTGGCGACCGAGCGCATGCCGAAAAAAGGCCACTCATTCAATGCGTCGATTCCCGAGCAGATCACCGCCGAATTCGTGCGTGACGAAGTGGCCCGTGGCCGCGCCGTGATTCCGAACAACATCAACCACCCCGAGAGCGAGCCGATGATCATTGGCCGCAACTTTTTGATCAAGGTCAATGCCAACATCGGCAACTCGGCCGTCACATCGAGCATCGAGGAGGAAGTCGACAAGCTGGTCTGGTCGATTCGCTGGGGCGCCGACACCGTGATGGACTTGTCCACCGGTGACAACATCCATGAAACGCGTGAATGGATCATGCGCAACTCGCCGGTGCCGATTGGCACGGTGCCGATTTACCAGGCGCTGGAAAAAGTCAATGGCAAGGCCGAAGACCTGACCTGGGAAATCTTCCGCGACACGCTGATTGAACAAGCCGAGCAGGGCGTGGACTATTTCACCATCCATGCCGGGGTGCGGCTGGCCTATGTGCCGCTGACGGCGAATCGCCTGACCGGCATCGTCTCGCGTGGTGGTTCCATCATGGCCAAGTGGTGCTTGTCGCACCACAAAGAGAGCTTTTTGTACGAGCACTTTGAAGACATTTGCGAAATCATGAAGCAGTACGACATCTGCTTCTCGCTCGGTGACGGCCTGCGCCCGGGTTCGATTGCGGATGCGAACGACGAGGCGCAATTTGCCGAGCTGCACACGCTGGGCGAGCTGACGCAGATTGCCTGGAAGCACGACGAGCAGGTGATGATTGAAGGCCCCGGCCATGTGCCGCTGCAGCTGGTGAAGGAAAACGTCGACAAGCAGCTCGAAGCCTGCTTTGAGGCGCCGTTCTACACGCTCGGGCCGCTGATTACCGACATCTCGCCCGGCTACGACCACATCTCGTCGGCCATGGGCGCGGCCAACATCGGCTGGTATGGCACGGCCATGCTGTGCTACGTGACGCCCAAGGAACACCTGGGTTTGCCGAACCGCGACGACGTGAAGCAGGGCCTGATTGCCTACAAGATTGCCGCGCACGCCGGTGATTTGGCCAAGGGCTACCCGGGCGCGCAGATGTGGGACAACGCGGTCAGCAAGGCGCGTTTTGAGTTCCGCTGGGAAGACCAGTTCCGCCTGGCGATTGACCCGGACACGGCCATGGCCTACCACGACGAAACGCTGCCGAAAGAAAACGCCAAGGTGGCGCATTTCTGCTCGATGTGCGGGCCGAAGTTCTGCTCGATGAAGATTTCGCAGGAGGTGCGCGAGTTTGCGCGGCTGAACCCGGCCACCACCAGCCTGGCCACCAGCGCCATGGGCAAGCCGGGCGTGATTCCGATCAAGCAGATTGACAGCGGCTTTGAAGAAAAAGCCAAGGAATTCCGCGAGGGTGGCAGCGAGATTTATTCCTGACATGACTGCATTGCACGTCGGCATTGCAGGCGCAGGCCTGGCCGGGCGCACGCTGGCCTGGCGGCTGCTGCGTGCGGGTTGCCGCGTGAGCCTGTTTGATGCAAGCCGGCGCGGCGACCTGGCCACGGCGTCACAAACCGCCGCCGCCATGCTGTCGCCGCTGGCCGAGCTGGCGGTGTCTGACGAGGCGGTGTTTGCGCTGGGCCAGCGTTCGATGCAGCTGTGGCCGCAGTGGCTGGCCGAGCTGGAAGCCGCCGGGGCGGGCAAGGTGTATTTTCGGCAGCAGGGCACGCTGGTGGTGGCGCACGGGCCTGACCAGGCCTCGCTGGAACACTTCTCGCGTCTGCTGCACCACAAGCTGCCCGAGCCCTGCCGCGCGCAGGTGCAGACGCTGGACGCGGCGGGCGTGGCAAGGCTTGAGCCCGCGCTGGCGGGGCGCTTTGGCGGCGGCTTGTTTCTGGACGGCGAAGGCCAGCTGGCCAACGACCAGCTGATGGCGGCGCTGGCACGCGATATCGACCGCCTGGGCGGGCACTGGCACGAGGCGCAAGCCGTGCAAACCATCGGCGCCCACCGCATGGTGTGTGCCGACGGCGCGCACGCCTTTGACGCCACGGTGGACGCACGCGGCGTGGGCAGCAAGGCGCAGTTGCCAGCGCTGCGCGGTGTGCGCGGCGAGGTGCTGCGCGTGCAGTGCCCCGGCGTCATGCTGCAGCGCCCGGTGCGGCTGATGCACCCGCGCTACCAGCTCTATGTGGCGCCGCGCCCCAATGACGAGTTTGTGGTTGGCGCGACCGAGCTGGAATCAGAAGATGCGGGGCCGATGACGGTGCGTTCCACGCTGGAACTGGCCAGTGCCCTGCACAGCCTGAACCCGGCCTTTGGCGAGGCGCGTATCCTGCGAATGTCGGCCGCGTTGCGCCCGGCGCTTGACGACCACCGCCCGGTGGCGCTGCAGCGTGACGGCGTGTGGCACCTCAACGGCCTGTACCGGCACGGGTATCTGTGTGCACCCGCGTTGGTTGATGACTTGACCCTTAAATTGTTGGCGGCATGATGACTGAACTTTCTATCAATGGCGAACGCATGGCCATCACGGCCACCACCCTGCAAGCCCTGCTGCTGGAGCGTGGCTATGCGCTTGAAAGCGCCTTTGCCTGCGCCATCAACAACACCTTTGTGCCGCGCCAGCAGTGGCCAGCGTGCACGCTGGAACAGGGTGACTGCATCGATATCGTCACGCCCATCACAGGAGGCTAGAAAATGGCACCCCCCCGCCGTCCGCTCACTGCGTGTAGCGTCCAACCCCCCTTGCAGGGGGCGACGCATTCGGCCTGGCAAAGCCAGTTCCGTGGCGTCTGCTTGAATGATCACACTTCGGAGCGATTGATATGAACGTTTCACCCTTTTCGGTTGCTGGAATAACCCTTTCAAGTCGCCTGTTCCTCGGCACCTCGCACTACCCGTCACCGCAAATTTTGAGCGATGCAGTAGTTGCCAGCGGCACGCAGGTGCTGACCGTCGGGCTGCGCCGGCTGCAGCCCGAAAGCGGCGGTGGCAACAGTTTCTGGCAGCGCGTGCAAAGCATGGGCTGCCACCTATTGCCCAACACGGCGGGTTGCCACTCTGCCCTGGAGGCCATCACGCTGGCGCAGATGGCGCGCGAGATTTTTGGCACGCCGTGGATCAAGCTCGAAGTGATTGGCGACGACTACACGCTGCAGCCCGACACCCATGCCACGCTGCAGGCGGCCACGGTGCTGGCCAAAGAGGGGTTTGCCGTGTTTGCCTACACCACCGATGACCTGGTGATTGCGCAAAAGCTGCGCGATGCCGGTTGCGCCGCCGTCATGCCGTGGGCTGCCCCCATAGGCACCGGGCGCGGGCCACTCAACCCCTACGCGCTGGAAACGATGCGCCGCCGCCTGCCCGATACCGTGCTGGTGGTCGATGCCGGGCTGGGCCGGCCCTCGCATGCGGCGGCGGTGATGGAACTGGGCTTTGACGCGGTGCTGCTGAACACGGCGGTGGCGCAGGCCGGTGACCCGGTGCGCATGGCGCGGGCCTTTGCCGACGGCGTGGCGGCGGGCCGCGCGGCCTATGAGTCCACCCCCATGCCGGAGCGCGCGGCGGCGCAGGCGTCAACGTCAACGGTGGGCATGCCGTTTTGGCACGCGCAGTGAATGCGGGGGCGGACATCTGGGACGCAGAGGGCGCAAAGGTGACGCAGAAGGCGCAAAAAATGCATTCAGAGGTTCGTACTTTTCATCCTGACGTCAGTCCGTATTCTTACAACTCGCCAAAGCCATGAAACCAAACCCGTTCGCCTCTCTTATCGCCCCCACCGGGTTTTACCCGGTGGTGCCCACTGCCCACTGGGTCCAGCGCCTGCTGGGCTGGGGCGTGCGCACCCTTCAGCTGCGCATCAAGGTTGCTGACCACAGCCCGGCAGACATTGCCCTGCAGGTGCGCGCTGCGGTAGAGGCGGGCCGCAAAGTACCCGGTGCGCAAGTATTTATCAATGACCACTGGCAGCTGGCGCTGGCCGCCGGGGCCTACGGCGTGCACCTGGGCCAGGAAGACCTGGACACCGCCGATATCGAGGCCTTGCGCAGCGCGGGCTTGCGCCTGGGCCTGAGCACCCACACCCCGGCCGAGCTGGCGCGCGCGCATGCGGTGCAGCCCTCTTATCTGGCGATTGGCCCGATCTACCCGACCACGCTCAAGGTGATGCCTTACGAGCCGGTGGGGCTGGAGCGCCTGAAGCTGTGGCTGCCACAGGCCGCGCCCTACCCGGTGGTGGCGATTGGCGGCATTTCGCTGGAACGCATGCCTGGCGTGCTGGCGTGTGGGGTCGATGGCGTGGCGGTGGTCGGTGCCGTCACCCTGGCCGCCGACCCGCGCCTGGCTGCGCTCGTTGGCTTGAAAGCGGCCCGACCTGGGTGACACAGCCTGTTTTCAAGGCTTTGCCCAAGGCGGGCTCAAAAGTGAAGTGCAACACACCTTTAAATTCCCCTTAAGGTGTGCCCATGAAATCAGAACCTGACTACAGCCAGCTGGATTACCAAGAGCGTCA
>JANNXF010000398.1:0-1855 GCA_031409395.1 Polaromonas sp.
GTTCCCCCCGTCTCCACCCACGCCATCGTGTATGGCAACAGCGAGCGTGGATTTTCGCTGTGCTCCATGCGCAGCCCCACGCGCAGCCGCTACTACGTGCAGTGCCCGCTCGATGACAAGGTGGAGGCCTGGAGCGACACGCGCTTTTGGGACGAACTCAAACGCCGGCTGGACCCGGAGCTGGCGTCACGCATCATCACCGGGCCGAGCCTTGAAAAAAGCATTGCCCCGCTGCGCAGCTTTGTGGCCGAACCCATGCGCTTTGGCCGCCTGTTTCTGGCCGGCGATGCCGCCCACATCGTGCCGCCCACCGGTGCCAAAGGGCTGAACCTGGCGGCCAGCGACGTCAAATACCTCTCCGATGCGCTGATTGAGTACTACCGCGATAAAACCCCCGCCGGTATTGACAACTATTCGCAGCGCGCCCTGAGCCGCATCTGGAAAGCCGAACGCTTTGCCTGGTGGCTGACCTCGCTGATGCACCGTTTCCCCGACAGCGAGGGCTTTGGCCAGAAAATGCAGGAGGCCGAACTGGACTACCTGGTGAACTCGGTTGCGGCCTCCACCACGCTGGCTGAAAACTATGTGGGCCTGCCGCTGTAGCATGGCGGCATGCTTTCCAACGCCCCCACCCCATCGGCCACTCCCCTACGCCCCCTGAAAGGCGTGCGCATCGTCAGCCTGGCGCTCAACCTGCCCGGCCCGGCGGCCTTGATGCGCTGCCGCGCCATGGGCGCCCGTTGCGTCAAGCTCGAACCCCCGTCGGGTGACCCGATGCGGCACTACAGCCCACCCGCCTACCTGGCGCTGCAGGGCGGCATCAAGGTGCTGGCAGGCGACCTGAAAACCGACGCCGGCCAGAAGGTGTTGCACCGCGAACTGGCCAGGGCCGACATCCTGCTCACTTCCTTTCGCCCTTCGGCACTGGCCAAACTCGGGCTGGACTGGAAAAAACTGCACAAGCACTACCCGGCCCTGTCGCAGATCAGCATCACCGGTGGCCAGGGCGAGCGGGCCGAAGAACCCGGCCACGACCTGACTTACCTGGCCGACAGCGGCCTGCTGCCCGGCCTGGCGTTGCCCGCCACCCTGTATGCCGACATGGGTGGTTCACTGATGGCCAGCGAGGCGGTGCTGCAAGCCACGCTGAACCAGCGCCTCAAGGGCAAGGGTATCTTCATCGAAGTGGCGCTGGCCCATGCCGCCGATTACCTGGCGCTGCCCAGGCACTGGGGCTTGACCCAGCCCGGTGGCTGGGTCGGTGGCGCCCACGCGGGCTACCAGATTTACCCCTGCAAGAATGGCCGGGTGGCAGTCGCTGCGCTGGAACCGCACTTTGCCAGCGCCTTGTGCGCCGCCGCAGGTGTGCAGGCCAGCGACACACACGCCATGCTGGCACCCGCAACCCACAGCGCCATTGCCGGATTTCTGCTGACACAAACCCGCCGGCAGCTCGACACCCTGGCGGTGACAAAAGACATTCCGCTGCACACCATGGTTTGAGGGTGAGCAGTGCCGGCACAACGCCGGCATGCCCCATGAAGCGCTGGTTTTTGCAGCGACTAGCCTGGCGTCAGGGCTTTCGCATCTGGCGGCTGATCAGCACCAGACCGACCAGGCCCATCGCCACAAAACTCACAAAAGACCAGTTGGCAATCGAGCCGCCCAGAAAAACCCAATCGATCTTGGTGCAGTCACCGCTGCCCTTGAAGATCATGGGAATCGCGCGCTTGAGGGGAAAGGTTTCAATCATTCCGTAAAAGTCGCGCCCGCACGAGGCGATTTCAGGCGGGTACCACTGCAAAAAACTCTGTCGGGCCGCAACAAAGGCGCCAAAACCGGAAACCAGCACCAG
>JANNXF010000399.1:0-3493 GCA_031409395.1 Polaromonas sp.
GTACTCTGCATGCGTTCCGAAAAACTTGATGTAGGCCGACTGAAATTTGTAGTTCATCGACACGATCAGTCGATAGCCACTACCTGAAATATCAAATACTACGCGGTTATTGGCAATGATGGATGCTTTGGGAAACTGCGCCTTTACCTGCTCGGGTGTTGCCCAAGTTGCCTCAATCGCCTCGGCATACCAAGAGCGCAAACTGTTTCTGGCAGGCGCATAAGCTTTGGCGTATAGCTCAATCGCGCTCTTGTTGAAAATTCGCACAGCCTATTATGTCACCGAATCGGTGACAATTGGTGGTCGCAGGTAGCAAAACGCATTCAATTCAAACCCCAGCCTGTATCCACTGCGCCGCCTTTTCAGCAATCATCAGCGTTGGCGAGTTGGTGTTGCCGCTGGTGATCAGCGGCATCACGCCGGCATCGACCACGCGCAGGCCGCGGATGCCGCGCACCCGCAGGTGTGAATCGACCACCGCCATCGCATCGTCGTCACGGCCCATCTTGGTCGTGCCGACCGGGTGAAAGATGGTGGTGGCAATGTCGCCAGCGAGTCGCGCCAGTTCTTCATCGGTCTGAAACTGCACGCCGGGCTTGAACTCTTCGGGCTGGTATTTGGCCAGCGCGCTCTGGCCCACAATCTTGCGGGTCACGCGCAGCGAGTCGGCGGCCACCTGGCGGTCCTCGGGCGTGCTCAGGTAGTTGGGGGCAATGGCGGGGGCGTCTTCAAAGCGGCCGCTTTTGATCTGCACGCTGCCCCGGCTGGTCGGGTTGAGGTTGCAGACGCTGGCGGTAAACGCGTTGAAGCTGTGCAGCGGTTCGCCAAAGGCGTCAAGTGACAGCGGCTGTACGTGGTACTGGATGTTCGGGTACGGTTGTTCGGGCGAGCTGCGCGTGAAGGCGCCCAGCTGCGAAGGGGCCATGCTCATGGGGCCGGTGCGGTGCAGCGCGAATTCAAGCCCGATGCGCGCCTTGCCCAGCCAGGAGCTGGCCATGGTGTTGAGCGACAGGGCGGTGCTTTTGGCGCCCTTGCCGCCCGGGGCCTGCTGCACCTTGTAGACCGAGCGGATTTGCAGGTGGTCCTGCAGGTTGGCGCCAACACCGGGCAGGTCTTGCCGCACCGCAATGCCATGCTGCTGCAGCAGGGCACCGGGGCCAATGCCCGAGAGCTGCAGAATCTGCGGCGAACCGATGCTGCCGGCGCAAAGAATCACCTCGCCCATCTGGCCGCCTGCGTCGCGGGTCGCCATCACATCGATGCGTTCGTCGCCGGTCCACACGTCCACGCCGGTGCAGCGCTGGCTGCCGTCGGGCAGGGTTTCAATCAGCAGCTTGCACACCTGGGCGCCCGTCCACAGCTCAAAGTTGGGCCGGCCATAGCAGGCGGGCCGCAAAAACGCCTTGGCGGTGTTCCAGCGCCAGCCGCTTTTCTGGTTCACCTCAAAATAGCCCACGCCCTCGTTGTTGCCCCGGTTGAAGTCGGCGGTGTGGGGAATACCGGCCTGCTGCGCGGCCTCGGCAAAGGCATCCAGAATGTCCCAGCGCAGGCGCTGTTTCTCAATGCGCCACTCGCCGCCGGAATTGCGGTGCCGCAGCACCTGCTGGTAGGGGTCCTGCCGGTTTTTCATCAGCTCGGGGGCCACGCCACGCGCGCCGTGCAGGGCGTCAGCGCCCTTGTAATGGTCTTCGTGCAGCTTGAAATGCGGCAGGGCGTTGTCCCAGCGCCAGGCGGCGTCGCCCGTCAGTTGCGCCCACTGGTCGTAGTCGCGGGCCTGGCCGCGCATGTAAATCATGCCATTGATGCTGGAGCAGCCGCCCAGCGTTTTGCCGCGCGGGTAGCGCAGGCTGCGGCCGTTCAGCCCGGCATCGGGCTCGGTGTTGTAAAGCCAGTCGGTGCGCGGGTTGCCAATGCAGTGCAGGTAGCCCACCGGGATGTGGATCCAGTGGTAGTCGTCCTTGCGGCCCGCCTCAATCATCAGCACCCGCTTGGAGGCATTGGCGCTCAGGCGGTTGGCCAGCAGGCAGCCAGCCGTGCCTGCGCCGATGATGATGTAGTCAAAGAGCTGGGCGTCGCGGTCGGTGGCGTTGCGGGAAGCGCTTTGGGCGGCGCTCGAGCTGGGGTCTTGCATGGGTGGGGGTGTCTCTTGAGTGGGGTCAGCGCCCTCGGGGCGGGCGGCAGCAGGGCCTATCTTGCCCGCGCTTGCCAACGCAGAACTGACGCGGGTTTGGCCCCGATTGTGTCAAAACCAGCCGCCCTTTCCGGCGGGGAATACCCGCCTGTCGGCAAAGAGCCGCGGCGGCTGCGCCAGGGGCTTTGCGCCGCATCCCTGTCAGACGGCATCGACAGCGCCTTTCGTTTGCGCGCAGCCCGGTTGTTAACAGTTACCATGCGGCTTTAGCTTTCACGCGCCGGCAAAACCGCCCCCGGCGTGCCCTCTACCGAAGCCTGCCCAAGCCCTGTCACGCCCATGGAAGACGCCATCCCCCGCATTGAACAGCAAGACACGCCCGAGGGCAGGCGCTTTGTCGTTCGCGGGGCCTGGACGGCCGCCGACCTGACCCGCCAGCCGGTGTGGCAGGCGCTGACCGGGCAGCTCAACGCCATGCGTGGGCAGGCGGCGCAGGCGGACACCGCCCACTGGCAGCTGGCCGACATCGACAAGCTGGACTACCTGGGCGCGCAGGTGCTGTGGAACCACTGGGGCCGCCGCTGGCCGGCGCAGCTGCAAATTGAACCGAACCAGCGCGCCATGCTGGAAACCGTGGCCCGCTTCACCGTCAGCCCGACGCCGAACCGCCCACCCGGCTGGACCGAGCCCTTTATTGTGCTGGGCAGCCGCCTGCTAGGCGCGGTAAGCCACGCAAAAGGCATGGTGAGGCTGATTGGCCAGCTGCTGCTTGACATGCTCCGGCTCCTCAGGCGGCCCCGGGAAGGGCCGTGGCGCGATCTTCTGGGCCACATCTACCATACCGGCGCCACCGCCCTGCCCATCACCGCGCTGGTCGGGTTTTTGATTGGCGTGGTGCTGGCCTACCTGATTTCGCAGCAGCTGCGGCAGTTTGGCGCAGACGCTTTCATTGTCAACATTCTGGGGATTTCGCTGATCCGCGAACTCGGCCCGGTGCTGGCCGCCATTTTGATTGCCGGGCGCAGCGGCTCGGCCATCACCGCGCAGATTGGCGTGATGCGGGTCACCGAAGAACTCGACGCCATGCGCGTCATGGGCATTGCGCGCGGCTTCCGGCTGGTCATGCCGCGCGCACTGGCGCTGGCCGTGGTCATGCCGCTGATCAGCGTCTGGACCACCCTGGCCGCATTGCTGGGCGGCATGCTGGCGGCGCAGGTCTCGATGGGCATCACGCCGTCTTACTTTATCGACGCGCTGCCCGCCGCCGTTGCCCCCGCCAACCTGACGCTGGCCACTGCCAAATCGGTGGTGTTTGGCGTGCTGATTGCGCTGGTGGCCTGCCACTTTGGCCTGCGCGTCAAG
>JANNXF010000400.1:0-14949 GCA_031409395.1 Polaromonas sp.
CCATGGACATTGCTTCTTTATCTTCACACGCAACCTCACCGGGCCCGCTGGCCGGGCTCAAGGTCCTCGAACTCGGCCAGCTGATCGCCGGGCCGTTTGCGGCCAAGACGCTGGCCGACTTTGGCGCCGAGGTCATCAAGATCGAACCGCCCGGTGCGGGTGACCCGCTGCGCAAATGGCGGTTGCTGAAAGACGGCACCTCGGTCTGGTGGCAGGTGCAGTCGCGCAACAAGCGCTCACTGGCACTTGATCTGAAAGACCCCCAGGCCCAGGACATCGTGCGCCAACTGGCGCTGGATGCCGATGTACTGATCGAAAACTTCAGACCCGGCGCCATGGAAGGCTGGGGCCTCGGTCCCGACGCGCTGCTCAAACTCAACCCACGCCTCATCATGCTGCGCATCAGCGGCTACGGCCAGACCGGCCCCTACCGCGACCGCCCCGGTTTTGGCGTGGTGGCCGAAGCCATGAGCGGCCTGCGCCACCTGACGGCCGAACCGGGCCGCGTGCCGGTGCGCGTCGGGGTGAGCATAGGCGACACGCTGGCCGCGCTGCATGGCGTGATCGGCATCCTGCTGGCGCTGCACCACCGCAGCGCCCACGGCGTCGGCCAGGTGATCGACGTGGCGCTGTATGAAGCGGTGTTCAACTGCATGGAAAGCCTGCTGCCCGAGTACAGCGCGTTTGGCGCGGTACGCGGCCCGGCCGGCAGCGCCCTGCCCGGCATTGCGCCCAGCAATGCCTACCGCTGCAAGGATGAAGCTTATGCATTGATCGCCGGCAATGGCGACAGCATTTTCAAACGCCTGATGGCCGTGATTGGCCGCCCCGAGTTGGCAGCCGACCCGGGCCTGGCCGACAACGCCGGCCGGGTGGCGCGGGTGGACGAGATTGACGAAGCCATCGGCCAGTGGGCCGCGCAGCGCACGGTGGACGAGGTGCTGTCGGCGCTCGACAAGGCCGCCGTGCCGGCGGGTCGCATCTACAGCGTGGCCGACATTGCCGCCGACCCGCACTACCAGGCGCGCGGCATGCTCGACAGCGTGCAGATGGACGACGGCAGCACGCTGGCCGTACCCGGCATCACACCCAAGCTGTCGCTCACACCCGGTGGCCACCGGCGCAACGCGCCCACGCTGGGCCAGGACACCGAGGCCGTGCTGCACGAACTCGGGCTCACGCCAGAACAGATCCAGGGCCTCAAGGACAAGGGCATCGTGTCATGAAACAACGCATTTACTTTAACGAAGTCGCCACGCGCGACGGCTTCCAGATCGAGCCATCGTTCATCCCGACCGATACCAAGGTCGCCCTGGTGGATGCGCTCAGCGAATGCGGCTACGCCAAGATCGAGGTCACCTCGTTCACCTCACCCAAGGCGATTCCGATGCTGCGTGACGCCGAGGAAGTGATGGGCCGCATCCGCCGCGTGCCCGGTGTCGAATACACGGTGCTGGTGCCCAACCTGCGCGGAGCCGAACGCGCGCTCGAATCCCGGGCCGATGAACTCAACCTCGTCATGTCCACATCGGAAACGCACAACCTGGCCAACCTGCGCATGCCGATGGCGCGCAGCTTTGCGGCATTGTCAGAAGTCATTCGCATGGTGGCTGGCCGCACCCCCATCAACGTCTCCTTGTCGTGCTGCTTCGGTTGCCCGATGGAGGGTGACGTGCCGCAGGCCAGCGTGCTGGACTGGGTGAGCCGTTTTGCCGGGCTGGGTGTGCGCGGCATCACGATTTGTGATACCACCGGCATGGCGCACCCGGCCCAGGTCAGCGGCATGGTCAACGCATTGCAGCGACACGCTGCCGGGCTTCAACTGACCCTGCATTTTCACAACACGCGCGGCATGGGCCTGGCCAATGTGCTGGCGGCGGTGCAGGGCGGTATCACGCGTTTTGATGGCTCGCTCGGTGGGCTGGGCGGCTGCCCCTATGCACCCGGCGCCAGCGGCAACATCAGCAGCGAAGATGCCATCCACATGCTGGCCGCCATGGGTTACGACACCGGCATCGATTTGCCGAAATTGCTGGCGGTGGCGCGCCAGTTGCCGCACATCGTCGGCCATGAGGTGCCGGGCCAGGTGGCCAAGGCGGGACGCATTTCTGACCTGCATCCGGCACCGGAGTTTGTGGCGGCCCTGCGGGCGCAGTTCACGTGATCCATCGCCTTGACCGCCGGATGCTGACCATGGCCGACTGACCGCAGGGCCTGCCGGCAGCCCGTCCCGATCAGCCCAGATCAGCGATCAGGTCAACATACTGCTGCATGGCGTCGTCCTGCGACGTGCCCTTGAGGTTGTTCCAGGCGTCCCATTTGGCGCGTGCCACCATGTCGCCAAAGCCGGGTTTTTTGTCCGCGTTATCGCCGCTGCTGCCCTGTTTGTAGAGTGCGTAAATTTTCAGCAGAGTGGCGTTGTCGGGGCGTTCGCTGAGGTTCTTGGAATCCAGCATGGCCTTGTCGAAAGCGGCTTTCAGGTCTGACATGAGGTTGCTCCGTTTTTAGAAGTTGATCACCAATGATGGTGCTTGGGGTAACTGCCCGGTATCTTAGCCAGACAGTTCCCTGCAAAATAGGGAACTTACCCCATCCGGGGTGGATTCGCATCAGTTTTGCATTCGGGAGTGTTCATGGTCACACGGGTTACGGCTCAGGCGGCGGGTAAAAAGGTTGCCAAAAACGTCCAGAAAAATGTCACCCGCGCCGTATCCGGCACGCTGGGTTTGTCAGGCGAGCGCATGAGCAAGGTCGACACCGCCTGGCTGCGCATGGACTGCGACGCCAACCTGATGATGATTGTCGGCGTGTGGCAGCTGGCGCCCGGCGTCAAGCATGCGGCGGTGTGTGAACGCATTGAAAACAGCCTGCTCAAATACGCCCGCTTCAAGCAGCGCGTGGTCGAGGATGCGGCAGGCGCCACCTGGGTCAACGACCGCAAGTTTGACCTGGCCAACCATGTGGTGCTTGAAACCCTGCCCAAAGCATCCAGGTCGCACCCCGGCCATGACCAGGATGCACTGCAGGACCGCGTAGCCGCGCTCGCCACCGAGCGGCTGGACCCGAAGCGCCCGCTCTGGAAAATCCACCTGATTGAAGACTACACAGGCCCCGACGGCGTTCGGGGCAGTGCCATGATTGTGCGCATTCACCACTGTATTGCCGACGGCATTGCGCTGATTTCGGTGACCATGTCGCTGGTCGATGGCGGTACGCCGCCGCCCGAGCGCGAGCCCAGAAATGCAGGCCCGCAAGGCGCCGAAGACTGGATTGCCGATACCCTGCTCAAGCCGTTCACCGACATCACGGTCAAGGCGCTGGGCGCGGTGGGCGAAGGCGCAGCACGCTCGCTGGGCATGCTGGGCGACCCGAAAAAAGGCATGGAACAAGGGCTGAGCGCCGGACTCAACGGTTCAATGGACATGGCCAAGGTGCTGCTGCAGGTGCTGAAAGACGGCGCCGCGCTGGCGCTCATGCCCGACGACTCCAAAACCCGCCTCAAGGGCAAGCCCGGCGGCGCCAAAAAAGTCGCCTGGTGCCAGCCGATTCCGCTGGACGAGGTCAAGGCGGTGGGCAAGGCGCTCAACTGCTCCATCAATGACGTGTTACTCAGCTGCGTGGCCGGTGCGCTTGGCGAGTATTTGAAGTCACACGGCGATGACGTGACAGGCCAGGAAATCCGCGCCATGGTGCCGGTCAACCTGCGGCCGCTGGACCAGGCCCACAAGCTCGGCAACCGTTTTGGCCTGGTGCCGCTGGTGCTGCCGATTGGTGTGGAGAATCCGGTGGAGCGCGTCTACGAAGTCCGCCGCCGGATGGCCGCACTCAAGGGCAGCTACCAGCCGCTGCTGGCCTTCAGCCTGCTGGCGGTGGCCGGGCTGCTGATCAAGCCGGCGCAGGACGCCATGCTGAATCTCTTCTCAAAAAAGACCACCGCGGTCATGACCAACGTGCCCGGGCCGCGCGACAAGCTGAAGTTTTGCGGGGCCACGCTGGAGCAGAGCATGTTCTGGGTGCCGCAGTCAGGCGATGTGGGCCTGGGCGTGTCCATCCTGAGTTATGGCGGCGGCGTGCAGTTTGGTGTCATCACCGACAGCCTGCTATGCCCCGAGCCGCAGCACATCATTGACGAGTTTGTGCCGGAGTTTGCCAAGCTGTCCATCGTGACGCTGATGCTCCCCTGGGGCGATTAGCCGCCTTCCAGCGCTAGTTCTTAAGAGATTTAGGGCTTTCGCCCA
The DNA here is from genome assembly GCA_031409395.1 of Polaromonas sp. Classification (GTDB taxonomy): domain Bacteria; phylum Pseudomonadota; class Gammaproteobacteria; order Burkholderiales; family Burkholderiaceae_C; genus Polaromonas. The sequence goes on from JANNXF010000400.1 coordinate 4,239, forward strand.
ATCAAAACGGGCGCGGGTAGCTATTTTTTTGATAGCGCCCCGCTGCCCTCAGGGGGCGAAGCGCCGCGAGCCAATCTCCAGCAGGCCGTCAAAAATCAGGCTGTCAACCAGCTCGAATTTTCCCGACATGCTGGGCGCCATCTTCCAGCCTGCGCCGCCCGTCATGATGCACTCGGGCCGCTCGCCGCAGTGGCGGGTGATGTTTTCCACCATGCGCTGCACCGCCCCGGCAATGGCAAAGGTGCCGCCGCTGGTCAGTGCGTCGCTGGTGTTGGTGGGGAAATCCTGCACCTCGCCGGTGGGTACGTGCAGGCCGGCGGTGCCGGACTCCAGCGCGCGCAGCATGATGCCGTGGCCCGGCAGGATCAGGCCGCCCAGAAATTTGCCTGACGCATCAATCGCCTCGACCGTGACGGCGGTGCCGACCATCACCACCACGCAGGGCTTGCGCACGCCGCGGCTCAGCAGCCGGTGGTGCGCGCCAATCATGGCCACCCAGCGGTCGGCGCCCAGCCGCGCCGGATGGTCGTAGCCGTTGCTCAGGCCGGCCTCTTGCGAGCTGGAAACCACCCAGCGCGGGGCCACGTCCCAGAGTTCCATCTGCTCGGCCACCCGCCGCTTGATGGCATCGCCCGCCACGATGCAGCCCAGAATGCGCGTGGGCGCAGGCAGCACGCCCCACTCGTCTTCGGCCAGCTTGTCGATATTCTCCAGAAACACCGCCCCCTGGGCCAGCAACTTGGCACCGGGTAATGGCGCATCGTACTGGGCCCATTTCAGGCGGGTGTTGCCTACATCAAGTGCCAGGAATGTCATTTGGCGCATTATGAACAGGTTTGCGGGCCTTGCGGACCGCCCGCGCGCTGAAAAGCAGGTGTTTTCCAGCAGGCAGCGGCCCGGTGCGCAGCATCAGGGCGACTTCAGATCAGCCCAAACCAGCACGCGCGCTGGATGGCCGCCATCTTGTTGTCGACCTTGAGCTTGGTCATGGCATTGGCCAGATGAAAATTCACGGTGCGTTCGCTGCACAGCAGCAGGACACCGGTTTCACGCGCGGTCAGGCCCTGAAAAGCCAGGCCCAGGCATTCCAGCTCGCGCGGGCTCAGGGGGCTGCGCGCCACGGCCAGCACCCGCCTGAGCAGCGGCCAGATGTTGAGCGCAGACCAGACCAGCAGCGCCGCCTCGCTGCGGTCATGCCACTGGCGCGGGCTGAACAGGTAGCACTCGAAAGCGCGGCCCGCCGTCAGCGGAAAAGCAACGCGCACCACGCTCTGATAACCGTGGGCCAGCCAGAGCCTGCGCCAGCGCTCTTTTTCGTCGAAAGCCGAGCTTGCAATGTCCTGCCAGGCCACCAGCGGCGCATTGGCGTCGCGCCAGCACACGCCGAAGTCCGGGCCCTCGGCCAGGGCGGTGGCCGCGTCTTGCAGGTGGGGCGGGTGCAACGCCAACACAGTGCGGTCGGCCACACCCCCAAATGGATCGGGGCCCAGCACCACAATGGCTTCTACCGACAGGGATTGCAGCGCAGACAGCCAGTCACGCATGACACCGCTCACCGTCACACTGTCAGAGTTAGCAGGTAATTGCATCAGCCCATCCAAAATAAAACAGGGACAATACAGGCAAAATGCCAGCAGGTCACTGATCCCTTTGCGAACTGAGCCGGAGTCTGCCCTCAATTGAGAAAAATTCGCCTCCAGTCATGGCTTGTACAACGCCTTCCAGTCCGCTGGGCGGCCTTTCCCCTGGAGCCGACCCTGCATCCGTCGCCCTGGCGGCTGCGTCTGCTGGGGCTGACCGCACTGGTGGGGCAACCCCTGTTTGGATGGATCTGGTCGCAGTGGCTGGTTCAGCCCTACGAAAATCTGTGGCTTCGCGGCCTGCTTGGTGCCCTCGGGGCCGCCATGATGCTTCCGGCGATGACCCGCACGCCTTCCAGCAATGCCGTCAAGGTCCTGATTGCCGTCATCGCCTGGCTCCAGCTGCCGCTGTTTTTCAGCTGGATGTACCTTGCCAATGGCGGCGGGCCGGTCTGGTTGCCCAGTGTTTGCGCCATGATCCTGATCTACTACCACCTGACGGACTGGCGCATTGCCACGGTCGGACTCATCAGCGGCGCCTTCGCTGCCTGGGGCCTGTTTGTGGGGCTGATGCCCAACGGCCCGGCCATTGGCGGTGCAGCCCCGGCCGTTGACGCGGTGGTTATCGCGTTCAGTGCGGGCTACGCCCTGCTGCTCAGCGTGTCGTCAGCCAACCTGCGGCGCGAGCAACTGAACCACACGCTGGCCACCATGCGCATCATAGCGCACGAGTTGCGCACCCCCCTGTCAACGGCCGCCCTGCTGGGTGATGCCATCGAGCTGGAAGTCCAGCGCGAACCCGACAACCCGCGCTCGCCGCAACTGCACAAGCTGGCGCTGCGCCTGCACACACTGGTGCGCAACATGACGCACCAGATCGACGCGCAAATCGCCAACGCCAAATTGCTGCAACTGCCGCGCCACACCGAACGCGTGTCGGCCGCCCGGCTGGTCACCGATGTGGTGGCGGCCTACCCCTACCCCACCAGCCGCCAGCGCGAATGTGTGAAAGTGCAGATTCGCGATGACTTCATTTTTCGCACCTCCAGGGCGCAGTTTTCGCAAGTCATCGACAACCTGATGAAAAACGCCCTGCACTCGCTGATGGCGGCCGACTCCCGTTACCCCCTGGGCGCACTGCGCATTGAAGTCAGCGTGCTGCAGGGGCACGGCCGGATTGTGGTGGCCGACAACGGCATGGGCATTGCTCCCGCCTTGCTGCCGCAGATTTTCAAGCCCTTCTTCTCCAGCAACCACGGCACGGGGCATGGCCTGGGTCTGGCGTTCTGCCAGCAGGTGGTGCTGACGGCTGGCGGCAGTATTCAGGTGAAGTCAGAATACGCTGTGGGCGCCCTCTTTACGATTGAACTGCCAATCGCCGACAGCCGGCTGCCCGCCGAAGTCACCCGTTGATTTTTTTGCCCCATTGACGAGCCCCAACACCATGTCCTTTGCACTTTACCGTCGCCCGGGCGGTGTCGTTTTTCTTGACGACGACCCGGACTACCTGGAAATGCTGGGCGAAGTCATGCCGCCCGACTGGTACGTGCGCCTCTACATGCGGCCCGCAGTCTGCATCAATGTGCTGCAGCAGGAGCCGCCCCTGTGGGAGGCGGACGCCTGGCGCCAGCAGGAAATCATCAACCAGTGGCGCACCGGGGTGTCACTCATCCCGCAAATCCTCGGCTACTGGCGTGAAGACGGTGTGGCGCGGTTTGGGCTCACCCAGGTTTGCGTGGTCGACTACTCCATGCCCTCCATGAGCGGGCTGCGGGTATTGAGCGAACTGACGGGCTGGTCGGGTTCGCGCGTGTTGCTCACTGGCCGGGCTGACGAGCAGCTGGCGGTATCGGCTTTCAACCGCAGCCTGATTGAGCAGTTCATTCCCAAACAGGCCCCCGAGATCCGGCTGCGGCTGACCGAGGCCATCCAGAACCTGCGGCAGTTGCCGAACGACCGTCACCAGCAAACCTGGCGCGCCACCCTGTCACGCGAACAGCACGCGCTGCTGTGCCAGCCCGAAGTTTCCCAGGCCCTCGAAAAGCTGGCGCTGACGCAGGGCTGGGTCGAGCATGTGGTCATGGGCGCACCCTTCGGGGTGCTCGCGCAAAACCGCCAGGGCGACGTGAGCTGGCTGCAACTGGAGCCCGCCGAAAAGCTGCCAGAGCTCGCCGAGCTCGCCCAGTCCCAGGGCTGGGATGCCGCCACCGTGCAAGACATCAGCGCCGGCACCCGGCTGATCGACCTGGAGCTGCAGCAGGCGCTGGGCACCGGCGGCAGACCCGAGCCGCGCGAGGCCTTCGTGCTGGCTGGCGGTTCGCCCCCGCTGTTTGCCGCCCTGTTCAGCGTCAACCCTTCCTTGACACCGGGGCCAGCCCTCAGTTACGAGCACTTCATCAGCACCGTCGCGGCACGCAAACTACAAGACTAGGCGGACTTACAAATTGATACATCTCCACCCCTGTCAGATCTGACAGGGGTCAGCGACCAGGGCCCCGATTTCAGCGGCCTGGCCAAGCACGGGGCCGGGGCTCAGCCCTGCTTCCAGGGAAGTCCCCTGAACCGCCAGCCACCCTGGTGGCCGCGCTGCCCCTTGTCGTCGGCGTTGCCCTCAAAACCTTCAAGAATGTTGTAGGCCTGCATGCCCAGTTCCGTGGCCCGCCTGGCGGCCGCAATCGACCGGACTCCGCTGCGGCACAACATCAGCACTTTCTTGCCCGGGGGAACGGCCCGCTTCAGGGCGTCGTCAAAACCGGCATTGGCCGACATGCCAGGCCACTGTTTCCAGGCGACCGGCAGGGCGCCCGGCACAAAGCCCACCCACTCGCGCTCGGCGTCGGTGCGCACATCGACCAGCACGGCGTCGCCCGACTGCTGCCATTGAAAAGCCTGCAGCGGGGAAATGTCACCGGCATAGCCTTCGGCCGGCTCGATGGCTTGCGCGGGGGAAGAAGCGTCTGCTGCAGCAATGGTTTTCATGGCGGACCCTGACCTGGTTGAATGGCGGCCTCTATGTTAGGTGATGCAGGCCGTAGCGCGAATCCGCTGTGCCATGCAAAATCAGCCAGCGAGCCGCATCCGCTGTGGCCTGGCCCCCTGATTGCACACCCAACGGAGACCCCTGATGCCCTCGACCCCTGCCGACGAAGCAAGCGCGCCCAGCCTTTGCCTGGACAAGACCGCCCTCAAGTCCATGGCCAAACTGATGGCGCCATGGCAACCCGCCCGGACACCGGCAAGCTCCGAAAAAACCCTCCCGACGGGGGATGAAAAAGGCAAGCGCTGCGCCCTGACCGATTTTGACCCCGCCGCCAAACCGTTTTCTACCGGCGACAAGGCGCGCGACAAGGCGGCAGTGGAGGCCCTGGCCATCGAGCTGGACACGCTGCAAAACCTGTTTTATGCCGACAAACGCTACAAACTGCTGGTCATTTTGCAGGGCACCGACACCTCGGGCAAAGACGGCACGCTGCGCGGCGTGTTCAGCCGGATCAGCCCGCTGGGGGTTCACACCGTCGGCTGGAAGGCCCCCACGGAAGATGAACGCGCCCACGACTACCTGTGGCGCATTCACCAGAAAATGCCCGTCGCCGGCGAAATGATGATTTTTAACCGCAGCCACTACGAAGACGTGCTGGTGCCGCCGGTCAATGGCTGGATCACCCAGGCGCAAACAGCGCAGCGCTACCAGCACATCAACGACTTTGAACGCCTGCTCAGCGAAACCGGCACGGTGATTCTCAAGTTCATGCTGCACATCAGCTTTGACGAGCAGCGCGAGCGCCTGCAGGAGCGCATTGACGACGAGACCAAGCACTGGAAGTTCAGCATGGGCGACCTGGACGCGCGCAAACAGTGGAAGCCCTACCAGCAGGCCTACGAAGACCTGCTCAATGCCACCAGCACCCCCTGGGCGCCCTGGACGGTGGTGCCCGCCAACTCCAAAACCCACCGCAACCTGATGGTTGCGACGGCCGTGCGCCATGCGCTGCAAAAGCTGGATTTGCGCTATCCGCCCAGCGACCCGGCACTCGCGGGGCTGAAAGTGACCTAGAGACACCTGGCCAGCCCCGATTCCACCGCTCCGGGCCAAAACACTTTCACCCCCGACAGAGGTAATTCTTGTCAAACCTTGGTGAAAACCCTCTTTATCAGCATGACGCAATGCCGAATGATAAGAACTCTTATCTTTTCAACCCACAGGAGACTAGTCATGACTGAGAGCAAAAGCCCCCGCAGACGCAACTTGCTGAAAGGCGCCGCGGTAGCTGCCGGGGCCATGGCCGCCCCCATGGTCGCCACGGCGCAGACGACGTCGTTCCGCTTCCAGAGTACCTGGCCGGCCAAAGACATCTTCCACGAATACGCCAACGACTTCGCCAAAAAAGTCAACGACATGGCGGGCGGCAAACTCAAGATCGAAGTGCTGCCGTCTGGCGCAGTCGTGCCTGCATTCCAGTTGCTTGAAGCCGTCAACAAGGGCACCCTGGATGGCGGTCACGGCGTGGTGGCCTACCACTATGGCAAACAGGCGGCTCTGGCCCTGTGGGGCTCTGGCCCGGCGTACGGCATGGACCCGAACATGGTGCTCGCCTGGCACAACTACGGCGGGGGCAAGGCCCTGCTGGACGAAATCTACAAGTCGATCAACATGGACGTCGTGTCCTACCTCACCGGACCGATGCCGACGCAGCCGCTGGGCTGGTTCAAAAAGCCCATCGCCAAGGTCGCCGACATGAAGGGCCTGAAATTCCGCACGGTTGGCCTGTCGGTCGACATTTTCACCGAGCTGGGCATGGCGGTTAACCCGCTGCCAGGCGGTGAAATCGTGCCGGCACTGGACCGCGGCCTGATCGACGCCGCAGAGTTCAACAACGCCACCTCTGACCGTATCCTGGGCTTCCCCGACGTGGTGAAAAACTGCATGTTGCAAAGCTTTCACCAAAGCGGTGAACAGTTCGAAATCCTTTTCAACAAGGGCAAGTACAACGCATTGCCGCCAGAACTGCGTTCCATCATCGACATCGCCGTGCAGGCCTCCAGCGCCGACATGAGCTGGAAGGCGGTTGAACGCAACTCGCAGGACTACATTGAGCTGAAAAAACAGGGCATCAAGTTCTACAAGACGCCCGATGCAATCCTGCGCGCCCAGCTCGACGCCTGGGACAAGATCATCGAGAAAAAGGGCGCAGAAAATCCCTTGTTTGTGAAAGTCCTGGCTTCCCAGAAAGCCTTTGCCGCCCGCGCTGGCCAATGGCAGAACGACTACATGGTTGATTTCAAAATGGCCTACAACCACTACTTCAACAAGAAAAAAGCCTGACCCGGGTCTTTTGCCGGAACCACCAGCCATCCGGCTCCACTGGATGGCTGGTTTTGTTTTGAACGACCTGAAACGGGTCAACAGGTATTTTTATGACTGTCCAACGAGTTCTGCATACCGCTGACCAGATCAGCACCTGGGTGGGCAAGGCGGCCGCCTGGCTCATTGTGGTGCTGATGCTTCTGGTGGTCGCCGAGGTCTTCAAGCGCTACGCCCTCAACGCGCCAACCGCCTGGATCTATGACGTCAACAACATGCTGTATGGCACGCTGTTCATGCTGGGTGGCGCTTACACCCTGGCGCATGACGGCCATGTGCGCGGCGATTTCTTCTACGGCAACATGAAGCCCCGTACTCAGGCCACGGTGGACGTCGTGATGTACGTGCTCTTTTTTATTCCGGGCATCGTGGCACTCACCTGGGCCGGATGGACGTATTTCCAGGACTCTCTCGCCATGCGCGAGCAGACGTTCAACGCCGACCCGATACCGCTTTACCCCTTCAAGTTCGTGATTCCGGTGGCCGGCGCCATTGTGCTGATGCAAGGTATCGCCGAGATCGTTCGCTGCGTGGTCTGCATCCGTACCGGCGAATGGACACCCCGCCTGAAAGACGCCCAGGAGTCCGATGTCGTGGCACAGCAACTCGCCGGCAGCGAACACGTCGATGAAGAGGCCCGTCAATTGGCCATCGAAAAATCCATCGGGATGAAGGGCTGATCATGAGCAACGCAGCACTCGGCATGACCATGCTTTGCCTCATCGTGGTGGTCATCATGATGGGGTTTCCGACCGCCTTTACCCTGATGGGTCTGGGCATGTTGTTTGGCTATGTGGCCTTTTACGATCCGGCTGCCCCCTGGCTGGACAACCGGATCTTTGACCTGATGGTGCAGCGCGCCTTTGGTGCAATGACCAACGAAACGCTGCTGTCCATACCGCTTTTTGTGCTGATGGGCTACGTGATGGAACGCGGCGCGCTGGTCGACAAGATGTTTCACAGCGTCCAGCTGGCGTTTCGCAGTGTGCCCGGCTCGCTGGCGGTCACCACGCTGATCATTTGCACCTTCTGGGGCATTGCCAGCGGCCTGGTGGGCGCGGTGGTGGTGCTGATGGGCGTGATTGCCATGCGGCCCATGCTGAACGCCGGCTACGACACGCGGCTGGCGGCCGGTGTGATTACCGCCGGGGGCACGCTGGGCATCCTGATTCCGCCGTCGGTGATGATCATTGTCTACGCCGCAGTTGCGGGCCAGTCGGTCGTCAAGCTCTACGCGGCGGCCATGTTTCCCGGTTTTTTTCTGGCCTTGCTGTACCTCGTCTACATCATTTGCTGGGTGCTGATCAATCCCAAAATTGCCCCCAGGCTGCCGCCCGAGCAGCAACAGGTGCCGGTGCCACCATGGCTGGCACACCTGTCCAGCGCCTATTCCCGCCGCATGCTGCCGGCCCTGGCTGCGGCGGTAGCCGCCCCCGGCAAGGCGCTGCGCGGCAGCGTGGAAGGTGCGCTCATCACCTGGAGCCTGCTGGTACGCAGCCTGGCCATGGCACTGGTGCCGGTGGCGCTGGCCGCCGCCACGCTGGGTGCCGTCTGGTGGTATGTGGTGATCCATTCCCAGGAAGACAACAATGCGCCGCAAGTGACGCAGCAGGCCAAAGCCGCCACCGACGCCCCGGCGGCCCTGGCCGCGCCAACAGCCAGTGGCTTACAGGAGCCACCAGCCGCCGAAGGCGAACTGAAGGAGCTTGGCAATGACGGCGGCCTGTCAGCCCCGCCTGGTTCAGAAGATGCGAAGCCGCCTGCCAGCGGCACCGAAGCTGCCGAGCCCGCCATGCAGCAGTTTGGCGACCCGTCGGCAGAAGCGCCCAAAACAGCCGGTGTGCCAGAGGCTTTTTACACTGGCTTCTGGGTCGCCGGCGGCCTGACACTGCTGCTGCTGGCCTGGTACTACTGGCGCTTTGATGCCGAGCAGTTCGAGATCCTCAGAATGCTGGTGTCCTCGGTCATGCCGCTGACCTTGCTGACCCTGATGGTGCTGGCCGTCATTCTGTTCGGCCTCACCACCGCCACCGAGTCAGCTGCGGTGGGGGCCGCCGGTGCTTTCCTGATGGCCTGGCATGCCGGCACGCTGAACTTCCAGCGCATCAAGGAAGCCGTATTTTTGACCGCCAAAACCACCTCCATGGTGTGCTGGCTGTTTGTCGGCTCGGCGCTCTTTTCAGCGGTGTTTGCCCTGCTGGGCGGGCAGCGCGTGGTGGAGGAATGGGTGCTGTCGATGAACCTGTCGCCCATGCAGTTTTTGCTGCTGTCGCAGGCCATCATCTTCATTCTGGGCTGGCCACTCGAGTGGACAGAAATCATCGTGATTTTTGTGCCGATTTTCCTGCCCCTGCTGGCGCATTTCCAGATCGACCCCATCCTCTGGGGGGTGCTGGTGTTCGTCAACCTGCAAGCCGCCTTCCTGTCGCCGCCGGTGGCCATGTCGGCGTTCTACCTGAAAGGGGTGTCGCCGCCGCATGTCACCATCAACCAGATCTTTGCCGGCATGATGCCCTACATGTTCATCGTGATCCTGTGCATGGTCTTCATGTACATCTGGCCGGGGCTGACGCTGTGGCTGCCGAAATACCTCTACGGCTGATGCAGCCAGCACCGGCTGACACCGTTCCCAAGGGCGCTTCGGCGCCCTTTTTTCTTGGAAAAGCCGGAAAAGCTGTAAGATTGACGTTTACGTAAACGTCAAGTAAGGCCGTTGGTGCCTGATGGCGGTAAATCCCGGAGACACCCCATGACCGATCTGTCCGCAGAATACAAGGCGCTCGCCAACTACCGTCCCACGCACAAGGTGCGCTTCATCACCGCCGCCAGCCTGTTTGACGGCCACGATGCCGCCATCAACATCATGCGGCGCATCTTGCAGAGCATGGGCGCCGAAGTGGTTCACCTGGGCCACAACCGCAGCGTGGAAGAAGTCGTGACCGCCGCGCTGCAGGAAGACGCGCAGGGCATCGCCATCAGTTCCTACCAGGGCGGGCATGTCGAGTATTTCAAGTACATGGTCGATTTGCTCAAAAGCCGGGGCGGCGAGCACATCCAGGTATTTGGCGGCGGCGGCGGCGTCATCGTCGCGCCGGAAATCCGCGAGCTGCACGCTTACGGCGTGACGCGCATTTACAGCCCTGAAGACGGCCAGAAAATGGGCCTGGCTGGCATGATTGGCGAGATGGTGATGCGCTGCGACAAAGACCTGACGGGCTTCGCGCCTGGCAGCGTCGATGCCGTTGCAGGCCATACCGAAGCATCGTGGCGGGCGCTGGCGCAGCTCATCACAGCGTTTGAGAATGACAAGGTAAAAGAGTCTTTAGCCCAACAAATACGGGCGCAGGCTGCTACCAAAAAGATACCGGTTCTGGGGATTACCGGCACCGGTGGTGCGGGCAAGTCGTCGCTGACCGACGAGCTGATTCGCCGCTTCCGGCTTGACCAGGGCGACAGCCTGCGCATCGCGGTCATCAGCATTGACCCATCGCGCCGAAAAAGCGGCGGTGCGCTGCTGGGCGACCGCATCCGCATGAACGCCATCAACCCGTGGGCAGCTACCTCTTTTCAAGTACAAGCCGCCGAACCGGCTTTGCCGGGCGGCAGGCGGGCGGCCCCCTCGGGAGGCAGCGAACCACACGCAGTGGGGAGCGTGGGGGCACGTGTTTTCATGCGGTCATTGGCCACGCGCGACTTCGGCAGTGAAATCAGCAAGGCCCTGCCCGACGTGATTGCCGCCTGCAAGGTCGCCGGCTTTGATCTGATCGTG
>JANNXF010000401.1:0-10057 GCA_031409395.1 Polaromonas sp.
TTTTGCATATCTTTTGGCCCTAATGACTAGGTAACTCATGGCGATGTTCTTAAAATGAGGTTTCTGGCCGACCCGCGGAAGCTCAAAAGCACAGCATCCCCTGCTTTTTTGACCCTTGCGCTGCAGCACCACAAGGCTGCAGCCCCGCCCGCCGGCCGGGACTTGTCCTGATCACTTCCCGGCAGCGCCCACCCTGATGGTAAGCGCCGTTCCTGGCCGTCATCAGCGTCATGTCGACAACCGTCACCCTGCCCCCGCGCCCTTGCGACGTTTGCCGACATCACGCTTTTTAACTTTGGAGTTTTTTCGATGAACCATCCCGCGATGCAAGGGCTTGCCCTGAACACGCCCAGCTATGTCAAACATGCCGGCCTGATTGCCTGGGTCGCCGACATGGTGGCCCTGTGCAAACCCGAAGCCGTCTACTGGTGCGACGGCAGCGACGCCGAATACCAGCGCCTGTGCCAGCAACTGGTGGACGCCGGCACCTTCAAAAAGCTCAACGAAGCCAAGCGCCCGAACAGCTTTCTGGCCTGCTCCGACCCAAGCGACGTGGCGCGCGTCGAAGACCGCACCTATATCTGCTCGGCCCAGAAAGAAAACGCCGGCCCGACCAACAACTGGATGGCCCCGGCCGAGATGCGCGCCACCCTGCAGCCGTTGTTTGACGGCTGCATGCAGGGCCGCACGATGTATGTCGTGCCCTTCAGCATGGGCCCGCTGGGCTCGCCGATTGCCCACATCGGCATCGAGTTGTCGGACAGCCCGTATGTGGCCGTCAACATGAAAATCATGACGCGCATGGGCCAGCGCGTGTTCGAGGTGCTGGGCGTGGACGGCGAGTTTGTGCCCTGCGTGCACACCGTGGGCGCACCACTGGCCGCTGGCCAGGCCGATGTGAAGTGGCCCTGCAACAAGACCAAGTACATCGTCCACTACCCCGAAACCCGCGAAATCTGGAGCTATGGCTCCGGCTACGGCGGCAACGCGCTGCTGGGCAAAAAATGCTTTGCGCTGCGCATTGCCTCCAACATGGGCCGCCAGGCCGCACAGGAGGCCTCTGGCAACCCGGGCTGGCTGGCCGAGCACATGCTGATTCTGGGCGTGACCTCGCCCGAAGGCAAAAAATACCATGTGGCTGCGGCTTTCCCCAGCGCCTGCGGCAAGACCAACTTTTCGATGCTGGTGCCCCCTAGCGGCTTTGAGGGCTGGAAAGTCACCACCATTGGCGACGACATCGCCTGGATCAAGCCCGGCAAGGACGGCCGCCTTTACGCCATCAACCCGGAAGCCGGCTACTTTGGCGTGGCCCCCGGCACCAACATGCTGACCAACCCGAACTGCCTGCGCAGCCTGGACCGCAACGTGATCTTCACCAACGTCGGCCTGACCGACGATGGCGATGTCTGGTGGGAAGGCATGGAGCAGGACGCAGCGGGCAAGGCATTGCCGGCGCACCTGATCGACTGGCAGGGCAAGGACTGGACGCCGCAGATCGCCAAGGAAACCGGCGCCAAGGCGGCCCACCCCAACTCGCGCTTTACCGTGGCCGCCACCAACAACCCGGCGCTCGACCCGGCCTGGGACGACCCGGCCGGCGTGCCAATTGACGCCTTCATCTTCGGTGGCCGCCGCTCGACCACCGTGCCGCTGATCACCGAAGGCCGCAACTGGGTCGAAGGCGTTTACATGGCTGCGACCATGGGCTCGGAAACCACCGCCGCCATCACCGGCCAGGTGGGCGTGGTGCGGCGCGATCCGTTCGCCATGATTGCCTTTGCCGGCTACAACATGTCCGACTACTTCCAGCACTGGCTCGATGTGGGCAAAAAACTGGAAGCCACGGGCGCCACCTTGCCCAAGATCTTCACCGCCAACTGGTTTCGCAAGGACGAGGACGGCAAGTTTGTCTGGCCTGGCTTCGGCGAAAACATGCGCGTGCTGAAATGGATGATTGACCGCATCGAAGGCCAGGGCCAGGGCGTGGAACACATCACCGGCATCAGCCCCCGCTACGAAGACATGAACTGGACCGGCCTGGACTTCAGCGCCGAGCAGTTCAAGACCGTCACCAGCATCGACAAGGCCGCCTGGCTGAAAGAGCTGGCGCTGCACGCCGAACTGTTCAGCCTGCTGGAACACCACCTGCCGGCCGAGCTCAGCGCCACCAAAGCCGAGCTGGAAAAGCGCCTGGCGGCCTGAGCCCGGCAGCGCCCATGAAAAAGCCACCCCGAGGGGTGGCTTTTTTGCGTCCTGAACCACTTGCTGCCCGTGGGGCAGCGCATGCCGCTCAGATGTAGCCGCGCTGGTAGGCCCGCAGCTCTGCGCCGCCCAGACGAATCGCCCGTGCGCTCAGGGCCGATGGCACAGCGGTCGCGCTGGCGGCCTCTGAAACAGACTCCTGGCGCGTGGCGGCGACTTGCAGGTCCGCCATGACGCGGGCGTCTTTTTGGGCCATGGCCCACAGGCGCTGGTCGGCACGGGCTTCGGCCAGGCTGCGTGACCAGCCATCAAGGCCGGCTTTCAGGCGAACCGCGACGTTGCGCGCGGTACCAGCAAACAGCGCCAGCGCGGCAAAGGCGACCGCCCACAGCGCAATCCACATCACCAGCAAATGGCCTTCGGCCATGCTGTCCATGACCTGGTAGGCCACGACCATGATGGCCGCCGCGATGGCCGACAGCAGCAAGGTGGCCAGGCCGCGCGTGCCGGAAAAGTTGTGACGCAGGTGCTGCGCGGCATCAATGGCCGACTCAACACGGGTGACGCCGGGGTGCTGATTGGAGTATTTGATCGTAACGAAGCTGGTCATGGTGAATTCCTCTGGTTTGGCCTCTGGGCCGACGTTTTCCACCTGGTAATGCGGGTGGATGCATTGAATATTAGGGTTAACACTCATGTTATTCAACTTTATCTTTATGATGAAGTTCATTCACAACAGTGATAACCTTGCGCCATTCCCTGTTTCGGCGCCAAAACCGCCCCTTTTTCACGTCTGTCTCTCAAAATCTGCCCGTGAACCCGCCCAACTTCCGCACGCTGGACCTGAACCTGCTTCGTGTTTTTGACGAGGTGATGGCCGAGCGCAGCCTGACGCGGGCGGCGCGCAACCTGTCGCTGACCCAGCCGGCCGTGAGCAACGCCCTGCGCCGCCTGCGCGACACGCTGGGCGACGAGCTGGTGCAGCGCAGCGGCCAGGGCATGGCGCCCACGCCGCGCGCGCTGGCCATCTGGCCGGCGGTGCGCGACGCCTTGCAGCAATTGCAGGCCTCGCTGATTCCCAACGAGTTTGTGCCGGCCCAGGCCAGTTCGACCTTTGTCCTGGCCATGGCCGACGCCACCGCCGCCGAGCTGATGCCAGGCCTGATTGAAACCCTGGAAAGCGAAGCGCCGGGCGTCTCGATGCGGGTGGTGCCGCTGGCCACCCGCGACCCACGCAAACTGCTGGACGAACAGGCCTGCGACCTGGCGGTGGGGCATTTTCCGGCGGTGCTGGCTGACCTGACCGCCCGCGCGCAAAGCGGCGAGCTGGCCCCTTTCAGCCACCAGCGCCTGTACAGCGGCGAATACGTCTGTGTCATGCGCAAGGGCCACCCGCTGGCGTCAGGGCCGTTCACGCTGAACCGGTTTTGCGCCGCGCGCCACATGCTGGTGAGCTTTTCGGGCCGGCCCTACGGGTTTATTGACGAGTCGCTGGCCTCGCTGGGCCGCCAGCGGCAGGTGGTGCTCACCGTCAACCAGTTTTTTACCGCCGGCCAGGTGGTCGCCACCTCCAACCTGCTGACGGTGCTGCCGCGCCATTTCGTGCGGGTGACCGGTATTGCCGAGCAGCTGGTGCTGCGCCCGCTGCCGTTCGAGGTCTCGCCGGTGCATGTCGATGCGCTGTGGCACCGCCGCTCGCAGCAGCGCAGCGACCACGCCTGGCTGCGCGCCGCAGTGCTGCGCGCCGCCGAGAAGGCGTTTTCGGCTTGACCACTGCACAGGTATAAGCGTCGCGACAACCGCCAATGGCAACCCACTACATTTTGGCGATCGCGAAGGCCACAATTTCTGCGCCGCTTCGGAGTCCCAGCTTCTTTTTGATACTGGCACGGTGCACGTCGACCGTTCGCGGGCTCAGTTCCAGCTCAAAGGCGATTTCCTTCGTGGTTTTGCCCTGACCAATTTTCTCCAGCACTTCCAGTTCACGCCGGGACAGGCTGGCGACCAGCCCGGGGGTCTTGATGGGCGTGGTGCTACTGCGCTGGCGCCGCAGCAGACAATTGAGCAAATGGGCATTGACCGGAACCGACACCCAGATTCCACCGTTCAAAATGGCGTCAATCGCCGTCAGCACCCACTCCTGCGCATGCTCTTTCATCAGGTAACCGCTGACACCGAGGGCCAGGGTTTGTTCGGCGTAAATCATCTCGTCGTGCATGGACACGATCAACACCGGCCGACCATTCTGCGCCTGCACAATTGCCCGTACCGTCGCGAGCCCCTTGGAGTCTTCCAGTGACAAGTCGCACACCACCAGGTCAGGGGTGTAACGCACAACGGCCTCAATGCCCTTCAGCAGACTCGGTTGGGTGTCCACCACCTGGCAGGTCCTGGAGGTGTTGATCAGGGTCTGCAGGCCAAAGCGCACAATGTCGTGGTCGTCAATGATCAGAACTTTTTTCATAGGATTGGCACACCGGTTCAGCCCACGAGAGGTTTGAAAAAATTACTTCAGCGCTTCACCTACCCCAGGCAGTAACAGGTTCTCAATACGATCTCATGTCACCAGGGTCCAGTCGGAAAGCCACTGCGCGCTTCAACCACTGCGGGCCAAGGTCGTCGCGCAAGGCCGCTGTGGGGGGATTGATGATCTGCCTTACGCAGACTTGGATAAATTCTGAGCGCCTTTGAAAGACTTTGGCACCACACTAACCCCTTGGAAGTGACCCCAACGTCACCCAAAGACCCCTTTATGGCAGCCAGTTCGGCGGGGCGATTCCAGCCAAATAACTGAGTTCTTGGTGCAGCTTATCCAATCGGCTTACTGTAGCGTTAATAACAATGACTAGGCCGCTTAAGTAAGGCCACTTAGTACCGTCCCAGCAGGCTGTACTACCTTGTCAGTCTTACGTTTGAAGTTCCGCATGCAAGACGAATTTTTTCCTCCACTCAGCCACTCAGAAGCCTTTCAAGCCGGGCGAGCCAAAAACCGGTGGCTTCATGCCATATGGACGCGTGAGTCTTCGGATCATTCCATTTTTGCGCCGCATCTTGAATCTGTCTTGCACGCTGTCAAGGCGCGCTTCAGGGTTTCTGCCGTCACGGTGACGGTGGTTCAACTCGGCAAAGTTTTGCTCAAGGTGCACGCTGGCAAACCTCTGGCTTCGCTTGACTCGCGTGACGCCCTGGTGTCTTGCGCCCTCAGTCCTTCAGCGGAACATACGTTGTATGTGGCTGAAGACATCCAGCCGTGCTCGAAAGGGTCATTGACAGAAGTAACTGAAGAAAAGGGCCTAAAGTCCATCCGCTTTTATGCAGGTAGCGCACTGCTTGCAGACCCAGGTGGGAGCACCATTGGCATCCTTTGTCTGCTTGACACCATTCCCAGATCGTTCAATGAAGCCGACAGAGACCTGCTGCAGGCGATTGCCGCGGCCATCAGCGCCATGCTGGCCATGCGCGCCAACCCTGATTCTGCCGCCGCCCTCGGCCTGGCCTCCACAGAAAGCATGCTCCTGATGGATGCGGCTCAAGGCATTTCAGCCGTCAATGCGCGCTTTTCACAGCTCACAGAATTTGAAAAGCCTGACCTGAAACGCATGGGGCTTGAGCAGCTGTTGTGTCTAGACCGTCCGCATGGCGGTGCACTTTCGCTGAGCCACGCACTCCTTGCCGGCGAGCCCGCCCATGGCATGACGCGATGCGTCATCAAAAACGGCAGTGCGTTACCGGTCGAGGTGTTTATTTTCCCTTTGGCCGATCAGCGGGGAGACCCTGTTCAAACCTTGATCCTGATTACGCCGCTTTTCTCAGGGCCCATTGAGGATTTTTTGCTGTCGCTACGCGCTACCGAGCGCAGCGAGCTTTTGTCCTTGCACATTGCCGGACTGTGGGCCATAGATACCCGGGGTCTGATTACCGAGCTTTCAGGCGAGGTGGTGTCGCAATGCGGGAGTCTGCGCGCATCAGATCTGCTGGGCAAGCGGCTTAATGCGATTGCCCTGTTTGATAAGCAAAGTACCGACTGGACCGATTTTTACCAGTGCGTGGCAGACAACAAGCCCCTGCCGGCCCTGGAGTGCCGCATCGATTGCTGCGGCAAATCACTGTGGTACAGCATCAAAGGCTTTCAGCGGCGGTCAGCCTCGGGTCACACCATTGGTTACCACGGCAGCTTTCTTGACATCACGCAGCGCAAGCAAAAAGAACAACTGCTCGCCGCCAGTGAACGCAAGTTCCGAAACCTTTCTGACCTGTCGGTAGACTGGTACTGGGAACAGGACGCCGAGCATCGCTTTGTGCACATTGGCAGCCAGATTAAGGCGGTGGGTGATTTCGGACCCGCGTTTTACCTGGGTAAAACACGATGGGAAATCCATTCGATTTCCCTTAGCGCTGCTGAGTGGCAAGAGCATCGCGCGGTGATGGATGCACATGTGCCCTTCAAAAACTTTGAGCTGAAAACCGTTGACGCCGCTGGCCATCCCTTCTGGGTGTCCCTCAGTGGGACTCCCCGTTTTTCAGATGCTGGCGTTTTTGAGGGTTACCACGGCACAGGACGTAATATTACAGAGAGAAAAGAGCTGATTGAAAGCCTGCAGCAAGCGCAAGTCAGGCTGGGTCTGGTGCTGCAAGGCTCAAACGACGGGGCCTGGGACTGGAACCTGGAAACCGGCGTTTTCTTCATGTCCGAGCGAGGCTGGCAAATTTTCGGTATCGAACCCAGCGACGCAATCGACGACTTCAATGCCATGGCCGAGTTCGTTCATGAAGCAGATCGGCAAACTGTTAGCGATACGGTTCGTAATATTCTCAAAAATACGGAGCAGATGTACTCGATCGAGTTCAGGGCAAAACATGTCTCTGGACGCGTCATTCCGGTATTGGGGCGCGGCATGGCTCTGCGAAACGAAGCCGGGCGCGCTCTGCGAATGTCAGGAATGATCTCAGACATGACGTCGCAACACCAGACGCAGTCACGTATTCGACTTCTGGAGTCGTGTATTCAAAGCCTGCAGGATGTGGTTCTCATCACGCATGCCTCACCGCGCGGCAAACCAGGCCCGTTCATTTCGTATGTCAACGACGCTTTCGAACGGTTTACCGGCTTCACCCGGGCGGAAGTGATCGGTCAGACCCCGCGCATTCTGCAGGGGCCAGAGACCAGCCGGACAACCCTTGATCAGATCGCCTTTGCACTGAGCCAATGGCAACCCATCCGGGCTGAACTGGCCAACTACAAAAAGAACGGCGAGCTCTTCTGGGTTGAACTGGAGATCATCCCGGTGCGGGCGGGCGGCGGTGACTTGTTTACCCATTGGGTGGGTGTGCAGCGCGACATCACGCAGCGCAAAAGCGCTGAGCAGGTGCTTCAGGCTACCCTGCAACGGCTCTCCATGGCCCTCGAAGCCGGTGGTATCGGCATGTGGGCGATGCATGTCGTGGGAGGTCAGGAATTTGCCGATGCGCGGTGGCACGCCATGCTTGGGCATGAACCCGACGAGCGCCCCAGGCCTATTGGTACGTGGCTGGGCTGGGTGCACCCGGACGACTGGCTTGAAGCCAAACGAATGCAGGAGGAATTACTGGTCTCCCTGCAACCTTCGTTGCAGCATGAGTTTCGCATGCAGCACAAAAACGGGAGCAGTGTCTGGATACTGTCAACCGGCAAGGTCATGGAGCGCAGCAGCACAGGGCAACCGCTGCTCATTGTGGGCACCCACCTTGATGTGACGGCCAGGGTTCAGGCCCGGCTGCTGGCGCAACGGCAACACCAGCAGCTGGCAAACTGCCTGGAGCATCTGCAGGTTGGCGTGCTGGTCCAAAAAGATGGCGCCATCCGGTTTGCCAACAGCGCAATGTTGCGGCTGTTCGGCTACGACGCGTTGTCTGACGTGCTGGGCAGTCATTTCATGGCGCATATTGCCAAAGGTGATGTCGAGATTGCGCAGCTCAGGCAACAGCAGCTGCTCGCTGGCGCAGAGTTGCCTTCTTACTGGTTTGAATGCCGGCACCGCAACGGCCCTATGTTCAGGGCACTGATCCACTCCACGCTGGTGGAATGGGAAAACGAGGTGCACATACTTTCCACGCTGACGCTGCCGGATGACTCCGTCATGCTTTCGGCCGAAATTGAATCCACCCGACGCCATTTTGAACGCCTGCTGATCACCCAGCTTGAGGCCAAGCAAATGCAGATAGCCCATGAGCTTCATGACTCGCTGGGTTCGCAGCTGGCCGGCATCTCGCTTCAGGCGGCAGCGCTGCGGCAACTGGAGCCTGGCCCCCTGCTGCTGGACATCGCCGTTCAGCAACTTCTGGGGGCCATCAAGAAAGCAGCAGAAATGACCCGGGGACTGGCGCACGGACTGGTACCCGTCGAGAGGTGGCCGGGCTCCTTCTGGCGGGCACTGGAAATTCTGTGCAGCGACTTCAACAAAACCGATGGTTTGCGGTGCGATTTTGAAATGTGTGGCGACTTCGACGCCGTTTGTGCCGAAACAGGCAACCACCTGTACCGGATTACGCAAGAGGCTATCTCGAATGCCGTGCGACACGGCGGCGCGGCCCGCATTGAAGTACGGCTGGAGCGCGAGGGTGATGCGTGTGCGTTGAGCATTGTTGACGACGGAACCGGTTTCGATGTCCCCACCATGCTCACCAGTCTGGAACGTGGCATGGGCCTCAGCTCGATGTACGCCCGTGCGCGGTCCATCAGTGCAGAAATTGTGCTGCAATGCACCAAGCCGAGGGGATTCAGTGTCCTGGTTCGCTGGCAGCACACCGATACCAATGACTTTTTGGTGTGAGGCGTTGCTCTTGGGCCTCCGGCTAGGTCGAGTTTGCTTGCCGCAGGCTGGTGCTGGACAACTTTTTTGGCCTGAGCGGGCCGGCCCACCTGCCGGCCGATGTGGTGGCGCGGCTGAATGCGGCCAGCAACGAGATTCTGGCCAGCAGCGAGTTCAAAAAGAAGATGCTGGAGTTGGGCATTACCACCACGCCCGGCAGCCCGGCGGCCTTCAGCGGCTTTGTGAAGTCGCAGGTGGCGGCCCTGGCGCCCGCCGTGAAAGGCACGGGCGTCAAGCTCCAGGGACCCTCTGCATGACTCCCTGCGGCCTGTGGACAGCCTCGCCAGAGTTACGCAGAGGGTCCCTGGGGCGCTGGTTTTTTAGCGAATGACTCTGAGATAGGCGCGCGCGGCTTCGCGCAGCTCTTGCGCCTGCTGCGGGTTGCGGCCGGCACGGGCTTCGGCGCGTTCCATCAGGCTGTGCGCCACACCGTGCACCGGGGCGGCCGTGGCGGTGCTTGGCAGAAAACGGGCAATTTGAGAGATCAACTGGTACATGTCAAAGTCACCACACAGGCGGTGAAAAGTTGCGATAGACCTAGATTAAGGGTTTTCCCTAGGTATTTCAACCCAGAGCGCCGGGAATACTTATGCCAAAAATGCATGGCCGGGTCCTTGCCGGGCATGGGCGCGGTTTTGGCTACGCTCGCCCGGGCAGCGGCCGTGGCAGACAATCAGGCCTGTGAACATTCAGCTTTTATCCGACCTGCACCTTGAATCGAACCCGCATTTCAGGGCGCTGCCCACGCCGGGCGCCGACCTGCTGGTGCTGGCCGGCGATATCGGGTCGTACCAGAACGGCTCGCAGCTGCTCAGCCTGGACATCCCGGACTTTGGCCTGGCGCGGTTTTCGCCCCTGCCAGTCGCTCAGGGCGGCGCGGCGTGGCCCACGCCGGTGTTCTTTTTGCCAGGCAACCACGAGTACGACGGGCTGGACTTTGACGCCACCCGGGCCCGCCTGCGCGCCACCTGCGAGCGCCTGGGGCTGGTCTGGCTGGAGCAGCAAAG
>JANNXF010000402.1:0-6406 GCA_031409395.1 Polaromonas sp.
CGCAATCCAAGCCCGGTACATCTGGCGTTTGTCGCGCACCAAGGCCTTCCGGACAACATGGCCCAGCAAGATAGGCACTTTCAGGTTGTGGCGGCTGGGGGGATCGGGGCTAACCTTGCTTCGACAAAGTTAAGCGAAGCGGGCCAAAACTAAAGGGGTGGCCGCGTACGCAGCGTCATCCGCTATTCTCCAGAGCTCTGATGGATTCAAGCGTTTTAGGGCTCCAGCCCTTTTACAGTGAGCGCAAACAGCTATTAATTTGATAGCAAATTAAACCTGGCCCATTTCGACCCATCCCTCCAGGCCGCCCAAACAAGGTGGCCACCAGCGCTGGAAAGCTCAAAACCTGTGACGGCTTGTGCAAGGGACTGGAAATCAATGGCTTTGATTGTGGCGATCGATGGCGACGAGAGGCTCCGGAGCCTGACCGCTGCGCCGCCCTCGATGGCACCGAGCTGCTGGGCCTGTCGCCGTAGCTACTAAATCGATAGCTGCCTGCATCCGTTGGGCATGGGCTGGGCCCTGAAAGCATCAAAACTGCAGGTCCCAGCCAGCAGCGTCTGCCTACTTTGGCAAAAACAGCAGCCAGTAAATCAGCAGCAGGTTAAACAACACGCTGATGCCCAGCGCCATCTTCCAGACTGCTGCCGGGTCGCGCTGGATCAGCGGTGTGGCTTGCGGTGCGGTCAGCGGCCGTGAGGCGCCGCGCTCCAGCGCCAGCACCAGTTCCTCCGCCGTTTCAAAGCGTTTGCGCTTGTCGCGTGCCACGGCTTTCAGCACGATGTGGTCCAGCCAGATGGGCACTTCGGGATTGATACGGCTGGGGGCCACCGGGTCACGGTAGTAGCGGCCGACCTGGTAGGGCACGACATCGCCATACGGCAGCTTGGCGGTCAGCAGTTGGTAGAGCGTGACGCCCAGCGCAAACAGGTCGCTCTGCTCATTGGGCAACTCTTCAGGGCCTTCGGCGGCCAGGGCGCTATAACCCCACTGCTCGGGGTTGATGAAACTCGGCGTGCCGGCATGCAGCTTGCGCATGGCCTCGGGTTCGCGCCCGCTCAGCGCCACGCCCAGGTCCAGCAAACGCAGCACGCCGTCTTCGCTCTGGTGCAGGTTGGCGGGCTTGATGTCGCGGTGAATCACACACTGGCGGTGCAGGCGGCCCAGCGCTTTGGCGGTCTGCATGACGGCGCTGAGGGCCTGCTGCACACTGAACTTGTGGCCGCGGTCCAGCTGCTGCTGCAGGGTTTCGCCGCTGTGCCAGTCATACAGCAGGTAAAACGCGCTGCGCTCGCAGTGGTTGGGCAGACGCTCGTGAATCCTGACCAGATGGTCGGCGGCACGGCCCGACTGCATGCGGCTGGCCAGCCAGGCTTCGTGCGCCAGCATGGCGCGCTCCTGCTCGTCGTGGGCCCGGGCCGGGTTGAGGGTTTTCAGGGCGTAGAGAATTTTGCTGACCGGGTCGCGAACCTGGTACAGCACATTGATGCCGTTGTCCGCCACCGGCGCGGTGACACTCAGGCCATCGATCACCTCGCCGACTTTCAGGCGCGGCGGAATCGGCAGGCTTTGTGCCTGGCGGTTGACGTCTTGCGCTCTGGCATCCAGCAGGCCCAGCACCCTCACCACCATGGCGGTGACGTTGTCGTGGCTGCCCTCGGCCAGCGCGGTGTCAACCAGTTTCTGGCTGACCTGCTGCGCGGCCTGGCTTGCTTGCAGTTGCCCGGCCGCCAACAGAGTGTTCAGGCGTTTTTCAAAGACCTCGCTGCGCACCGTGCCATGCACGCCGTCGGTCACCAGCACAAACACATCGCCCACATGCAGATCACCCTGCATGTAGTCCACCACCACATGGTTTTCAGCGCCCACACAGCGCAGCAGCTGGTGCTTGAAATCGGGGTGCGCCGCCACATGGTCCTGGGTGAGCTGGGTGGTTTTGCCGCCGCGCAGCAGGTAAGCCCGCGTATCACCCACATGGGCCAGGGTGTAAGACTGGCCACGCAGCACCAGCGCGGTCAGCGTTGTAAGGCCCATGGTGGGCTGCCGGCGCCGGTTGATGCCCGCCAGCCAGGCGTTTTGCGCGCCGATGATGCGGTCCAGCGCGACGGTGGTGTCCCATGTTTCGGGCGTACCGTAGTAATCACGCACCAAACTGGTGACTGTGGTTTGGGCCGCCTCCCGCCCCATGCCGCCCGTACTCACCCCGTCGGCAAGCGCCACGATGGAACCCATGTCTTCCTGCCCCTGCGAAGGCAGCATGGCCGCGCAGAAGTCTTCGTTGATGTCCTTGCGGCCGGCCAGCGAGGCAAAGCCAATGTCTATTTCAAATGCCATGCACCACCTTTGTTGTAGGCAAGCTCATGCAAGTTTGATGCCCATTTTTGGTGCATTGCAGCAAATACAGGCACAGGCCGGTGCGCCAGCAGGGGCATGGTGTAGAGGGCTACTAGCTTCCCACCAGCATCTGCATGCTGCGCTCGTAATGGCTGGCCAGCTGTTCAAACACATCGAGCAGGCTTTCGCTGGCGGTCGCCAGCCTTTCCAGACGCTCCAGAGGGGCCTGTCGCCCCTGCAGCAACGAACTCTCGACTTCCTCGGCACCGGCCAGCATCTGCTGCCAGAAAATGGCGGCAGCATCGAGCGCGCCCTTGATGTCGCTGTTGCTCAGTGGGCTGCCATTGAGAACCCGCAGGGCCTGCTCGAACGCCTCCCTGGACTCGGCCATGCCGGTCTGGCTGCGCTGCCGGATGCCAACCGCCCCGGCGCCCGCCAGCGCGCCCAGCAGCACGTACTTGGCAAAGCGCTGCGACAGCATGCGCTGGCGGCCGGCCAGGTTCAGCACGTGCAGCGGCACCACCGAACCGGCGCTTTCGAGGTTGTCGGTGAGGCGCTCGGCCTCTTGCAACAGCTGCTCGGCCAGCGCGTCGGTCTCGGCCATCTGGTTGGCACGGGGCTGGTCTTGCAGGGCGTGTTTCAGGCGGGTCCAGGTCAGCATGACCTGCCCCAGCAGGTCGCCAAAGGTGGATTTGGAGAGGTTCTTGCCCAGCAGCGACAGGTTGGCATCCACGCGCAGCACCGACGCCTTGAGCTGCTCAGCCGCCTGCCCCACCTGCACCCCGGCCAGTTGCAGCAGGTGCAGCTTGACCAGGCGCTGCGACAGCATGCGCAGTTGCCCGGAACGGTTGACCGCCTCGGCGAAGCGGGCCGAATGAATGATGTACTGCGACACCTGACCGAGCCGCTGGTTGCTGTGCATGGAGGCGGTGCGCAACATCTGGAAGGCGTCGTCGTCGGACACCTGGCGCGCGCGCATCAGGATTCCCTTGGCGCGGTCCACCATCTTGCGCTCTTCAAAGCGGCTGGAAACGTCCAGCAGCTCCTGGCGCAAACCCTGTTCGCGCTGAAAACGGGCCTGCGCCACATGAATGACGGAGCGCAGGCGGTGCGGGGCGTAGCCGCTGACCACATAGGCATGCACCCCGGCGGCCGCAGCGCGCACGATGTTGTCCACATTCACGTCGGCGGTAAACACAATCACCGGCCGCGGCGCCGTGTCAAAAATCGCCTGCGTGGCCCGGAACAGCGCCTCGCCAGGCAGGGGATCGTCAAAAACAAGCACATCTGGTGCAAGCCGCACCACCTCGTGCACCAGTTCGCCAAGGTCAGACAGAACCCCCAGCACCTGGATACCGGCCGATTCCAGGTCAGCGGCCAGCGGATGGGCCCCCGTCAAACCAGAGATGTGTACCAACGCAGAAGTCATAAAAATCAAGGGGTTATAAAAACAAACAGCTTTTTTACTACGCAAATCCCGCACCAGGCGGCGTGCAAAAACAGCGCTCGCTGACGCGCCCCGATCATATGGCACAAGTTTTGCATGGCTTGTTGCGGGCGTAACGACGCGTCCAACCTTAGCGAAAGCACTGCGGGTTCTGCGCATAACGACGTGCGTAATGGTGTGCCTCCTGCCGGCCTATCCACCGGCGCCCTGTTTTTCAGGAGAGAGCATCATGGCCTTCACCCCATTTTTTGAGCGCCCATCGGGCCATCCGTCCCGGACAGACAGCACAGCCATGGCGGCCAGCAGCCAGGCCGTCCTGCGCCCTGGTCAGCCCATCTTTCTTATCCAAAACCACCCGTATTTCGCGTCGGCGCGCGTGGCATGACGCTTGCACTGACGACAACGACACCGAATCACACTGGAACAGCCCCATGAAAAAATCAAAACTGGTAATGGTCGGCAACGGCATGGCAGGGGTTCGCACCCTGGAAGAATTGATCAAGGTCGCGCCCGACCTGTACGACATCACGGTGTTCGGCGCCGAGCCGCACCCCAACTACACCCGTATTTTGCTGTCGCCGGTGCTGGCCGGGGAACAAACCCTCGACGAGATCGTGCTGAACAGCTGGGACTGGTACAAAGACAACCACATCACCCTGCACGCGGGCAAAAAAGTGGTGGAGATCGACCGTATCAAGCGCGTGGTGCGCGCTGAAGACGGCACCGAAGAAGCCTACGACCGCCTGCTGATGTGCACCGGCTCCAACCCCTTCATTTTGCCGGTCCCGGGCAAAGACCTGCAGGGCGTGATCGCCTACCGCGACATCGCCGACACCAACGCCATGATTGACGCCGCCAAAAAATACAAGAAAGCCGTGGTGATCGGTGGCGGCCTGCTGGGCCTGGAGGCCGCCAATGGCCTGATGCTGCGCGGCATGGAAGTCACTGTGGTGCATGTCATGCCCTGGCTGATGGAGCGCCAGCTCGACGATGTGGCGGGCAAGCTGCTGCAAAAATCACTGGAAGACCGCGGCCTGAAATTCATGATGGGCGCCCAGACGCAAGCGCTGACCGGCAACGCCGACGGCCGGGTCACCGCCATCCAGTTCAAGGACGGAACCGAACTGGCCACCGACCTGGTGGTGATGGCTGTCGGTATTCGCCCCAACACCCAATTGGCCGAGTCCATGCGCCTGCACTGCAACAAGGGCATTGTGGTCAGCGACACCATGCAGACCGTGACCGACGCGCGCATTTACTCGGTGGGCGAGTGCGCCGCCCACCGCGGCATTGCCTATGGCCTGGTTGCGCCGCTGTTTGAGCAGGCCAAAGTGGCCGCCAATCACCTGGCGCAGTTCGGCATTGGCCGCTACACCGGTTCGCTGACATCGACCAAACTCAAGGTCACCGGCATTGACCTGTTCAGTGCGGGCGACTTTCAGGGTGGCGAAGGCACCGAAGAAATTGTCATGAGCGACCCATTTGGCGGCGTTTACAAAAAACTGGTGCTCAAGGACGACAAGCTCATTGGCGCCTGCCTGTACGGCGACACGGTGGACGGCAGCTACTACTTCAAGCTGCTGCGCGACGGCCGCAGCGTGGCCGACATCCGCGACAAGCTGATGTTTGGCGAGTCCAGCATTGGCGACACCGGCCATGAAGGCCATACCAAGGCCGCCAGCATGCCCGACAGCGCCGAGGTCTGCGGCTGCAACGGCGTCACCAAAGGCACCATCTGCAAGGCCATCAAGGAAAAAGGCCTGTTCACCCTGGACGAAGTGCGCAAGCACACCAAGGCCAGCGCGTCATGCGGCTCCTGCACCGGTCTGGTCGAACAGATTCTGATGTTCACTGCCGGTGGCGACTATTCGGCCACGCCCAAGCTCAAGGCCATGTGCAGTTGCACCGACCACGGTCACCAGGCCGTGCGCGACGCCATTCGGGCCAACAAGCTGCTGACGATTGCCGATGTCTACAAGTCCATGCAATGGCGCACCCCCAATGGCTGCTCCAGCTGCCGCCCGGCGGTCAATTACTACGTCACCAGCACCTGGCCCAAAGAAGCCAAGGACGACCCGCAAAGCCGCTTCATCAACGAGCGCAGCCACGCGAACATCCAGAAAGACGGCACCTACAGCGTGATTCCGCGCATGTGGGGCGGCGAAACCACCGCCAGCGAACTGCGCCGGATTGCCGATGCCGTCGACAAATACAAAATCCCCACCGTCAAGGTCACCGGCGGTCAGCGCATCGACTTGCTGGGCGTCAAGAAGGAAGACCTGCAAAACGTCTGGAAAGACATCGGCATGCCTTCGGGCCACGCCTATGCCAAGGCCCTGCGTACCGTCAAAACCTGCGTCGGCAGCGAATGGTGCCGCATGGGCACGCAGGACAGCACCCAGATGGGCAAGGACCTGGAGCGCGCCATGTGGCGCATGTACGCCCCGCACAAGGTCAAGTTTGCGGTCAGCGGCTGCCCGCGCAACTGCGCCGAATCAGGCATCAAGGACGTCGGCATCATCGGCGTCGATTCAGGCTGGGAGATGTACATCGCCGGCAACGGCGGCATCAAGACCGAAGTGGCGCACTTCTTCACCAAGCTGAAAACCGCCGAAGAA
This sequence comes from Polaromonas sp., assembly GCA_031409395.1. GTDB lineage: Bacteria > Pseudomonadota > Gammaproteobacteria > Burkholderiales > Burkholderiaceae_C > Polaromonas. Next base: position 6,400 of record JANNXF010000402.1, read on the forward strand.
GTGCTGG
>JANNXF010000403.1:0-8075 GCA_031409395.1 Polaromonas sp.
CCACACGCTTGGGCGGCGGCGCGCCGCGCTCGGACCGCCAGAGGGCGGACCGGGCCTCGCCCGCCTCTGTCCAGTGGATCAGCGCCGGGGTGGCGGTGGGGGCTAAAGCGGCAACAGGGGCCAAAGGAGCAAGTGGGGCAGGAAGCGACATGGGGGGCAGACACAAACAAAGAATTCGTATGTTTTAACAGATGGGCGGTGCCGCACACCCGAAAAAGACCCTGCCAGGCCATTTCTTCAAGCAAAAAAGGCGTTTTGCCCAATCAACACGGGCGCAACCAGCTACTAATTAGATAGCAACTACAGCAGGGGTGATCAAGTACTCCAGCCACCGCCCAAGGCCCGAATCAGCCCGACAGTCGCCAGGTACTGCGAGGTCTTGACCTGCAGCGCCTGCCGGCGGTTGCGCAGCTCGCTGCGCTGCGCGTCGAGCAGTTCGAGCTGGCTGACAAAGCCATTGCGGTAGCGCGAATCTGACAGCACCGTGGCACGGCTGGCAGAGGCGACCGAGCGCGACTGCGCCTGCGACTGGTCAGCCAGCAGGCGCAGGGCTGAAAGCTGGTCTTCCACATCCCGGAAGGCCACCAGCACCTGCTCGCGGTAGTTGGCCAGTGCGATGTCCAGCTCGGCATTGGCGTTTTGCACACCGGCTTCACGCCGGCCGCCGTCCAGAATCGGCAAGGAGAACAAGGCCCCCACGCCCCAGGCTCTGGCCGACAGCTTGAACAAGTCCTTGAGTTCGGGGGCTGCGTAGCCGCCATTGGCTGTCAGTGAAAAATCGGGGAACCAGGCCGCGTTGGCCACGCCGACGCGCGCCTGGGCGGACTGCAAGCTGCTTTGCGCGGCCGCCACGTCGGGCCTGCGCGTCAGCACGGTACTGGGCACACCGGCGGGAATCGCTGGCAAGGCAGCGGTCCAGTCTGTCGGGGCGACCTGAAAACGGGACGCGACCTGCCCCACCAGCACAGCCAGTGCGTGTTCAAGCCCGGCGCGGCGCTGCTCAAGTGCCAGCCCGTCTGACTCCGTCGCCGCCACCTCGCTGCGCGCGCGGGCCACATCCAGTTCGGCCACATCGCCCTCCTTGAAGCGCACTTCGGTCAGGCGCAGGGAGTTGCGGTGCGCCTGCAGGGTGTCCTGCACCAGGGCACGCTCGGCGTCGATGGCACGCAGGCTCAAATAGGTTTGCGCCACATCGGCCTGCACCAGCAGTTGCGTGCTGCGCAGCAGGGCTTCACGCGCCCGTGCGTCCAGCGAAGCGGCGTTCGATGCGCCAGCCAGCTTGCCAAACAGGTCTACTTCATAAGACAGGTTGGCACCAGCGCTGACCACTGTTTGCGGGCTGTTGCCGGTGGTGCTGTCTTTCTGGCGCACAGCGCCTGCGCCCAGCCCCAGCTGCACCGCGCGGTTGGCGTCCGTTGCACCCGCAATCGCTCTAGCCTGTGCCAGCCGCGCGGCGGCGACCTGCACGCTGTTGTTGCTGCGGCTGGCCTGCTCCACCAGTTGGTCAAGCACCGGGTCGGCAAATACCGTCCACCAGCGTCCCTGCGCATGGGCGTCGTCGAGTACAGGCCCGACGGTCACGGTGGACTCCTTGAAGGCGGTGGGGGTCGCGGGCAAGCTGGCCGTGTCGATGGCGGCGGGCGTGGCGCAACCCGCCAGTACCAGAGCGGCCAGCAGCGGCAGCAGGCTCAAGCGGGCTTTTGAATAAACGTGGTTCATGCTGAACTCCTGGATGATTTTTATTCGTGAAACTTCACGGCGGCAGCGGGCTGCGCTGTCAGTGCGGCGCCACCCGCGGCATGCTGGCCGGCCGGTGCGTCAACAGCCGGTACCGCACCGTGCAACTTGAGCGGGCGGTTGCCCGTCATGGCACGCAAGGTGACGTAGAACACCGGTGTCAAAAACAGGCCAAAGGCCGTGACACCAATCATTCCAAAAAATACCGCCACCCCCATGGCGTGGCGCATTTCTGCCCCTGCGCCGCTTGACAGTACCAGCGGCAGCACACCCATGATGAAAGCCAGCGAGGTCATCAGAATCGGACGCAAACGCATGCGGCTGGATTCAATCGCGGCCTGCAGTGGCGTGCGGCCAGCAAATTCCAGCTCGCGCGCAAACTCGACAATCAGAATCGCGTTTTTGGCCGACAGCCCGACCAGCACGATCAAACCAATCTGCGTGAAGATGTTGTTGTCGCCCCCCGTCAGCTTGACGCCCAGCATGGCCGCCAGCAGGCCCATGGGCACGATCAGCACGATGGCAATCGGCAGCGTCAGGCTTTCATACTGCGCAGCCAGCACCAGAAACACCAGCAGCAGCGCCAGCGGAAAGACCCACAGGGCCGAGTTGCCGGCAATGATTTCCTGGTAAGTCAGTTCTGTCCACTCGTAGCTGATGCCTGGCGGCAATGTTTCAGCCGCGATGCGGGCAACGGCGTCCTGTGCCTGGCCGGACGAATAGCCGGGTGCTGCACCGCCATTGACGTCAGCCGACAAAAAGCCGTTGTAGCGCATGGCACGTTCGGGGCCAAAGCTGGGTGTGACCTTCATCAGCGCCGACAAAGGCACCATTTCGCCGGTGGTCGAGCGCACTTTCAGCAAGCCAATGTCTTCAGCCCGCGCACGGTAAGGGGCATCAGCCTGCACCCGCACTGAATAAGTACGGCCAAACTTGTTGAAGTCGTTGGCGTACAGGCTGCCCAGGTAGATTTGCATGGTGTCAAACACGTCGGTCACCGGCACGCCGAGCTGGCGCGCCTTGGTGCGGTCAATGTCGGCATACAGCTGCGGCACGTTGACCTGGAAGCTTGAAAACAGCCCGGCCAGCTCGGGGGCCTGGTAGGCCTTGGCCATGAAGTCTTTGGTGGCCTTGTCAAGCGCGGTGTAACCGAGCGAGGCACGGTCTTCCAGTTGCAGCTTGAAGCCGCCTGTGGTGCCCAGACCCTGCACCGGTGGCGGTGGAAACATGGCAATAAACGCTTCCTGAATGCCGCCAAACTGTGCGTTAAGCTGGCCCGCAATCGCCCCCGCGCTCATGTCTGCGCCCTGGCGCTCGTCAAACGGCTTGAGCGACACAAACACAATGCCCGAGTTGCTGCTGTTGGTAAAACCGTTGATCGACAGGCCAGGGAAGGCAATCGCGTGCGCCACGCCGGGTTGCTTCATGGCGATGTCGCTGATCTTGCGGATCACGTCTTCGGTGCGGTCCAGCGTGGCGCCGTCTGGCAGCTGGGCAAAACCAATCAGGTACTGCTTGTCTTGCCCGGGCACAAAACCGCCGGGCACGGCCTTGAAGAGACCGACCGTAGCCAGCACCAGCACGCCATAAACCACCAGCATGACGGTCTTGCGTGAAATCGCCGCCTTGACGCCCCGGCTGTAGCGCTCGGAACCACGGCCAAACGCATTGTTGAAAGCGCGAAAGAAGCGGCCAAAGACCTTGTCCATGCCACGGGTCAGCGCGTCTTTTGGCGCGTCGTGGCTTTTGAGCAGCAGTGCGGCCAGTGCGGGCGACAGCGTCAGCGAGTTGATGGCCGAAATCACGGTGGAAATCGCAATCGTCAGCGCAAACTGCTTGTAGAACTGGCCTGACAAACCGGAGATAAACGCCAGCGGCACAAACACGGCAATCAGCACCAGCGCAATCGCAATGATGGGGCCAGACACTTCACGCATGGCCTTGTAGGTGGCCTCACGCGGGGCCAGTCCGGCTTCGATGTTGCGTTCGACGTTTTCCACCACCACAATCGCGTCGTCCACCACAATGCCAATCGCCAGCACCAGGCCAAACAGGCTGAGCGCGTTGATGGAAAAACCAAACAGATGCATCACGGCAAAGGTGCCGACCACCGAGACCGGCACGGCCAGCAGCGGAATGATGGAGGCGCGCCAGGTCTGTAAAAAGATGATCACCACCAGCACCACCAGTGCCACGGCTTCAAACAGGGTGTGCACCACGGCTTCAATCGACGAGCGCACAAACTGCGTGGTGTCGTAAACAATTTCGTAGTCCACACCTTCAGGCATGTTCTTTTTCAGCTCGCGCATCTGCGCCTGCACGTCGTCTGAAATCTGGATGGCGTTGGAGCCCGGTGCGGCAAACACCGGCACCGCCACCGCCTGTTTGTTGTCAAGCAGCGAGCGCAGCGCGTAGTCGGCCGCGCCCAGCTCCAGCCGCGCAATGTCGCGCAGGCGGGTCACGGCGCCGTTTTTGTCGGTCTTGACGATGATGTCGCCAAACTCTTCTTCACTCTGCAAACGCCCCTGCGCGTTGATGGACAACTGCATGTCCACACCGGGCAAACCGGGCGATGCACCCACCACACCAGCCGCGGCCTGAATGTTCTGCTCACGAATCGAGCGCACCACATCACCGGCAGACAAGCCACGCTCGGCCACCTTTTGCGGGTCGAGCCAGACGCGCATGGAATAGTCACCCGAGCCAAACAGCTGCACCTGGCCCACGCCATTGATGCGCGCCAGTCTGTCCTTGACATTGAGCACCGCGTAGTTGCGCAGGTAAGTCATGTCGTAACGGTCATTGGGCGACAGCAAATGCACCACCATGGTCAGGTCGGGCGAGCTTTTGATGGTGGTCACACCCAGGCGGCGCACTTCTTCGGGCAAACGCGGCTCGGCTTGCGCCACACGGTTTTGCACCAGCTGCTGGGCCTTGTCGGGGTCAGTACCGAGCTTGAAGGTGACGTTGAGTGTCATCAAACCATCGGTGGTGGCCTGGCTGCTCATGTAGAGCATGCTGTCCACACCGTTGATGGCTTCTTCAAGCGGCGTGGCCACGGTTTCGGCAATCACCTTGGGGTTGGCACCGGGGTACTGGGCGCGCACCACCACGGTGGGCGGCACCACGTCGGGGTATTCGGCAATCGGCATGGCGCGCAGCGCGATCAGCCCGGCCAGAAACATCAGCAGCGACAGCACGCCGGCAAAGATGGGCCGGTCAATAAAAAATTTGGAGAGATTCATGAAGGTTCTTCTTGTTAAAACTGCAGGCCAGGCTTATGACTTGGCCGCCACCTTGACCGGTTTTTCTGCCAGCTCGGCCTTGGCCGACATTTCGACTGGCTGCGGCGCCACCAGCGCACCGGGGCGAATGCGCTGCAGACCATTGACGACGATGCGTTCATCGGCTTTCAGCCCGTCTTTCACCACGCGCAAACCGTTGACCGACGCGCCCAGCGTGACTTCGCGGTACACCGCCTTGTTGTCGGCGCCCACGACCAGAACAAATTTCTTGTTCTGGTCAGTGCCCACAGCACGTTCGTTGATCAGCAGCGCCGTGGTTTTGCTGGCTTGGCCCATGCGCACGCGGGCAAACTGGCCGGGCATCAACTGGCCGTCCTTGTTGTCAAACACGGCGCGGGCGCGCACGGTGCCGCTTTTGGCGTCTACCTGGTTGTCCACCAGCTGCAAACGGCCTTCAAACGGGGTGTCGGTGCTGGCGGCGGTGCCCATCTGCACGGGAATGCGCTCCAGGTTGCGGCCACCCGCGCTGCTGCCCGCATCTTTCAGTGCCCTGGCCACCACCTGCTCGTCGGCGTCAAAGCTCGCGTAGATCGGACTGACCGATACCAGCGTGGTCAGAACCGGTGCGCCAGGGCCCGCCGCAATCAGGTTGCCCACAGTCACTTCAAGTTTGCCCACGCGGCCAGACACGGGGGCGCGAAGCTGGGTGTAGCCCAGGCTCAGTTGCGCGGTCTGCAAGGCGGCCTGTGCGGCGCGCAAATTGGCATCGGCTTCGCGCTGTCCGTTGGTGCGCTCGTCAAACTCGCGTTTTGAAATGGCTTGTTCGCTCCACAAACGCTGCGAGCGCTCCTGCTCGCCTTTGGCCTGCGCCACGCGCGCCTGCGCGGCAGCCACCTGGGCGTCGGCACGCTCTACGTCGGCCGCGTAAGGGGCCGGGTCTATCGTCAACAGCAGATCACCTTTTTTGACCAGCACGCCTTCGCGGAAATGCACCGCCTGGATGGTGCCGGCGACGCGCGAGCGAATATCTACCCGCTCCACCGCCTCCAGCCGGCCCGAAAACTCGTCCCAGGCCGCCACATCGCTTTGCACCACCGTGGCCACCGACACCGGTGTGGCGGGCGCGTCAACAGCGCCAGGCTGGGCGCGCGAACTGCTCACGCCAAAAACAGTGGCAGCGATGCCGGTCACGGCCAGTACCGCCAGCGCAACGGCCAGCAGACGGCGGCGCGGGGTGTGGAGTTGAATGGTTTGCATGGTGAATGTCCTCAAAAGGGTTATGAAACGGATACGGGTGATGAAGCAAAAAAACGGTGGAAAAAATCACTGAACTGCTGGCGCACGGCCGGTGCCCAGGCCGATTCGTGACTACCCGCTTGCAGGTAGCTGCCGGGCCAGCCCGTCGGGCCGGGCAGCACGCCGAGATGCGTCTGCAGGCTGGCGCGCTTCAGGCGTTCGGCATACGCCAGCGCCTCATCGCGCAGCGGGTCGTCTTGCGCCGTCAGCAGCAAAGTGGCCGGCAGGCCTGCCAGGCGCAGCGCATTGCCCGGCGCGGCGTAAGGGTGAGCGGCTTGCTGAAGCCGCGCCAGATACTGGTGCCAGCCGTCCGCCCAGGTGCAACCGACCGGGCCGGCATCGGCGCAACGCAGCGAGGCCGTGGCCATGCACGGGTCCAGCATGGGCGACAGCAGAATTTGCCCGGCAAGTTCTGGCTCTTGCTGGTCTCGCGCCATCAACGCCACCGCAGCGGCCAGGTTGCCGCCGGCTTCTTCGCCGGCCACAAACACCGGCGCGCCCTTGCCTGCCAGCTTTTGCCGGGCCTTGAACGCCCAGACCAGCGCCGCGTAACCGACCTCTACCGCCTGAGGAAACGGGTGCGCCGGCGCCAGCGGGTAGTCAATCGACATCACCACAGCGCCCGCATCGGCCAGCAGGCGCGGAATGCAGGCCCCGCGGTCAAGCGAACCCGCCACAAAAGCACCCGCGTGGAAATGCAGCACCAGCGGTGACGCCTCAGCGTTGCCAATGGCGCGCCGACCATAAAAGCGCACGTCCAGCGGCCTGTTCAGCGAAATATTGATCTGCTTGTCTGTCCATTCAGGCTGCTCGGCGGCAGGGCTGGAATGGGGCGTCAGGAGGCTGTGCATCTTGTCAAGCCGACAGGCGGCCCTCAATTTGTTGCGATGCAGCAGAATGTAGATTGTTGTTGCTAATCAATAAATAGCCATATTGCTTATACTTTGTTTCACCACAGAAACAATCGAGCGTAAATATGGACAAGTTTTCAGCCATGCAGGCTTTTGTACGGGTCGTCGAAGCCGGTACCTTCACCAAAGCCGCCGACTCCATGGGCCTGCCCAAGCCAACCGTGACCCGGCTGATTCAGGATCTTGAAAAAGAGCTGGACACCAAGCTGCTGAACCGCACCACCCGCAAAGTCACAGTCACAGTGGACGGCGCGGCCTATTACGAGCAGGCCAGCCGCCTGCTGGGCGAGGTGCATGAGCTGGAATCCAGCATGTCACGCGCCAAGGCGAGTCCGCGCGGCAAGCTCAAGGTTGATATTCCTTCATCTCTCGGTCTCGCGGTCATCATCCCGGCCTTGCCGGACTTCCAGGCACGCTACCCTGACATCCAGCTGGAACTCGGCGTCAGTGACCGGCAGATCGACATCATGGCCGAGAACGTGGACTGCGTCATACGCGTGGGGGAAATCACGGACCAGTCGCTGGTCGCTCGCCGGATTGGCGAGTACTATTTTGTAAGCTGTGCCTCGCCCGCTTACTTGAAGCGTCATGGCGTGCCTCTTCATCCCCGGGAACTGAATGAAGGCCACAACTCCATTCGCTATGTGTCACCGCGCAGCGGAAAGCTTTGCACCGTGAAGATGTACAAGGACGGCGAAGTGGTTGAGGTGGGCGGGCACCATCATTTATCGGTCAACGATTCCAACGCCGGGGTGACTGCAGCGCTGGCCGGCCTGGGGGTACTGCACACGCTACCCTTCATGGTTCAGCACCACATCAGCAGCGGCGCGTTGGAACCGCTGTTTGCGGGCTGGTGTAATGAAACCATACCGATTCACGTTGTCTA
>JANNXF010000404.1:0-6174 GCA_031409395.1 Polaromonas sp.
ACACCCAGCGGCAATGCGCTGGCGGCGGCCAAGGCGGTGCGCGCCAAGATGGAGGACCTCACGCGTTTCTTCCCGCAGGGCGTGACCTACTCGATCCCCTACGATGCGTCTGCTTTCGTGAGTATTTCAATTCGCCAGGTGGCAGAAACCCTGCTGGAAGCGATCGTGCTGGTGTTTCTGGTGATGTTTCTGTTTTTGCAGAACATCCGCTACACCATCATCCCCACCATCGTCGTGCCGATTGCCCTGCTGGGCACCTTTGCTGTCTTGCTGGCGCTCGGGTTCTCCATCAACGTACTCACCATGTTTGGCATGGTGCTGGTGATCGGCATTGTGGTGGACGACGCCATTGTGGTGGTCGAAAACGTCGAACGTATCATGAGCGAGGAAGGCTTGCCGCCGCTTGAGGCCACGCGCAAGGCCATGGGCCAGATCTCCGGGGCCATCATCGGGGTGACGGTGGTGCTGATATCGGTGTTCGTGCCGCTGGCGTTTTTTGCCGGCTCGGTGGGCAATATTTACCGGCAGTTTTCTGCCGTCATGGTCACGTCGATTGCGTTTTCAGCCTTCCTGGCCTTGTCGCTCACACCCGCGCTGTGCGCCACGCTGCTCAAGCCGGTAGAGGCCGGCCACCACCATGCCAAGACAGGTTTTTTTGGCTGGTTCAACCGCGGCTTTTCGCGCACCGCCAAAAGCTACGAGGGCCTGGTGGCGCGGCTGCTGCGGCGGGCCGGGCGCTACATGGTGATTTACGTCGCCATCATCGGCGTGGTAGCGCTGATTTATTCCCGTTTGCCGACTTCCTTTCTGCCAGAGGAAGACCAGGGCAATATTCTGGTCAACATCCAGTTGCCACCCGGCGCCACGCAGGAACGCACCCTCGCGGTGATCCAGCAGGTCGAAAGCTTCATCCTCAAGCAGCCAGAGGTGCAAAGCATGGTGGGCGTGCTCGGTTTCAGTTTTTCAGGGCAAGGGCAAAATGCCGCGCTGGCTTTTGTGACGCTCAAGGATTGGGCCGAACGCAAGACGGCGGGCGAGTCTGCCAGCGCGTTGGCCGGTCGGGCCTTTGGCGCACTGTCGGGTATTCGCGATGCGTTTATCTTCCCCTTGAGTCCCCCGGCGATTCGGGAGCTGGGGTCGGCCAGCGGCTTCAGCTTTCGCCTCCAAGACCGCGCGGGTGCGGGCCGTGACGCCTTGTTGGCGGCCAGAGGCCAGCTGCTGGGCATGGTGGCCAAAAGCCCGGTGCTGACACAGGTGCGGCCGGATGGCCTGGAAGATGCGCCGCAGTTGCAGATCGACATTGACCGCGACAAGGCCAATGCCCTCGGGGTGAGCTTTGACGCCATCAATGCCGCCCTGTCAACCGGCCTGGGGTCCAGCTATGTGAACGATTTTCCGAACCAGGGCCGGTTGCAGCGGGTGGTGGTGCAGGCCGATGCGCCTGCCCGCATGCAACCCGACGACCTGCTGGAGCTGAACGCCACCAACAGCCGGGGCCAGTCGGTTCCGCTGTCGGCGTTTGCCACCACGCGCTGGGTCAAGGGCGCGATGCAGACGGTGCGCTACAACGGCTACCCGGCCATCCGCATCAGCGGCAGTGCCGCCCCAGGCTACAGTACCGGTGCGGCGATTGCCGAGATGGAGAAATTCGCCAGCCAGTTGCCCGCCGGTTTTGGCTATGAATGGACCGGGCTGTCGCGCGAAGAAAAGCTGGCGGGCTCGCAGGCCGCCATTCTTTATGGCTTTGCCATCCTGGCGGTGTTTTTATGCCTGGCGGCGCTGTACGAAAGCTGGTCCATTCCCCTGGCGGTGATTCTGGTGGTGCCGCTCGGGGTGGTGGGTGTGTTGCTGGCCACCTTGCTGCGCAGCTATGCCAATGACGTCTATTTTCAGGTGGGCCTGATCACCATCATTGGCCTGTCAGCGAAAAACGCGATTCTGATCATCGAGTTTGCGAAAGACCTGCAGGCCCAGGGCAAGGGCGTGATCGAGTCTGCGCTGGCTGCGGCGCATTTGCGGTTTCGCCCCATCATCATGACCTCGCTGGCCTTCATGCTGGGGGTGTTGCCGCTGGCGATTGCCTCTGGCGCCGGTTCTGCCAGCCAGCGGGCCATTGGCACGGGGGTGATTGGCGGCATGGTCACCGGCACCGTGCTGGCGGTGATTTTTGTACCGATTTTCTTTGTCGTGGTACGCGGTCTTTTCAAGGACAGCGACCGGCAAAAGCGGATGTTTTCCGAGCATGCCAAAGCCGCCGGAATCGGCGTCGATGAGGCAGACCAGAAGCGCCCGACGGATGAAGCGAACCAGGGGAACACCCATGCGTAAATTCAAGTCATTGCCTGGGCAGCTGACGTTCTTGGCGCTGGGCGCTGCGGCCCTGCTGTCCGCCTGTTCGATGATTCCGGCCTACGAGCGGCCCGCCGCACCGATTGCCGAAAGCTACCCACCCAACGCTGTGTCTGCCACGCTGCCGGCTGCAGCGCTCCCGGCGCCCAGCGTCGCCTGGCAGGACTTTTTTGCCGATCCACAGCTCAAACGCCTGATTGAACTGGCCCTGCTCAACAACCGGGACTTGCGCGTGGCGGTGCTCAATATCGAGCAGGCGCGGGCCCAGTTTCAGATCCGCCGCGCCGACCAGTGGCCGACCGTGAACGGGGTTTTCAACGGCTCCCGCACGCCCACCGTCAGCGGCGGCATCACCAGCGTGTACACAGCGGGTTTGCAGGTCACCGCCTACGAGCTGGACTTTTTTGGCCGTGTCAGCAGCCTCAAGGAAGCCGCACTGGGCCAGTATCTGGCCACGGAAGAAGGCCGAAAAACCGCGCAAATCAGCCTGATTGCGGCGGTGGCCAACACCTACCTGAGCATTCTGGCCAATGAAGAGCTGCTGGAGATCACGCGCCAGACCCTGGCCAGCCGCGAGGCCTCGATGACCTTGAGCAAGCTGCGCTTTGACAACGGCGTGACGTCCGAGCTGGACTTCCGGCAGGCTGAATCGCTGCGTGAGGCGGCCCGCATTGCCTATGCGCAGCAGCAACGCCAGCGTGCGCTGGACGAGAACGCGCTGACCCTGCTGGTGGGCCAGCCGCTGGCAGGCGAGGTGCGCTGGCCCGCTGGTCAGGCGCTGCCGCTAGCCCAGGCCCGCCCCATGGCCGAGGTGCCGGCCGGGCTGCCCTCTGACCTGCTGACGAACCGGCCTGACATCCGCCAGGCCGAACAGCTGCTGTTAGCCTCAAACGCCAACATTGGCGCGGCACGGGCCGCGTTCTTCCCGAAAATAGCGCTGACGGTGGGCGCAGGCAGCGTCAGCAACCATTTGTCGGACTTGCTGCAAAGCGGTTCCTGGGGCTGGACGCTTGCGCCCCAGCTGGTGTTGCCGATTTTTGATGCGGGTCGCAACCTGGCGGGTCTGGATTCGGCCAAGGCGGGCCGCGACATTGCCGTGGCCCAGTACGAAAAAGCCATTCAGACGGCGTTCAGGGAAGTGGCCGATGCATTGGTCACCCGGACCACGCTGGCCGACCAACTGCAGTCTCAGCAGGCCCAGGTCAACGCCGAGGCGGTCCGCTTCAAGCTGTCTGACCTGCGCTATCAGAACGGCATTGCCAGCTACCTGGATTTGCTGGACGCGCAGCGCTCTTTGTTCAGTGCACAGCAGGCGGTGGTGCAGACCCGGCTGGCCCAGCTGCAAAGCCAGGTCACGCTGTACAAGACGCTGGGGGGTGGCTGGAAGGACAGCAACGACGTCGCCTTGCGATCGCCTTGAGCGTCTGCAGCGGCCTCTGCCAGCACTTGCCCAGCCAAAGCCTTAAGCTATTTATGCCGTTCGCCCAATAAAGACGGGCGCAAGCAGCTATCAAAAGTATAGCGGTTCAACAACCGTGTCCAGCCCTAGCCAGCGCCGGCAAGCGGCTTGCAGGGCGTGTGGCTGGCCGGTGGTAAACAGGCTGAGCGTGCCGGGGATGGCCTGGCCTGGCTGCGCTGTCGTTTGCCTGGCTGTCTGTCTTGCTGCCTGTCTTGCTGTATGTCTTGCAACTGCCTCGCCGTTGTCCACCAGTGCGATGCGCTCACCCAACAGCGCCTGCAGCAGCCCGTGCGCAAACGGGTAATGCGTGCAGCCCAGCACCAGGGTGTCAATTTGCCCCGGCTCCACGCCAAACTGGCCCATGGCCCCCGTGTATTGGGCGCAGAGCGCTCTTGTTTTTGAGGTATCGCCGGTTTCCACACTGCGCTCGATAGCCTCTGCCAGGCCATCGCAAGGCTGCAGAACAAAGCGGGCCAGACCCGCTTGCGAGCCCAGCAGCGCCTGAAATTTGGCGCTGGCCAGCGTGCTGCGCGTGGCCATCACGCCGATGCACCCGGTGCGACTGATCGCCACCGCCGGCTTCAGGGCGGGCTCGACGCCAATCAGTGGCAAACCGGGGTGTTCCGCGCGCAGCACGGCAATCGCCGCCGCCGTGGCGGTGTTGCAGGCGATCACCAGTGCTTTGGCGTTCTGCCCCACCAGGTAGTGGGCGATTGCGCGGGAACGCGCCAGCACATGCGCTTCGTCCCGCTCGCCATACGGCGCATGACCGCTGTCAGCAACATAAACGAAGTTCTCGTGCGGCAACTCGGCCCGCAGCGCCTGCAGGACGCTCAGGCCGCCAACGCCGCTGTCAAAAACGCCAATGTGGCCCCCACGGTCGCTCACTGCGTGTAGCTCCCGAGGCCTTGCAGGCCGCGGCTCGCGAGACGCTTCGCCTCTGTCGCCTGTCCAAAGCGGCGCAGGCAGCTTTGGAGCCGCAGGCTCCAGCCCCTTGGGGGCCGCCGCGCCTGCGGCCTGGCAAAGCCAGTTCCGCGGCCCCTGCTTGTAAAGAGATGAGAGCCCACAGGGTTGCTCACTGCGTGTTGCTCCCTGTCAACGTTCAAACGCTGGTGACCGGAATCTGCTTGAACTCGCCGCTGGCAATCTTTTTCTGCCACTCAGCCGGGCCGGTGATGTGGGCGCTGGTGCCGCCAGCGTCCACCGCCACTGTCACCGGCATGTCGACCACATCAAACTCGTAAATCGCTTCCATGCCCAAATCGGCAAAGCCCACCACTTCGGCATGCCGGATGGCTTTGGACACCAGGTAAGCGGCGCCGCCGACGGCCATCAGGTAGGCGCTCTGGTGTTTCTTGATGGCCTCAATCGCTACCGGGCCACGCTCGGCTTTTCCGACCATCGAAATCAGGCCGGTCTGGGCCAGCATCATCTCGGTAAAACCGTCCATTCGCGTGGCGGTGGTTGGGCCGGCCGGGCCGACGGCTTCGCCCTTGACCGGATCGACCGGGCCGACGTAGTAAATCACCCGGTTGGTGAAGTCCACCGGCAACTTTTCGCCCTTGGCCAGCATGTCGGCAATGCGTTTGTGCGCGGCATCGCGGCCGGTCAGCATCTTGCCGTTGAGCAGCAGGGTGTCGCCGGGCTTCCAGCTGGCGACTTCTGCCTTGGTCAGCGTGTTCAGGTTCACCTTCTTGCTCTTGACGTAGTCGGGCGTCCAGTTCACGTCGGGCCAGGTGTCGAGCGACGGCGGCGTCAGGTAGACCGGGCCGCTGCCATCCATCACAAAATGCGCATGGCGGGTGGCCGCGCAGTTGGGAATCATGGCCACCGGCTTGCTGGCCGCATGCGTCGGGTAGAGCTTGATCTTGATGTCGAGCACCGTGGTCAGGCCGCCCAGGCCCTGTGCGCCTATGCCCAGCGCGTTGACCTTTTCAAACAACTCCAGGCGCAGCGCCTCAACCTTGGTCAGTGCCGCGCCAGACGATGACTTGGCCTGCAGCTCGTACATGTCCAGGTCGTCCATCAGGCTTTCCTTGGCCATCAGCACGGCTTTTTCAGCGGTGCCGCCTATGCCTATGCCCAGCATGCTGGGCGGGCACCAGCCGGCGCCCATGGTCGGCACGGTTTTCAGCACCCAGTCGACCACCGAGTCACCGGGGTTGAGCATGGCCATCTTGCTTTTGTTCTCGCTGCCGCCGCCTTTGGCGGCGACCGTGACTTCCACCGTATTGCCGGGCACCAGCTCGGTGAAGATGACGGCGGGCGTGTTGTCCTTGGTGTTCTTGCGGTCGAACTGCGGGTCGGCCACCACCGAGGCGCGCAAGGTGTTGTCGGGGTGGTTGTAGCCGCGGCGCACGCCCTCG
>JANNXF010000405.1:0-4722 GCA_031409395.1 Polaromonas sp.
GACAAAATCACGCCGGGCACGACACCGCCAATCAGCAATTTGGAAATCGAAATGCCCGACAAGGAACCCAGCAATACCGTCAGCGCCGATGGCGGAATCAGCATGTCCACCGCGCCAATGGCCATGATGGGGCCAGTCGCCAGCGTGGGGTGGTAGCCGCGTGCCAGCATGATGGGCAGCATGAGCGAACCCAGCATCGCAGTGGTGGCGATGGTTGAGCCGGAAATAGCCGAAAACACCGTCCCCGCCACAACAGCCACGACCGCAAGACGGCCGGGAATGCGGTGGATCAACCGCTCCACGCCTTCAATCACCTTGAGCGCCAGGCCGGTGTGAAAAAGAATCTCGCCCATCAGCACAAACAGGGGAATGGGCGTGAGCGAAAACGCAGTCACTGACGACACGCTGCTGCGCGCCAGTTGCATCAGCCCCGGCTCGCCACCCATGTACAGCCAGGCACCGATGATATTGATGGTGATAAACGTCAACGCCACAGGCATGCCGATGAACAGCAGCAGCGTCGAGCCGCCCAACATCAGCCAGGCGGCAATGCTCCAGCTGCTCATGCTGCGCTCACGGCGTCATGGCGCGGGCCGCGCACACCGCTTTGCAGGCGGTGCATGCGAAACAGCATTTCAATGGCCAGCAGCACAAATACGACCGGCAGCGGGGCCAGCGCCCACCACTCGGGTGTAACCAGTGTTTTGATATTGACCGCGCCCGATTGGTAGCTGGACCATGCTGCCTGCGCGCCGTACCATGCAATGACGATGCAGCAGGCCAAGCCAATCGCGTCGCCCAGCCATTCCAGCGTCCAGGCCAGGCGGGGCGGCATGGCTTGCAGCACAATATCCACCCGGATGTGCTGGCCCTGCCGCAGCAGCCACGGCGCGACGCACATGGTGATGAGGTAAAGCATGAGTTCGGAGACTTCGGTGCTCCAGGCCAGCCCGCGTGGCATGCCCGGCAGAGGTATGTTGCGCAGCAAAACGTCCGCCACGATGACCAGCATCATGGCCATCAAAATGGCACAACCCAGCAGCGACAACGCCGACAGAAAGCGGCCATAGGCGCGGGACAGGCTATCCACGCGGACCGTCACTTTGAAAACAGGGTTTTGAAGCGCGCAGCGATCTCGGGGCTTTGCTTGGCGGCACCCGCCCAGCCCACGGTGTAGGCCTGTTCACGGAAGGCCTTGGATGTGGCGGCATCAAAGCTGATGGTCTCAATGCCGAATGTCTTCTGGCGAGCGGTTTCGACATTGCCATAGCGCGTCCAGAACGTGTTTTCTGCTTCCAGTGCCAGCAACTGCTTTTGCAGGTAGTTGCGCTGCGCGTCGGTGAGCTTTTTGTACGCGGGGAGATTCATGATGAGGGACACCTCGGCATCATAAAAACCGGGGTCTATGCGGTACTTGGTTCTCTCGTGCCAGTTCAAATCAAAAATGCCGCCGATGGGCCAGCCATAGCCATCGACCACACCGCGCTCCAGCGCGGTGTAAACCTCACCCGGCGGTGTTGTCACCACATTGGCGTTCAAGGCTTGAAAAAAGTCACGGTACACCGGGCTGATGCGGATTTTTTGGCCTGTCAAATCAGGTTTGTCCACTTTCTTGTTGGTATAGATGTGAAACGGCTGGTTCTCGACCATGCGGGCCAGGTACTGCATGTTGCCTTTTTCATTCCACACCTTGTTGATGGCATCAAATGCGCCGTTCTTGCGCTGCTCGGCCACGGGGATTTGCGTCATCTTTAAAAAGTCAGCCTCCGGCATGACATTGGTATAAAACGCGCCGGTGTTCAGCGACATATCAACCACGCCGGTTTTGACGGCATTGCCCGCCTCAAAGGTGGGGATGGCTTTGGGTCCCCCCAGAAAGTTGATTTGCAACACCCCTTTGCCTTCGGCGTTGACCTTCTGGATCCACGGGAGCAGGCGCTGCACATAGATGCCGTTTTCAGGAAATGCGCTGACCAGGCGCAAAGTCACCTCCTGGGCAATGGCGCTCGTGCAAAAACTGGCCGTCAACGCAATAGCGGCCACGGCTTGAAGGGGTTTGAATGGGCGGTTTTTCACGGTTCGTCTCCTGTGGATGGATAGTAATGAAAATCGGGTATCAGCACGGACACTTCAATACGGTTACCCAGCTTTTGTCGGCATCAGGCGGTGGCCGCCAGCATTTGCTCCAGCGCCTGACCACTGTCATCACTCAGCGCGGCGCGGCTGAGTGCCTGCAGTTGTGCGGCGCCTTGCGGCATGCTTTGCAGTTGCGGCAGTTTGGCCATGATGCGCTGGTAGTTGCCCCAGCCGCGCGCATGGGTGTCGCCATAGCCTTTGACCAGCCGCTGGGTGCGGGCCACTTCGAGCGCCAGTGCCGGCTGGGCACTTGCCAGTGCAATGATGTTGCCAAGCCAGTCGCTGATGCGCTGCTGCTCAATGCCAAAGCGTAATGATTTGGGGCGCAGCGGCCTGAGCGCAGCGATCGCATACAGCAGCAGGTAGCCGCGAATCGAGCTGGTTTGCACCACCCGGCCCTTGCTGGTCACGGGCTTGAGCAAGGCTCGCGCCCAGTTTGTTTCAAGCAACCATCGCCCCCATGCAGCGGGCAAGGTATCGGCAATCTCTTCAATGCGCGGATGCAAAAATTCGTTGATCCCCAGATGTTGTGCTTGGTTGATTTTGACTTCTGCGCCGACACGGCCAAAGCGCGTGCGGCGGGTTTTCAAGTCAGCGACACGCACCGTGTCTTCGTATGACATCCACAACGCCAGGTGGCGCGCAGTGTCATCGAGCAATTCATGCGCCATCGCGGAGTCGTCAGGCAGGGCGCGAACCAGCGGCATCAATTGCTCAAGGTAGCTGGCGGCATAGGCCACATCCTGGTAGTCAGCCATGCGGGTGATGCCAGCGGCCAGGGTGGCGTGGCTGGCGGAGGGGAAGTCGGTTTGTATGCGCTGTGCCAATGCAGCCAGTTGTATGCCAACCTTGGGCATGGCGGCGTCTTTTTGCGTGTCATGCATAGCCGTAACCGGCAATGAAGATGCGACATTGAAACCAGCTGCGAAGGCTTTCAGGCTGGTTTTGACACCCACACCGCCGCGCGTGATGGTGGCTTCAAACTGCTCACGGTCAAACGGCAGGCTGCCGGATGCAGCCAGCGCACCATACAGTGCAGGTGCGATCAGGCTGCCGGCCTGGTCAGCCAACTGCGAAAAATCTGCGTGAATCCATTTTTTGGCGGCGGCAGCCGCACCCGCGATCAATTTGTCGGCATCCACACGGCCATCGCCCATGGCGGTGCGTTCGGTCATGGAATAGACGCGGTGAGTCGATGCAATGAAGGTGGTGCGCGCAGCGCTGACCAGGCCGCGCTGCAAGGCACGCCCGGCTTCCATCAGTTCAGAGGCCATCACCACATCCACCTCGCCCGGCACCGGGCCCAACGCCATCACGGGCAGGCTGCCTGGAGGGGTCGCCGCTTCAGGAAACATCTCCAGGTAATACACCGTGGCACCGGTGCGCTGCGCCACACCGGGCACCGATGTGGTCTGGGCAAAGTAGCCATTGTGTTCGGCCAGGTCAACCAGCCAGTCGGCCAGCACCCCGCCGCCTTCGCCGCCCATGGCCAATAGTGCGATGGTTATGGAACGCTGGGTTGTCATACCGAAATCCCCTGCAATCGCCGCTCGATGCGGCCCTGCAGCCAGCCAATCACGGCGCTACGCAAGCGCAATTTAAAGCGATCCCAAAGCGTCGGGTTGTTGATGATTTCTGCCCGGTAAAACGACGGGCACAGCACGGCTGCATGCGCGACTTCACCGCACAGCCCACAGCCGACACAACTGTCGATCACGGTGGCAATCGGGTCGCGCCGCAGCGGGTCGGGGTTGGGTTTGATGGTCAACGACGGGCAGCCCGACAGGCGTATGCACGAATGGTCGCCCGTGCAGGTGTCGGGGTCAATGCCAAAGCGCTCGCGCACCACGCGTTCACCGCTGTCAATGCGTTTTTTGATTTGCGGCTTGATGCGGCGCTGGCGATTGAGCTGGCATTCGCTTTGCGCGACGATGACTTTCGGACCTTTTTCTTTCGTGGTCAGCGCTTCACGCAGCACATCACGCATTTGCGTGAGGCTGTAGGTGTTGGTCACGGTTTTGGCCCAGTTCACCCCCACACCGCGCACGGCTTTTTCTATCGGGTTGTTGGTGCTGCGGATGGCGTTGACGGCTTTGGACGACAGCACGTCCTGCCCACCCGTGGCGGCCGAGTAGCCGTTGTCAATCACCATCAGCACGTTGTCGGTCTGGTTGAACACGGCATTGCCCACGCCGCTCGTCAAGCCGTTGTGCCAGAAGCCGCCATCGCCCATCATGGCTATCGTGCGTCTGGATGTGTCGGTGGTGTTGAAGGCCGAGGCACCCGCCCAGCCCAGGCCATAGCCCATGGTGGTGGCACCCAGATTGAAGGGCGGCAGGATGGAAAACAGGTGGCAGCCAATGTCGCAGCTGATGTGGTGCTTGCCCAGCTCGCGCTCAATCAACTTCATGGCGGTAAAAATGGGGCGCTCTGGGCAGCCGGTGCAAAACGATGGCGGCCGACCTTGCACCTCAGACACCGCAGCCTTGATGGCAAAGACTTTTGGGTTGCCTTCCAGTCTGGCTAAACCTGCAGAAGCGGGTCTTGCGCCCTCGGGCAAGTCTTGCCCTTGCAGCAGCGCAGGTG
>JANNXF010000406.1:0-19104 GCA_031409395.1 Polaromonas sp.
TTGCAGCCGGGCGCTGTCCTGCAAGCCCGATAGAATCTAGCCTGAGATTCTAAAGGCTCCATCCGGAGTCCTGTTTCAGCCGGTTCCCGGCACGCTCTACCCAAGGCTTTATGCAATTCACAAGCTCCCAAAAACGCGCGGCGGCGTGGCTCCTGATTGCCACCGTGATAGTGCTGGCGCTGTGGCTGATCGGGCCGGTGCTGACGCCTTTTGTCGTGGCCGCCGTGCTGGCCTACGCGCTGACGCCCCTGGTCAACAAGCTGGACAACCTGGGCAAAGGCCGCCTGCCACGTGTGGTGGCGGTGCTGCTGGTGGAGTTCCTGTTCGTCGTTGTGCTGGTTGGCCTGTTTTTGCTGATCGTTCCCATCATGGCCAAAGAATTGCCCTTGCTGCGCGAGCAGGTGCCGCTGCTGGCCGACCGGATCAACACCGCCCTGAGCCCGTGGCTGGCGCAGTTTGGTATCAAGGTCGCCCTGGACGTGGCAAGCATCAAGGCCTTTGTGCTCAAGTACCTGAATGCCAATTTCGAAGACGCCTTTGGCTCGCTGCTGGCGTCGCTGCGCATGGGCGGCAGTGTGGCCCTGACGCTGATCGGCAACGCGGTGCTGATTCCGGTGGCGCTGTTTTACCTGCTGATGGACTGGGACAGGTTTGTGGCCCGGGTGCTGGAACTGGTGCCGCCCAAGCTGCGCGCCAGCTTTGACAGTTTCACCGACGAAGCCGATTCCGTGCTGGGCCAGTACCTGCGTGGGCAGTTGCTGGTCATGCTGATCATGGCCGTTTTTTACGCCACCGGCCTGTCGCTGTTTGGCCTGGACCTGGCCATGCCGATTGGCGTGTTCACCGGCCTGGCCATGTTTATTCCCTATGTCGGTTTTGGCATCGGGCTGTTGCTGGCCATCCTGGCCGGCCTGTTGCAGTTTGCCTCGCTCAAGGCCCTGGTCATGGTGGCGGTGGTGTACGGCATTGGCCAGGTGGTCGAAAGCCTTTACCTCACGCCGCGGCTGGTGGGTGAGCGCATCGGCCTGCACCCGCTGGCGGTGATTTTTGCGCTGCTGGCCTTTGGCCAGGTGTTTGGTTTTGTCGGCGTGCTGATTGCCCTGCCCGCCAGCGCCGTGTTGCTGGTGGGGATTCGCCGCCTCAAGGTGAGCTACCTGGCCAGCCGGCTTTACCAGGCCGGTTAAGACCCCGAAATGCGCGCAGCGGGCAAGACACTGGCATGAAGCAGATTGCACTGGACATCCGGCTGGCCTCTGCGCCGTCGTTTGCCAATTTTTTCGGCGGGCCCAATGTGGCCGCGCTCAGGCATCTGGAGCTGTGGGTTGGCAGCAGCGTGCGCTCGCCAGTGCCCACCTACCTGTGGGGCGACGAGGCGAGCGGCAAGACCCACCTGCTCAAGGCCGTCAGCGAAGTGCTGCATGCGCAAGGCGCCGTGGTGGGCTGGATGGACGCATCGGTGCTGGAGCCACCGGCGTTCAACGAAGCCTGGGTCGCCGTTGTTCTGGACGACTGCCACCTCTACACGGCGGTGCAGCAGCAGGCGGCCTTCAACTGGTTTGTCAATGCCCTGAACGCCGCCGACGGCCACCCCCGCGGCATACTCGCCGCTGGAAGCGTGCCGCCCGCTGACCTGGCGCTGCGCGAAGATTTGCGCACCCGCCTCGGCTGGGGCCATGTGTTTGCCCTGCAGGCCCTGACCGAGGTCGAACGGCGCGCCGTGCTGCGGCGCGAGGCCGATGCCCGGGGCGTATTTTTGAGCGACGAAGCCATGGATTTCATGCTGACCCGCTTTTCCCGCGATCTGGGCAACCTGATGCAGCTGCTGGACCAGCTTGACGGCTATTCCCTGCAAACCCAGCGCGCCATCACGATTCCACTGATCAAATCCATGCTGGAGAGCCAATGAATCTGCAGGCCATGACGGCGAGTGAGTCCCCCATCAGGAAAAAACTGGCCTTGTTCGATCTGGACCACACGCTGATCCCGATTGATTCGGATTACGAATGGGGTGAGTTCACCATTGCGCTGGGCTGGTGCGACAGCACCGAGTTCAAGCGCCGCAATGCCGAGTTTTTTGAGCATTACCGGGCCGGCACGCTGGATATTCATGACTATGTGCGTTTTGCGACCCAGGCCATTCGCGAGCAAGGCGCTATAAAATCAATAGCTGCTCACGCCCGTTTCATGAGGGAAATCGTCCAAAAAGCTATTTCACACCAAGCCCTGGCGCTGGTCGACAGGCATCAGCAGGCCGGTGACGAGGTGGTGATCGTGACCGCCACCAATGAATTTGTGACGCGCCCGATTGCCGGCGCTCTGGGTGTGAAAGAGCTGATTGCGGTCGAGCTGGAGCGCGACGCCGGCGGCAATGTGACCGGTGAAATCAGGGGTACGCCTTCTGCGCGCGAGGGCAAGGTCATCCGTGTAGAACAATGGCTGGCAGCCCGCAAGCTGGGCTGGGACGACGTGGAAAGCACTTTTTACACCGATTCGATGAACGATCTGGCCTTGCTTGAAAAAGTCACGCACCCGGTCGCCACCAACCCCGACGCGCGTCTGCGTGCGCTCGCCACAGAGCGCGAATGGCGCATACTTGACCTGTTTTAGTCAGATGGGGACCGCGCTTGCCGCTTCGCAGCAGGGGTCTGTTCCGCAAAGTTTCAGAAGTTCATGATCAAAAAATTTATCGACAAGCTGTTTGGCAAATCAGACAGTGCAGATGCCAGTTCAAAGCGGGTCAAAAAATCACCTTTTGGCCAGCGCCAGGAGGTCGGCGCCAAAGAGCATGGCATTGACCCCCAACTGGTGGACGACCGCGCCTTTGATGTTGTGCGCACCCTTCAGCAGGCAGGCTATGAGGCCTACATAGTGGGCGGTGCCGTGCGCGACCTGCTGGTCGGCCTGCGCCCGAAAGACTTTGACGTAGCGACTGATGCCACGCCCGAGCAGGTCAAAAGCCTGTTCCGCCGCGCTTTCATCATTGGCCGTCGCTTTCGCATCGTTCACGTGATTTATGGCCGGGGCCGTGAGCACGAGGTGATTGAGGTGTCGACCTTCCGCGCCCACCTCGACAGCAGCCTGGCCGAGCAGGTGGGCGGCAACGAACGCACCAGCAAGAGCGAACTCGCCGGCATGAAGCATGCGGTTGACGCGTCGGGCCGCGTGCTGCGCGACAACGTCTGGGGCCCGATGGAAGAAGACGCGGCCCGCCGCGACTTCACCATCAACGCCATGTACTACGACCCCGAGACGCAAATCGTGGTCGATTATCACAACGGCATCAAGGACGCCAAGAAAAAAATCATCCGCATGATTGGTAACCCGGCGGTGCGTTACCGCGAGGACCCCGTGCGCATCATTCGCGCCGTGCGCTTTGCCGCCAAGCTCAATGCGCTGGGTTTCAAGTTTGAAGACAAGACCGCTGCACCGTTGCGCGAGATGAAGGGTCTGCTGGCCGATGTGCCGCAGTCGCGCCTGTTTGACGAAATGCTCAAACTGCTGCAAACCGGCCATTCGCTGGCCAGCATTGAGCAGCTCAAAACCCTGGGCCTGGGCACCGGCATTTATCCGCTGCTCGACGTGGTGGTGGACACGGCAGAAGACCCGTTTTTGAAACTCGCGCTGCAGGACACCGACCGCCGCGTGGGCGAGGGCAAGCCGGTTGCCCCCAGCTTTTTGCTCTCGTGTGTGCTGTGGTCGGACGTGCGCGAAGGCTGGGAACAGCGGCGCAAGCGCGGCGAGCATGTCATGCCTGCGCTGCAGGACGCGATTGACGATGCCTTTAACGCCAAGATTGGCGATGTGTCGGGGCGCGGCAAGCTGGGCACCGACATGCGTGAAATCTGGACCATGCAGCCGCGTTTTGAAAAACGCGTGGGCAGTGCTCCCTATTCGCTGCTGGAGCAGCCACGCTTTCGCGCCGGCTTCGACTTTTTACGCCTGCGCGCGCAGACCGGCGAGATCGACTCTGCGCTGTCCGAATGGTGGGAGAAATTCAGCACCGCTTATGACGACGAGCGCCACGAGATGATCGAACAGGTGCGGCTTGAACAGCTGCAAAAGCCGCAGCACCCACGTGTGCGTGTCAAACGCCCGGAAACACGCGCAGATGACGATGTGCGCTTCACGCCGGGCGCATCTGGTAGCCTCGCAGGACAGGAGCATGCTGAAACCTCTGCAGAGCAGGGCGAGTTGGCTCCTGCCAAAAAGCGCCGCCGTCGCCGTAAACCGGTCAACCGTGGTGGCGAAGGGGGTGCTGGCCCGGCCGATGGGCAAACTTCTGGCGGTGCCGCGTCTGACGCCTGAACCCACGCATGGTGACCGCCTATGTGGCGCTGGGCGCCAACCTCGGTGACGCCACCGCCGCGCTCAGGAACGCAGTAACCGCTCTGCGCTGCCTGCCACTCACCCGGGTCGGCCAGGTCTCCAGCGTCTACCAAACCGCGCCGCAGGGTAGCGATGCAGAGCTGGCGCTGGCACCACCTGATTACCTCAATGCGGTGGTCGAACTGGCCACCAGCCTGACGGCCCCTGCGCTGTTGGGCTGCCTGCAGCAGATAGAGCAAGCCGCGGGCCGCACCAGAAGCTACCGCAACGCCCCCAGAACACTGGACCTTGACTTGCTGCTTTACGGCAGCGCCCGCATGGACTCAACCCACCTGACGCTGCCGCACCCGCGCATGGCGCAGCGCGCTTTTGTGCTGGTGCCGCTGGCCGAGATTGCCCCTGACCAGGTGAGGGCCGAACAGCTTGACGCGGTTGCGCAGCAGGCAATTGTGCGGGTCGGTCCGCTGCTGGCGTAGGCGCGGGGCAATCGCAGCCTCTGCCTTTCCACGGGACGCGTTCAGGGCGCCAGACGCTCACGCAACCAGCTGGCGTCATCCTGCAGCGTGTAGCGCAGCCGATCATGCAAACGGCTTTTTCGGCCCTGCCAGAACTCCCAGTGGTCGGCCTTGAGCCGGTAACCGCCCCAGTGTGGCGGGCGTGGCGGCTGCAACAAAAATTTGGCGCCGTACTTGGCGGCATTGCCCACCAGCACGCTGCGGCCGGTAATGACTTCGCTTTGCGGGCTGGCCCAGGCGCCAATGCGCGAGTCCAGCGGCCGGCTGTTGAAGTAGGCGTCGCTTTCCGCGTCGGATACCTTTTCAACCACGCCCTCGATGCGCACCACGCGTTCCAGCTCGACCCAGTGAAACTGCAGCGCGGCATAGGGGTTGCCCGCCAGCTCGTGGCCCTTGCGGCTGGCATAGTTGGTAAACCACACCACGCCGCGTTCGTCATAGCCCTTGATCAGCACCACGCGCGTTGAAGGGCGCAGGTTGCTGGCCACGGTGGCCAGCGTCATGGCGTTGGGTTCCGGCACCTGCGCGGCCATGGCCTCGTTCAGCCACTGGTCAAATTGTTTCAGGGGCTCGGCCTGCGAGGCCTCTTCATTGAGCTCGGCGCGTTCGTAGCTTTTGCGGAGGTCGGCGATGGAAGCGGTTGAATCAGACATGTGCAAAGTATAGAGATTCGTCCTATCCCCGGGTGGCGTCACCCGACAGCTGCAGCAGCCTTCCCAGCGCATGGTCATGAATGCCCAGCGCACGCAGTTGATCGTAGGTTTGCTGGGCGTAGTCGCGGGTAGTACCGTAGCGGCCGCAGGCAGCTGAAAAAATCTGCCGGTAGGTGTCTTCGCTCAACACCCCGGTGTGGTTGGGGCTTTGCCTCGACAGGGTGAAAGCCAGCGCGGTCACGCCTGTATTTGCATTCCCCTGCGGGTCGGCTTGCGCTGTCTGGCAGCGCAGCCATTTCGGGTCATACACCCCGTTGGGCATCTCGCGCTCCCACAAGGTTGGCAGGGCGGCGGCCACCCTGGCCTGTGGAATGCGGTACACCATTCCCTTGCAGGTGCCTCCGGGCAGAAGGCCAAACACCAGGCCAGGGCATTCGGGGGTGCCCCGGTTGACGCGGCTCCACATTTTCAAGGCACGGTGGTAGCCCCGCACGGTGGCAAAACGCGCTTCGGCAAATTCGGGTTCCGGCCGCCAGATCAGCGAGGCGTAGGCAAAAATCCAGAGGTCGGTCTGGCCACCCCATTCGCGGACAATCGTTTCAAGCATCTGCGCCGGATTGCGGAGCGGTGTGTCTGCGGGGGATGCTTCAATGGGCATGGCTGCACTTTACAATGAGCCCAGTTTTTACAAGGGAGTTTGTACATGTTTTCTCAAGACGATGACAGCCAGCAGGGTGTGGCGCTGGGGCTGGTATTTGGTGTGGTTGCGGTTTTGCTGGCGCTGGTGATTGGCTTCAGTATTTATCACCGCTCGTCGGTTCCCCGGGCGGCTGCATCGCCTGCCGTGGCTGTAGCCCCTGTGGCGGCTGCCGATACCGGCGCTGCGGCCGCAGCCCTGGCCGCTTCAGATGCCGCCAGCGTGCGGGTTGAGCAGGGTGTGGTGAAGTTTTACTTTGCCTCTGGCAAAGCCGATCTGGCCGCTGGCGCCAACGAAGCCCTGGTGGACGTGGTGAAAAGTGCCAAATCGGGACGCAAGCTGGTGATTGCCGGCTTTCACGATGCCACGGGCGACGCCACCAAAAATGCAGAGTTGGCCAAACAGCGTGCCATTGCCGTGCGCGATGCCCTCATGGCGGCGGGCGTTGCCGAGACACAGATTGAACTGAAAAAGCCCGAGCAACTGGCGGGTACCGGCAGCAACGCCGAAGCGCGGCGCGTCGAAATCAGCACGCAGTAGGCGCTCTCCTGGCGCCATTGCCGGCGGGTAGCCTGGTCGTCGGGGTCGGCCGCGGCCCTCCGGTTTGGTAACCGGTTGGTAACGTTTGGGTGGCCAAAAAGCTTGGTACCCGGTTACCATAGAGTGAGTAATAAAGTTACAGGGCCAGCCTCCTGGCGGTTCTGGCTTTGTCCTTGTTTCAGTCTCTTGCAGACTCGCTCAGGCTCATCCAGGCTCACCCAGGTTATCTCATGGCCCACCATTCGGCAGTTTCAGACATCACGGCCCGCATCGTCGAGCGCAGCCGTCCCACGCGCAGCGCCTACCTGGCCCAACTCCACGCAGAGGTCACCCGCCCGCCCAACATGGACCGCATGGGCTGCGCCAACATCGCGCACGCCGTGGCGGGCATGCCGCTCGATGACCGCTTCAAGGTGGTGACCCAGCGCGCACCCAATATCGGCATCGTCACCGCCTACAACGACATGCTGTCGGCGCACACGCCGCTGCAAAGCTACCCTGCCCTGGTCAAGGACGAAGCGCGCAAGCTGGGCGCCACCGCCCAGGTGGCGGGCGGCGTGCCCGCCATGTGCGACGGCGTGACGCAGGGCACGAGTGGCATGGAGCTCAGCCTGTTCAGCCGCGACGTGATTGCCATGGCCACCGCCGTGGCGCTGTCGCACGACATGTTTGATGCCGCGCTGATGCTGGGTGTGTGCGACAAGATCGTTCCCGGCCTGTTGATAGGCGCGCTGCAGTTCGGCCATTTGCCCACGGTGTTTGTACCGGCAGGCCCCATGCCATCGGGCCTGTCCAACAAGGAAAAAGCCCATGTGCGCGAGCTGGCCGCGCAAGGCCTGGTTGGGCGCGAAGGCCTGCTGGACGCCGAACTCAAGAGTTACCACAGTCCCGGCACCTGCACCTTTTACGGCACGGCCAACAGCAACCAGATGCTGCTTGAAGCCATGGGCCTGCATGTGCCGGGCACGGCGTTTGTGGCACCGGGCGGTGCGCTGCGCGATGAGCTGACGCGCGAAGCGGCACGCACTGCCTTGGGCATCATCAAGTCCAGACGCTTCGCACCGATTGGCCAGATCGTCGACGAGAAGGCCATCGTCAACGCCATGGTGGCCCTGCTGGCCACGGGCGGTTCGACCAACCACCTGATTCACTGGGTGGCCGTGGCGCACTCGGCCGGCATCGTGATTGACTGGAACGATTTTTCTGACCTGTCTGATGTCGTGCCGACGCTGACGCATGTCTACCCCAACGGCAGCGCCGATGTGAACCAGTTCCAGGCGGCCGGTGGCACCGGGCTGGTGATTCGCGAGTTGCTCGATGGCGGTTTCATGCACGAGGACGTGCTGACGGTGCGCGAAGGCGGGATTCGCGAGTACACCCGCGAGCCTGCGCTGGCCAATGCGTCGCCAGACAATGCGTCGCTGGTATGGCATGACGCCGGTGAGTCCAAAGACGAAACCATAGTCCGGCCGGTGTCCCGGCCCTTCAGTCCGCACGGCGGGCTCAAGCTGCTGCGGGGCAACCTGGGCCGCAGCGTGATCAAGGTGTCCGCCGTACCCGATGACCGGCATGTGATTGAAGCGCCCGCCCGTGTGTTTGATTCCCAGGAAGCCTTGCTGGCTGCCTTCAATGGTGGCGAGCTGGAACGCCTGTGTGAGGCCAGCACGGCACGTGGTGTGGTCTGTGTGGTGCGCTGGCAGGGCCCACAGGCCAACGGCATGCCCGAACTGCACAAGCTCACGCCGCCGCTGGCGGTGTTGCAGGGCAAGGGTTTCAGGGTGGCGCTGGTGACCGATGGCCGCATGAGCGGTGCGTCGGGCAAGGTGCCGGCCGCCATTCATGTGTCGCCCGAGGCCGCTGCGGGGGGGCCGCTGGCCAGGGTGCGCGACAGCGACGTGATCCGGGTGGATGCCGTCACCGGCGTGCTGCAGGTGCTGGTGCCCGACGGCCAATGGGCGCTGCGGCCGGCTGACGCCATGCCCGAGGGCTTGCGCCAGCGCAACGGCATCGGCATGGGCCGGGAATTATTTGCGGGCATGCGCCGCCATGCACTGACCGCTGAAAAAGGAGCACTTTCATGGCTGTAAACGTTGATTCGCTGGCTGGCATCACAGGCAGGCTGACCGCCCTTCAGGTGATGCAGGATGCGCCGGTGATTCCGGTGATTGTGCTGACCGACGTCAGGCAGGCCGTGCTGCTGGCGCGTGCGCTGGTGGCCGGCGGTATCCGCATGCTCGAAGTCACCCTGCGGACCCCTCAGGCGCTGGCCTGCATCGAGGCGATTGCGCGCGAGGTACCCGCCGCCGTGGTGGGTGCCGGCACCGTGCGCAGTGCCGCAGACGCCCAGGCCTGCGCCATGGCCGGCGCCCGTTTTGCCGTCAGCCCTGGGTACACCCAGGCGGTGGGCCAGGCCTGCCGCGATGCCGGTTTGCCGCTGTTGCCCGGCGTGGCCACTGGCAGCGAAATCATGATGGCGCAAGAAGACGGGCTCACCGAGCTGAAGTTTTTTCCTGCGCTGCAGGCGGGCGGCACCGCCATGCTCAAGGCCTGGAGCGGCCCGTTTGGCGATGTGAAGTTTTGCCCCACGGGCGGCGTGTCTGTGGCCAACGCCGCCGAGTTTTTGGCGCTGCCCAATGTGGTGTGCGTGGGCGGCTCGTGGCTCACGCCGGCCGACGCGCTGGCGCGTGGTGATTGGGCACAGGTGACGGCGCTGGCGCAGCAGGCCAGCCAGTTGGCGCGAAAATCCGGCGCAAGCCCGGCTGGCGCTGCGGGTTCTTAAGAAAAAAAGGCCTTTTGCCCAAATAACACGGGCGCAAGCAGCTATTTAAATGATAGCGGACCGGGGATGTGCCCGGGGCTCAAACGCCTCAGCGCAGACTGCCGCCACCGGCGTTTTCGGCGCGCTGGATCAGTTCGATCTTGTAGCCGTCGGGGTCGGTCACAAAGGCAATCACGGTGCTGCCGCCTTTGACAGGACCGGCTTCGCGGGTGATGTTGCCGCCGCTCGCCTTGATTTTTTCACACGCCGCGTAGGCGTCTGGCACGCCCAGCGCAATGTGGCCATACGCCGTGCCCATGTCGTAGTGCTCGGTGCCGTGGTTGTAGGTGAGCTCAATCTCGGCATGCTCCGGGTTGTTGCCGTAGCCGACAAAGGCCAGGCTGTATTTGTATTCCGTGTTTTCAGACGTACGCAGCAGCTTCATGCCCAGCACCTGGGTGTAAAAATCAATCGAGCGCTGGAGATTGCCAACGCGCAGCATGGTGTGAAGGAGTCGCATGGAGGGCTTTCGTGGCGGTGTTGTTTTACAGAGCCCAAATTGTGCTGCAATCCGCAAATCAGGGTTTTATAAGTGCCATAGCCGCGCCACTGTCTGAAATAAGGTTTATGGTCAGGGCCGTTAATGGGTGAAACAGGCGGCCAGATTCAGGGGAGTGGCTGCGCTGCCCAATCATGCGCCATGTCCGTACCACCCGTTGACAAAAAGCCCAGATTCGCCATGCTTTCTCCGCCTCTCACAGAAACCCCCGCCGACTGGCTGGGTCAGACCCGACTGCTGGACCTCGATGACCCGAAGGTCAGGATTCGTGCCCTGCAGATCACCCAGCTGGCCGAAACCGACCTCCAGAAAGCCGTGCTCATTCATGATTACGTCAAGTCGCTGCCCTTTGGCTGCGTGGCCGGCTTCGACCATGTCCCCGCCGGGGCCGTGCTGAGAAGCGGCCGGGGCGACTGCCACACCAAGGGCACCCTCTTTGTGGCCCTGTTGCGCTGCGCCCATGTGCCTGCGCGGCTGCGTTTTGTGACGCTCACCAGTGCCTTTCTTTACGGCATTATCGAAACCACCCAGAACACCATCAACCACGCCATTGGCGAGGTGTACCTGCAGGGCCGCTGGGTTCAGACCGACACCTATGTGGCCGACTCGCAGCTGGAAGCCAACGCCTGCGCCCTGCTGGAGCACCAGGGCAGGCGCATGGGCTATGGCATTCATGCAGACGGTTGCCAGGCCTGGGACGGGCTTGGCCACGCCCACGCGCAGTACACCGCCGCAGACCCCGCCAGCCTGCCGCTGCATGAGTGGGGCGTGGCGCACGACCCCGAGCATTTTTATTCAAGCCAGGAGCACCCTTCGCTCAACATGGGCTGGCTTGCCCGCGCCAAGTGGATGCTGGCGGCCGGCGTCGTCAACCGGCGCACCCAACAGGTGCGCACCACCTCGATTGGCAACCCCCGCGGCACGGCTGGCGCGTCTGTCCCGTCGCGCTGAACCGGTTGCTTAAGAAAAAACAGCCTTTTGCCCAATAACAACGGGCGCCAGAAGCTATTGAATTAATAGCGCCTTTGGACCGTCGTTTTTACGCCCGGGGCGCTGCGGATATGGGTGTATAACCTTATACCTTTCGGTTCCGCGTGGCGTCTCTGGACACCTTGTCGGCCCCGATCACCCCCAACACAGCCAGGCGACTTTGAGCGCTGCAACATCAAGGAAGATCAGACATGGGCGCGCAGTGGAAAGCAAAAGGTAAGGAACTGGCTGCAAATGCCAAGGGCCGGGTATTTGGAAAATTGGCCAAAGACATCATGATTGCGGCGCGCAGCGGCGCCGACCCCGCGGGCAACGCGCGCCTGCGGCTGGTGGTGGAGCAAGCCCGCAAGGTTTCCATGCCCAAAGACACCCTGGACCGCGCGATTAAAAAAGGTGCAGGCCTGACCGGCGAGGCGGTGCATTTTGAACATGTGATCTACGAAGGCTATGCGCCGCACCGCGTACCCGTCATGGTCGAATGCCTGACCGACAACGTGAACCGCACCGCCCCTGAAATGCGCGTGCTGTTCCGCAAGGGCCAACTCGGTACTTCCGGTTCGGTCGCCTGGGACTTTGACCATGTGGGCATGATAGAAGCCGAGCCTGCGGCTGCCGGCGCTGACGCCGAACTGGCCGCCATCGAGGCGGGCGCGCAGGACTTTGAGCCGGGCGAGGAAGACGGTGCCACGATGTTCCTGACAGACCCCGCCGACCTGGACCTGGTGAGCCGCGCGCTGCCGGCCCACGGCTTTACGGTCTTGTCTGCCAAGCTCGGCTACAAGGCCAAAAATCCGGTCGCCCCGGCCAGCCTGAGCCCGGCCGATCTGGAAGAAGTCGAGGCTTTTCTGGCTGCTATTGACGCGAACGACGACGTGCAGAATATCTTTGCCGGTCTGGCCTGACCGGTTCAGCGCGCCACTCCGGCTTTTGCTCTGCAGGCAGGGGATCCCGACGCATTGAAAGGGGGATGGCTCATATTTAATTTGTAGATGCAATGATTGCAACTACAATTAAAAAATGAACTCCTCCACTGAACTTGCCGAGCAAGTCGATCTTGCTGCGCTAAAGGCACAGGGCTGCACCAACCTGCGGCTGCGCCAGCTGATGCGCCGCGTGGCGCAGCATTACGACCTTGAAATGGCGAAGGCGGGGCTCAAGACCACGCAGTATTCGCTGCTGAGCCATGTTTTAAAACTCGGTCCGTTGCGCCCCGGTGTGCTGGCGCAAAGCATGAAGTTCAGCGCGTCCACCCTCACGCG
Source organism: Polaromonas sp. (assembly GCA_031409395.1). Classification (GTDB taxonomy): domain Bacteria; phylum Pseudomonadota; class Gammaproteobacteria; order Burkholderiales; family Burkholderiaceae_C; genus Polaromonas. Next base: position 12,298 of record JANNXF010000406.1, read on the forward strand.
CAACCTCAAGCCCCTGATTGATGCCGGCTGGGTAGAGCTTGCGGCGGGGAGTGACGCCCGCAGCCGCAGCGTGGCCATCACGGCGGCGGGCCGCGCCAAACGCGAGGAGGCCCGCCACTGCTGGAAGGTGGCGCAAGACAGCCTGAACCAGCTGCTGGGGTTCGGCCGCGTGCTGGCGCTGCACGGCTTGATCAATGAGTCGCTTGAACTGCTGGCCCCCACCCAGCCCGACACAGGGGCAGATGATGAATAAGTCAGGCAGGTCTTCCCCGCCAGGCATCGCGCTCTGGCTGGTGTTGCTGGCCGCCGCCGGCACTTTTGCCCTGACCATGGGTGTGCGTCAGACCATGGGGCTGTTTTTGAGCTCGCTCAACACCGCGACCGGCCTGGGGATTGGCAGTGTCAGTCTGGCGTTTGCCTTTGGCCAGCTGTGGTGGGGGCTGACCCAGCCTTTTGCCGGCGCAGTGGCTGACCGCATAGGCACCGGGCGGGTGATTTTTATCGGGGTGTTGCTGGTGGCCCTGGGCACCTTCATCACGCCGCTGATGACCACCACCGCCGGCTTGATTTTTGCCATTGGCGTGCTGGCGGCAGGCGGCGCCGGCATGGCCGGGCCTTCGGTGCTGATGGCGGCGTGTTCGCGTCTGGTGCCCCCGGAAAAGCGCGGCATGTCAACCGGCATCGTCAACGCGGGCGGCTCGTTTGGCCAGTTCGCCATGGCGCCTATCGCCATCGGCCTGACCGCCAGCATCGGCTGGGCCCATGCCATGCAGTGGCTGGGTGTGCTGTTGTTGCTGGCCTTGCCGGCGGTCTGGGTGCTCAGAGGCAATTCGCAGGCCCTGTCGGCGCAGGCGGCAGCGGCCTCTGGCACCAAGGCACTCAGCGCCCGCCAGGCCATCAGCCAGGCGCTGGCCACGCCCAGCTTTCGCTACCTGAGCCTGGGGTTTATGGTGTGCGGGTTTCATGTGGCTTTTCTGGCGACGCACCTGCCCGGCGTGGTCGCCGCTTGCGGCCTGCCGCCCGCCATCGGTGGCTGGGCGCTGGCCATGATTGGCCTGTTCAATATTGTGGGCAGCCTGGCCATGGGCTGGGCGGTGGGGCGCTGGCGCATGAAGTCGCTGCTGGCGCTGCTGTACGCCACGCGCGGCCTGGCGGTGCTGATCTTTCTGTTCGCACCCAAAACGCCGGCGGTGATGCTGGTATTTGCCGCCGTCATGGGTGTGACGTTTTTATCAACCGTGCCGCCCACCGCAGGCCTGGTGGCCAAGATGTTCGGCACGGCCAACATGGCCATGCTGTTCGGGATTGTGATGCTGGCGCACCAGATCGGTGGTTTTATGGGCGCTTTTCTGGGGGGCTATGTGTTCCAGGCCACGGGCAGCTACGACTGGGTCTGGTACATCGATATTGTGCTGGCGGTCGGGGCGGCACTGGTGAACCTGCCGATTCGCGAAGCACCTGTAGCGCGTATTCCCGCCGTGGCATGAGCCCTGCCATTGAGCCATTCCGCACGGAAAAAATCCTGAAAATCCACCCTGAGAAACAACCCCACTCAGGTCAGTCCGCCCATCGGGCGCTACCTGGACGACCTCAAGGCCGGTGACCGGTTTACCAGCGCAGAACGCGCGCTCGATGAGGCACAAATCAAGGTTTTTGCCACGCAGGCCTGCCTGAGCCTTTCAGGCGGGTGGTGTGAAGGCGGCGCGGGCCGCCAGCGCCTTGCTGCGGCTGGCGCAGCCCTCCAGGTGGTCATTGACCAGGCCCATCGCCTGCATGAAGGCATACATCGTGGTCGGTCCGACAAAGCTCCAGCCGCGTTTTTTCAGGTCTTTGGACAACGCGACCGAGGCCGGTGAGGTGGTGGCAGCCTGCAGCGCTGCCAGCGTAATGCGCTGCGGCCTGCTGGCAGCGTCGGGCTCAAGCCGCCAGACATAAGCCCCGAGCGAACCAAACTCACGGCGCAACTCGATCGCGCGTTGGGCGTTGTTGATGGTCGAGGCGATCTTGCCGGCGTGGCGGACGATGCCCGCGTCAAGCAGCAGGCGTTTCACATCGTTCGCGTCGAAATCTGCTAATTGTTCAGCGTCAAAGTTGGCAAACGCAGCGCGAAAATTCTCACGCTTGTTCAAAATCGTCAACCAGCTCAGACCCGCCTGAAAGCCTTCGAGGCAGATCTTCTCAAACAACCGCCGCTCATCCGCCACCGGAAAGCCCCATTCGGTGTCGTGGTAGTTTTGGTACAGCGGCGTGGCCTGGCACCAGGCGCAGCGGTGGGTGTGGGCCTCATCGGTGAAAAGGCCGGCGGGGCTGGCCTTTGTGGAAGGGGTGTCCGGGTCTGGCGTCAGAGGGCGGGTGGTCATGCCGGATTTTAGGCACGGGTTGACCACCGCTGGCCGGTGCGGCCAGGCATGGGTACTTGCTGGGCGTTCGCGTCTTCTGAGCTATACGGGTTAATCGGCGTGTGCATGCATGTCGATGACGCCGGCATGATTCAGTGCATGGCTGGCCTGGCGGAAACACACTGCTGACGCCGAGCAACTCTCGACCTGAGCCGTCTGCGGCTTCATGTCAGGACGCACATACACACTGTGACCTTCCTTGATGGTTTGCAGCACCTTGATGCCAGCGATTTTCAGTGGATCAACTTTGAGCGGATTCTGATCCAGCACGGTGAAATCGGCGAGTTTGCCCACCTCAATCGTGCCTTTGTGCTGCTCTTCGAAGTGCTGGTAGGCCGCCCAAATCGTCTGCGCCTTCAATGCCACCAGTGGCGACACGCGCTGCTCTGGCCCGAGCACCTTGCCGCTGCGGGTGATGCGATTGACCGTGGCATCGAGTACGCGCATTGAGTCCGGGAACGCCACCGGCGAATCATGGTGCGAGGTGAAGATCATGGCGCGCTGCAATGCCCAGCCGGTGGGTGCCAGATTGCTGCCGCGCTCTGTGCCGAATACCGAGTCACGGTGCCAGTCGCCCCAGTAGAAAGTGTGCATCGGAAAGAAAGACGGCATGATGCCCAGCTCTTTGAACGCATCGAGCTGGTCGGGCCGGGCAATGTGGGCATGAATGGCTACCGGCCGGCGATCAGCCTTGCCGTATTTGACCTCGGCGGCACGCACGGCATCAATCAACTGCTGGATAGCGGCATCGCCGCTGACATGGACGAGAATTTGCCAGCCCTTGGCAAAGGCCAGATCCACTTGCGCCTTGACCTGCTCGTCGGTGAAGGACGGGTAGCCCAGATAGTCGCTTTTCTGTCCGGCCGGCACCTTGAAGTACGGTTTGCTCAGGAAGGCGGTTTTGGCCTGCGGTGAGCCATCCAGGTTGAGCTTGGCGCCGCCGATGCGGAAGTGCTGGTTGTAGTCGCGTGACAGCAGCGGTGGCTTGATGATCGCGGCGGCATCGGCAATGTCGGGATAGGAAACCACGTCGATCGGCAATTTGCCCTGCTGCGCGGCGGCGGCCATCGTGGCGACAGAGCCCGCGGAGGCGCGGCCTTCCTGAGCGGTGGTGTAGCCGTAACTGGCGTACAGCTCGGTGCCGGCCTTCAGCACGGCCACACTCTCGGCCGGCCCCATCTTGCCCAGCACGGTGCCCAAGGAGGTAAAAAAGGCGGCTTCTTCCAGCACGCCATTGGGTTCCTGACTGCCGGCTTGTCGCCGGATCACGCCGCCCTCAGGGTTTTGGCTGGCGGCGGTCAGCTTGGCCAGCGCCAGCCCCTTGCTGTTCATGACGCCCAGATGCCCGGACTGATGGATGATTAGCACCGGCAAGGTGGTGGAAACGGCGTCCAGATCTTCGCGGGTCGGGTGGCGCTGCTCCTTGAGCTGGGAGTCGTCATAGCTGAAGCCGATGATCCAGCCCATCTGCCTGATAATTGCCTCGTTTTTCGCAGCCCAGGCCTTGAGCAGTTGCTGGATGGAGGCAATGTCGACCCCATTGCCGTCGGGCGGCGGCAGCAAATTGGCTGACAGGGCCTGAATACCCGTCGCAAAGACATGGCCGTGGGCATCAATCAGACCGGGGATCATGGTTTTTCCACCCAGTTCGATCACCTGGGTCTGCGGACCTTTCAACTGCATGATTTGGTCACGGTAACCCACCGCCATGATTTTTCCGCCGCTGACGGCAACTGCCTCGGCCGAAGGCTGCAGCTCATTGACGGTCACTATGTCGCCGCCGGTATAGATGATCTCGGCGCTGGGTTGCGCCGCATGCGCGCCCGAGAGGACGAACAGCCCCAGCAAGAGCACGCAGGGTTTACGCAGTGAGGCTGGGCAACTGGGCATAAAAATTCCGTGATGGTGTGCGATGGCAGGACGGGGAGGGCACACTGATAGTCTGCGATAACCGTAGATCAGTCAAGAAACAACAGGCATGCGTGAACCAGCCTGGCCGACTGCAACCCTGAAGGCTCGCTGTCACCCGGATGCAGCGCGTCCATGCCTAACGTGAATGGTCGTCCTCATGGCCGGTCAATCAACCGCTTTCACCCATGCCCTCGATCAAACCGCCACCGTGTAATTGAGCGTCATCCGCCCGCCATCCACCACCACAATTTCCCCGGTGATGTAGCTCGCCGCATCGCTGGCCAGATAGGCCACGGTGTCGGCAATTTCTGACGGTTCGCCGAGGCGCTTCATGGGCGTGCGGCTCATGATTTTGGCTTTGGCCTCGTCACTGGTCAGCACGGCTTTGGCAGCCAGTTCTGTGGCGATGGTGCCGGGCGCGACGGCGTTGACGCGTATGCCCTTGTCGCTGAGGGCCAGCGCCATCACGCGGGTGAGCTGGTTGATGCCGCCCTTGCTGACGTTGTAGCTGGCAATGGTGGGGATGGCCAGCACGCCGTTGACCGAGCTCATGTTGATGATGCTGCCTTTGCCCCGTTGGGCCATTTCACGCGCTACCGCCTGGCCGACCAGAAACGAGCCCTTGAGATTGATGCGCAAAACCGCGTCAAAGTCGGCCTCGGTCACGTCCAGAAAATCAGCCGCCTTGAAGATGCCGGCGTTGTTGACCAGCACATCAATCTGGCCGTGGGCGGCGATGGTCTGGGCCACCAGCGCATCGACCTGGGCTTTGTCGCCGACGTCGCAGTGCACATACAGGCCGCCGAGTTCGGCCGCCAGCGCTGCGCCGCGCACGTCGTCGATATCGGCAATGACGACCTTGGCGTTCTCGCGTGCAAAGCGTCGAATGCAGGCTTCACCGATGCCTTGTGCGCCGCCGGTGACGATGCAGACGCGGTGCGCCAGCCCAAACGAGATGGTGGCGGAGTTCGTAGATGAAATAGGGTTCATGCCGCCATTCTACGGGCGCAAGCAGCTATGAATTTGGTAGCGTTTTCAGTCACTTCTGGCACGCTGCTGCCGGGTTTGTACAGCGCCGAGCCAATGCCAAAGCCGTTGGCACCGGCGGCAAAGTAGGGCGCCATGTTTTCCGGGGTGATGCCGCCCACGGGCAGCACCACGGCGCTGGCGGGCAGCACCGCGCGCAGGGCTTTCAGCACGGCGGGGGTGATCATTTCGGTGGGGAAAATCTTCAGCCCGGTGGCGCCAGCGGCCAGGGCGGAAAAGGCTTCGCTGGCCGTCATCACCCCAGGCAGGCAGACCAGGCCCAGGCGCACGGCCTCGCGTACCACCTCGGGGTTGAAGTTGGGCGACACAATCAACTGGCCGCCCGCAGCGTGCACATTGCGCACATCGCCCGCGGTAAGTACGGTGCCGGCGCCCACCAAAGCCTGCGGGCAGGCACTGGCCATGGCGGCAATGCTGTCCAGCGGGTAGGGAGAGTTGAGCGGGATTTCAATCAACGTCCAGCCAGTGGCCAGCAGCGCCTGGCCGGTGGGCACCGCTTCGGCGGGGCTGAGCCCGCGAAGAATCGCCACCAGCGGAAGCGTCTGCAGGGCATTTGAGAATTTTTGGTGGCAGTTCATGGTCTTGGGCTTGGGTTGGTAGATGCCAGGGTGTCGGCCATGGCACGCAGGCCGCGCCAGGTGGCTTCGGTGCCCACGCACTGAACGGCCACGCCCATGTGCGCCAGCGCCTGCTGGTAGCGGGCGGTCAGCGCGGGCGCGCCCATGACCACCACGCTGTCACCGTGCTGCAGGGTCTGGCTTTTCAGCTCTTCGCCAATCACCAGCCCCGACAAATAGCTGGGCAGCGCCTCTGCGGCCAGGCGTTTGAAAAGCCCCAGCGTACGGGTGCTGAACGCGGTGTGCAGCAGGCCGGGGCCGCGCAGGGCATGGGCCACGCCTTGCGCAAAAGCGTTGGCATCAGGCGGGGCATCGGCCTCTGGCAGCGTGCGCGCCAGGATGGAGTGCTGACGCAGCAGCGCATAGAACTCGCCGGTCATCCAGGTTGAAAAATCGGTGATGCGGCCCTTGCTCACGCTGACCCACTTGCTGTGGGTGCCGGGCAGCACCAGGCGCGCGCGGCCTGCGTTTTGCAGCCCGAGCAGCTGCAGTGCGCCAAAGACCTGGGTTTCTTCACCGCGCATGACATCGGGCACACCGCTGTGCTCACAGCTCAGCCCGGGCACGATGGCGATACGCCCTGGTTCCAGCCAGGCAAGCCGGTCGGCAATGTCGTCAAAACCCGCCGGGCAGGGGCAATACGGGGCCTCGCGCCAGCCCTGCTGGCTGCCCGCCATGCCGGAAATCAGGCACAGGGTGTCGGGCTGCATCCAGTCGCCAAAACACTGCTCAAACACCTGGCGGAAGGTGCCTGCCTCTACCGTCAGAATGCCGCGCGCAAACCATCGTTCTTCACGCACCCGCCCGTCGGCTTCCAGCAGCGCGCCGCGCAG
>JANNXF010000407.1:0-2248 GCA_031409395.1 Polaromonas sp.
GCAAGCGACTCACCATTGAGGCGCCCCCCGGTTACCTCGACGATGTGGGCCTGGGCGACAGCATTGCGCTGAATGGTGCCTGCATGACGGCGACCGCCCTTGACAGCGCCAACAACCGTTTTTCAATCGACATCTCTGCTGAATCACTGACCAAAACCAGTGGTCTGGCAGAAATCGGCATGGTTAACCTGGAAAAGGCCCTGCGCGCCCATGACCGCCTGGGTGGGCATATTGTTTCCGGCCATGTTGACGGCATTGGCTGTGTGACCCATTTCTCCGAAGTAGGCGAGAGCTGGGAGCTTCGCATTCATGCCCCTCACGGCCTGAGCAAGTACCTGGCCTACAAAGGCTCCATCACCGTCAATGGCGTCAGCCTCACCGTCAACAGCGTGGTTGATCTCCCGGATGCTGCAGACAATGACAACCCTGATGCTGGCGCTGCCGGCTGCGAGATCAGCATTAATATCATCCCCCACACCATCCAGAATACGGCACTGGGCCAGCTGACCAAAGGCTCCCGTGTCAATCTCGAAATTGACCTGATTGCGCGGTACGTTGAGCGCATGCTCAAAGACACCCGCCAACCGCTGAACACACACTAACCCATGACAACTGTAATTTCCCCTGTTGAAGACATCGTGGCCGACATGCGGGCTGGCCGCATGGTTATTCTGGTTGACGAAGAAGACCGTGAAAACGAAGGTGACCTGGTGCTCGCAGCAGACCATGTGACACCTGAGGCCATCAATTTCATGGCGCGCTTTGGTCGCGGACTGATCTGCCTGACCCTGACTCGCGAACGCTGCGAACTGCTGCAACTGCCCCCCATGGCCACACGCAATGGCACGCAATACGCGACCGCCTTTACCGTTTCCATTGAAGCAGCGGTTGGTGTCACCACCGGTATTTCTGCGGCAGACCGTGCCCGTACCGTGCAGGCGGCTGTGGCTAAGAATGCCCAGGTGAGCGACCTGGTTCAGCCCGGCCACATATTTCCATTGCAGGCGGTTGACGGCGGCGTTCTGATGCGTGCGGGTCACACCGAAGCGGGTTGCGATCTGGCGGGTATGGCCGGCTGCTCGCCTGCAGCGGTCATATGCGAAATCATGAAAGACGACGGCACGATGGCCCGCCTGCCTGACTTGCAGTTGTTTGCCGCTGAACACGGCTTGAAAATTGGAACCATTGCTGATTTGATCGAGCACCGTAGCCGTCACGATTCGCTGATTGAAAAAATCGGCAGCCGTACGGTTCAGACAGCCTTCGGTGAGTTCTCGGCACATGCCTTCAAGGACAAGACCAGCCAGGGTCTGCACCTGGCACTGGTCAAGGGGCAGTGGTCGGCAGAGGACACGGTTGCGGCCCGGGTGCACGAGCCCTTGTCGGTGCTGGACCTGCTGGAAACCGGCCGGTCCATGCATTCGTGGAGCCTTGACGAGAGCTTGCAACATATTGCCAAAGAAGGCCGGGGGGTCGCAGTGTTGCTGAACTGCGGCGAAAGTGCAGCCCAGTTGCTGGCCCAGTTTGAAGGCACGGCACGCGCCAGCCAGGCGCCAGAACGTGGCCGGATGGACTTGCGCACCTACGGCGTCGGTGCGCAAATTCTGCGCGAATGTGGCGTTCACAAAATGACCCTGATGGGCAACCCGCGTCGCATGCCCAGCATGACCGGCTACGGGCTGGAAATCGTCGGCTACACCCCTAAAAACTAAACCATTCCATTTTGGAGAGCGCATCGTGTTCGGAGCAGAAAAAGGTACAGCCGACAAGCTTGACGGCAAAAAACTTTCCATTGGCATGGTGCAGGCGCGCTTTAACGAAAGCGTGACTGATGCACTGGCCGACGCCTGCAAGCAGGAGCTTGCCGCCCTGGGTGTGGACGGAAAAAATATCACGCATGTCAAAGTGCCGGGTGCACTCGAGGTGCCCTGCGCCCTGCAAGCCCTGGCAGAGACCGACAAATACGATGCGCTGGTGGCCTTGGGCTGCATCATTCGCGGCGAAACCTATCACTTTGAACTGGTCGCCAACGAAAGTGGTTCGGCCGTCACGCGTCTGGCGCTGGACTACCAATTGCCGATTGCCAACGCCATACTGACCACCGAAAACCTGGTGCAAGCGCAGGTGCGCCAGCATGAAAAAGGGCGTGATGCAGCACGCGTGGCGGTTGAAATGGCCAACCTTCTCAAAGACCTTTCCTGAGCCCCTGCCCCACTGTGGCCCCTCACCTCCGTTTTTTGCATTTCCC
>JANNXF010000408.1:0-2000 GCA_031409395.1 Polaromonas sp.
ATATCGACCACTTTTTCCAGCGCGGCAATGGTTTCTTCCAGGTTGTCGACCTTGGACGGCGTGATCTCCAGCGTGTAGGCCGAGTAGTTGGACGCCAGCACCACGCCATTGCGGTCCAGGATCAAGCCCCGGTTGGGCACGATGGGCACCACCGCCGTGCGGTTGTTTTCCGCCTGCTCGCTCAGGTCGGTGTGGCGGTACACCTGCAAATACACCAGCCGGGCCGCCAGCAGCAAAAAGCAGCACAGCACCACCAGGCTGGCCACCAGCACCCGCGCACGGAAGCGCGACAGGTCGGCTTCCACGTTTCTCAGTTCAGTCATGGCGGTGTGACTTGCAAATGGTCAAAAAGTGCCCGGCAACACAAAGCCAGCCCCAAACAGCCAGCCCGAACCCGTCCAGGCAAGTCCGCCTCTGAACCAGTCCGAGCCGCGGAACTGGCTCCGCCAGGCCGCAGGCGCAGCGGCCCCCTCGGGGGGCAGGGAGTTACACGCAGTGAGCGACCGTGGGGGCAACGGCCGCAGCGCAGGGCCGCCCCAAGCAAGGCCAGCCCCCTCGGGGGGCAGGGAGCTACACACAGTGAGCGACCGTGGGGGCCTCATCTACAGAGGCCTGTTTTCATCACGGTCGGGCGCACGGCGTTGCGGCACCAGCAGCAGCACGCTCACCACCGGCCACAGCAGCGCCTCGGCCAGTGGCGCCAGCAAAATGACCCAGCCTGGGAAGATGCCCCCGCCCAGCATCCGGATAATCAGCTCCACACCGTGCGCCACAGCAAACAGCGGCAGCACCTGCAGCGCCTGCGACGGCACGGTGAACCAGAGCAGGCGGCGGTGGATCATGGTGGCAAAAAAGCTCAGGGCGGTGTAACTCAGCGCATGCTGGCCCAGCAACGACGACTGCTGCACATCAATCGCCAGGCCAAACATGAAGGCCACGCCAATGCCCACGCGCAGCGGCTGGTGCACGTTCCAGAACACCAGCACCAGCGCCAGAAAACTGGGCATCCAGGGTACTCGCCCCAGCGGCAGAATGTCCAGCAGCAGCGCCACCAGCAAGCTGAACCAGATAAACACCGGATTGGCGGGCAGCAGCAGTTGCTGGCCTGATCGCATGATCATGGGGTCAGTCCTTGCAGGGTCATTTGGTGCCCTTCTTTTTAGGCGTGGCATCGGGCGCAGCCACCACTGGCCGGGGCGGTATCTGGCCCGACACCGGCTTGACCACCATGACATGCCGCGCACCCGTGACCAGGGCCTGCGGGGCCACCGCTATTTTGGCAAAAGCAGATTCGGCGCGGCGCTCGATACGCACCACCTTGGCCACGGGCAGCCCGGGCGGATAAACACCGTCGACCCCGCTGGTGGTGAGCAGGTCGCCCGGCTGCACATCGGAGTTGCTGCCCATGAAGCGCAGCTCCAGCCCGCTGCCACCCGCCGACGGGTCGCCAAAGGCCACGCTGCGTGCGCCGGTGCGCACATTGAGCACGGGAATCGCCAGATCGCGGTCTATCAGCAGCGTGACTTCGCTGACCAGCGGGTGCACCCGCGTCACTTGCCCCAGCACACCGGACTCGTCCAGCACCGGCGAGCCCAGCTCAACGTCCTGGGCCAGGCCTTTGTCGATGATGATCTTGCGGGTGTAGGGGTCGGCCGCGTCGTACAGCACTTCTGCGGCCATGACCGAGGTGGCGAGCTGGCCACGCAGGCCCAGCAAATCGCGCAAGCGCCGGTTTTCCTGTGACAGCTGCTCGACCTGGCCAGCGCGCAGCGACTGCAGCGCCAGTTTCTTGCTGGCGTCTTCGCTGTCAGACTTGGCCTGGTTCAGGCCAGTCATGTAGACGCTGCTGTTTTTGACCGCGCGCACCGGCTGCAGGGCCACCCACTGCACCGGGTAGAGCACCGTGGCCAGCACCGAGCGAAGCGGCTGGGTGATGCGAAACCGGGTGTCGGCCACCATCAGAAAAAGCGACAGCGCGCTGAAAAACATCAGCTTGGACA
>JANNXF010000409.1:0-3575 GCA_031409395.1 Polaromonas sp.
GCACAGGCGCTGATGCTGCTGCTGGCCAAATACCCCGACATGCTGGCCAATGCCGCCAGCGGGCTGGCACCGCACGATGTGGCTTTCTACCTGCGCGAACTGGCCGCCTGCTACCACAGCTATTACGACGCCGAGCGGATACTGGTCGATGACGAAGCCGTGAAACTGGCCCGTCTGGCGCTGGTCGCGGCCACCGCACAGGTGTTGCACAATGGCCTCGCGGTGCTGGGCGTGAGTGCGCCCCGCAAGATGTGAACCACCATGAGCCACTTAACCATTCAGAACAGGGCAGAGACACCGTGCAGGCAATGAACACACAACGAGGCGGAACCCTGCTGGGCTTGATGATTGGCGCGCTGATTGGCCTGGGTGCCGCGCTGGCGGTGGCGGTTTACATCACCAAGGTACCAGTGCCCTTCATGAACAAGGGCCAGCCGCGCAGCCCCGACAGCGATGCCGCCGAGGCCAAAAAGAACAAGGACTGGAACCCCAACGCCGCGCTGGCGGGCAAAAACGCCGTCAAGCCGCCCCCCCCGGCCTCGACGGAAGAAAGCAAGGTGGCGGCACCCGCTGCGGTGCTGACCACACCGCCGAAAACCGCCGTACCGGCCACGGCCACCGCCAAAACCGCCAAGCCCGGCGGTTCGGACGACCCGCTGGGCGACCTGGCCAAATCCCGCGCCGACCCCTCGGCCTCCGGTGGCGGGGCTGACCCCTTCAATTACTTTATTCAGGCGGGTGCCTTTCGCACCCCCGAAGACGCCGAGCAGCAGCGCGCCAAGCTGTCGTTGCTGGGCATGCAGGCCAAAGTCACCGAGCGTGAGCAGGCCGGGCGCACCGTGTACCGCGTGCGCCTGGGGCCGTTTGACAAAAAAGACGATGCCGACAAGGCCAAGGAACGCCTCGACAGCAACTCGATCGAGACGGCGCTGGTGCGGGTGCAGCGTTAATTGGCCCGCCCGGCTGAACTTTTAAGGATGCGGGTGTCAAACCCCGGTATTCCATCCGCGTGATCCAACTGCCAGGAGAAAAAATTGATTCAACGACGTGCGTTTTCGCTTTCTGCCGCTTCCGTGGCCGCCACCACGCTGGGCGCTTCGCTGCTGCCGGCAGCCGCCCAGGCCCAGGCCAAGCCATTCAAGGAGGGCACGGATTACCTGGTGCTCGACAAGGCGGCACCCACCGAAGCGCCCACCGGCAAGATCGAGGTGGTCGAGTTCTTCTGGTACAGCTGCCCGCACTGCAACGCCTTTGAGCCAAAGCTGGAGGCCTGGGTGAAAACTGCGCCCAAAGACGTGGTTGTCAGGCGCGTTCCCGTGGCTTTCCGGCCTGATTTTGAGCCGCAGCAGCGCCTTTACTTTGTGCTCGAAGCCATGGGCAAGGTCGATGAGCTTCACAAAAAGGTGTTCTACGCCATTCATGTGGAAAAACAGGCGCTCAACACCGCCGAACTGGTGGCGGCCTGGGCCGAAAAGCAGGGCATCGACAAGGCCAAGTTTGTCGAACTGTACAACTCGTTTTCGGTCAGCACCAAGGTACGCAAGGCCACGCAGCTGCAAGACGCCTATGCGGTCGATGGCGTTCCCGCACTCGGCATTGCCGGGCGTTTTTACACGTCGTCCACCCAGGCGCAGAGCATGGAGCGTGCGCTGCTGGTGGCCGATCACCTGATTGAACGGGCACGCGGCAAGCCAAAACAGGCCTGAACTGGCTGTCTGCACCCGGGTCGCCCGGGTTCTTGCTGAAAACCCGCCCCTTCCGGCGGGTTTTTTTATGCCACTGATTTTTGCGGCAAGCCCTTTACGGGGGTTGCGCTCGCTACAATGGCCAGACTCCATTTGCAGCAAGATTCGTGCCGTATGAAACAAACCTTTTTCTCCCTGTTCGTGATGCTCGCCCTGGCGGCTGGGGTGGTGTGTCCGGCGGCCGCTGAAAAAGCCGACCGTGACAAGCCCATGAACGCCGAGGCAGACGCCTTGCGCTACGACGACCTGAAGCAGACCAGCGTGTTTACCGGCAATGTGGTGATCACCAAGGGCACGACCATCATCCGGGGCGGCCGGGTCGATGTGGCGCAAGACCCCGAGGGTTACCAGCAGGCCGTGTCGATTGCCGCGCCCGGCAAGCTGGCGTATTACCGAAAAAAGCGCGATGGCGTCGATGAATACATTGAAGGCGAAGGCGAGCGCATTGAATACGACAGTCGTGCCGACCTGGTCAAGTTTGCCAAGCAGGCGGTGGTGCGCCGCTACCGGGGCGCGACGCTGCTGGACGAAACCACGGGCGCGCTGATTGTGTACGACAACAACACCGATGTGTTCACCGTTGACGGGGGGGCGCAGAACCGCACCGCCGCCAACCCCAGCGGGCGGATTCGCGCCATGCTGTCGCCACGCGGCGTGGCCCCCGAAGCGGCACCGGGCAGTGTCCCGGCCGGCACCCCGCCCAGTCTGCGACCCAGCCCGGCGCTGGGCAGCGACAAAAAATAGAAAGCACCTGCAGCCGATGGATGTGCCAATTGACGCGTTAAACGCCGCCCCTTCACGCGGGCCTGCCGCTGCTGTCCCCAGCCGCCTGGTGGCTCAGGGCCTGCAAAAATCCTACGGCAGCCGCAAGGTGGTCCAGGATGTTTCGCTGGCGGTGCAAAAGGGCGAGGTGGTGGGTCTGCTCGGCCCCAACGGCGCGGGCAAGACCACGTCCTTCTACATGATTGTGGGTCTGGTGCGCGCCGATGCTGGCGAGATTTCGATTGATGGTCAGTCGGTCGAACACATGCCGATTCACCGGCGTGCCCGGCTCGGCCTGAGCTACCTGCCGCAAGAGGCCTCCATCTTTCGCAAGCTCACGGTGCAGGAAAACGTGCGCGCCGTGCTGGAGCTGCAGCTCGACGCGGCGGGCAAGCCGCTGGGCCGCGCCGACATTGACGCCCGGCTCGATGCCTTGCTGCAGGATTTGCGGGTAGACCACCTGCGCGACTCACCGGCGCCTGCCCTGTCAGGCGGTGAGCGCCGCCGTGTGGAAATCGCGCGGGCGCTGGCGACCCAGCCACGTTTCATCCTGCTCGACGAGCCTTTTGCCGGCATTGACCCGATTGCCGTGATCGAGATCCAGCGCATCATCGGTTTCCTCAAATCACGCGGCATTGGTGTGTTGATCACCGACCACAACGTGCGCGAAACGCTGGGCATTTGCGACCACGCTTACATCATCAGTGAAGGCCATGTGCTGGCCACTGGCACCCCGTCCGAGATCGTGAACAACGCCGATGTGCGTCGCGTGTATCTTGGCGAACACTTCAAGATGTGAACATGGCACCCCCCTGTCGGACGCTCACGTCGTGTAGCGCCTTCCCCCCTGCAGGGGGCGGCGCCTGTGCCCCGGCGAAGCCGGTTGCACGGCCCCTGCTCCCAGGTAAATTGTTGGAACATCCAGGTCGCCGCGCCGGGCCGCCCCAAGCAAGGCCAGCCCCCTCGGGGGGCAGCGCAGTACGCGAAGTGAGAAGCGTGGGGGCACCATGAAACAAGGCCTCTCGCTTCGCGTTTCGCAGCACCTGGCGCTTACGCCGCAGTTGCAGC
>JANNXF010000410.1:0-9882 GCA_031409395.1 Polaromonas sp.
CTCCTCGGGCGGTGCAGATTTGGAACAGGCGGCCAGTAAAACGACCACACTCAGCAGGGAAAACACAGTTTTATTCATGATCTGGCTCAAGAAAGAAATTTGACTGGACCGACAATTAATGACTGACCGGTTAGTAATCTAGGGTAAATACGAATGCTTGTCAAGCGACAATCAGCGCCATGAATCAAGGCCAGGGTGTCAATCATTACGAAAACTTTCCGGTAGCGACCCTGCTCTGCCCGCCGCATCTGAGGCCGGCGGTGGCGGCCATCTACTGGTTTGCCCGCACCGCAGATGACCTGGCTGACGAAGGCGATGCTTTGCCGGAAACCCGCTTGAGCGACCTGGCGGCCTACCGCGCCGACTTGCTGGCCACGGCCAGCGGCCTGCCGCCCTCGCCCCGTTGGGCCGCCGTATTCGGGCCTTTGGGCCCGGTCATGGCGCAATTTGGCCTGCCAATCCATTTGCTGACCGATCTGCTCAGTGCCTTTGAGCAAGACATTGTGAAGCAGCGCTATGCCAGCCAGGGGGAACTCGACGACTACTGCCGCCGCTCGGCCAATCCCGTTGGCCGTCTGCTGCTGCACCTTTACGGCGTGCAAGACGCCGACGCCCTGTTCATGAGCGACAGCATCTGCACGGCCCTGCAACTGATCAACTTCTGGCAAGACCTGAGCGTGGACATTGCGCGTGGGCGAATTTACCTGCCGGCCGACAGCTGGGCTCCACACGGTGCCGACGAGCCCCAGTTGCTGGCACTGGTCAACAACCAGAATACTATCAATTTAATAGCTGCCAGCGCCCGATATGCAAGGGCTACCATGCTAAAAGGCTTGCAGCTTCCGGCCCGGGTGGCACGCCAGCTGGGTGGCTTCACGGGCTGGCGGGCCGCACTTGAATTGCGCTGCGTGATTCAGGGCGGGTTGCGCATTCTGGACAAAATGGAAAGCATGAATCACGCCACCCTGACCCGTCGCCCAAGCCTTGGCAAGTGGGATGCCCTGGTCATTGCCTGGAAAGCCCTGGCCCCATGACGCGCCGGGCACACCGCCCCTGCACCTTGACCGCCACACAAGCCTGCGACAATCCGCCGCATGACCCCTGAGCAGTATGTCCAGCAAAAAGCCGCCGCGTCCGGCAGCAGTTTTTACTACGCTTTTCTGTTTTTACCCAAAGAGCGGCGCGCCGCCATCACCGCGTTTTACGCCTTTTGCCGCGAGGTAGACGATGTGGTGGACGAAGTCACTGACCCCGGCGTGGCCCACACCAAGCTGGCCTGGTGGCAAAGCGAAGTCGCCAAGTCGTTTGCCGGCAGCCCCAGCCACCCGGTGATGCAGGCGCTGATGCCGCTGGCCGCCACCTACCGCATCGAGGCGCGCCATTTACAGGCGGTCATTGAGGGCTGCCAGATGGATCTGGCGCAAAACCGCTACCTCGACTTTCCCGGCCTCACGCGCTACTGCCACCTGGTGGCCGGCATTGTGGGCGAAGTGGCAGCGCGTATTTTTGGCCAGACGGACGAAGCCACCACCGCCTACGCCCACAAGCTCGGGCTGGCGTTCCAGCTGACCAACATCATCCGCGATGTGGGCGAAGACGCCCTGCGCGGCCGCATCTACCTGCCGGTCAATGAGCTGCAGCAGTTTGAGGTGAAGGCGCACGAAATCTTGAAGCGCGAATACTCTGACCGCTTCGAGGCGCTGATGCAATTTCAGACGCAGCGTGCGCTGGCCTTGTACGACGAAGCGCTGGCCCTGTTGCCCGAAGCCGACCGCCGCGCCCAGAAGCCGGGCCTCATGATGGCCAGCATTTACCGCACGCTGCTGCGTGAAATTGCCGCCGATGGCTACCAGGTGCTGCACCAGCGCGTGAGCCTCACGCCGCTGCGCAAGTTCTGGCTGGCCTGGAAAACCCAGGCCTTTGGGCGGGTTGTCTAGCAATGAAGATTGCCGTCATCGGCGCGGGCTGGGCGGGCTGCGCGGCCGCCGTAGAGGCCACGCGGCGGGGCCACCAGACCACGCTGTTTGAAGCGTCCCGCAGTCCCGGCGGGCGGGCGCGGCGGGTGGATACCGTGTGGGCGGGTCAGCCGCTGGCGCTGGACAACGGCCAGCACATCCTGATCGGGGCGTATTCAGAAACCCTGAAACTGATGCATGACCTGGGCATAGACGCCCACACAGCCTTGCTGCGCCTTCCGTTGACCTTGCAATTTCCCGACGGCAGCGGCCTCAGGCTGCCCCAGTCCGTCCCCGCCCCGTTCGACGCATTCGCAGGCATCCTGGGCGCACGCGGCTGGTCATGGACGGACAAGCTGTCACTGCTGAAGCTAGCCACCGGCTGGCAGCTCAGGGGATTTCAGTGCGGTGCCAGCCAGTCGGTGGCCGACCTGTGCAAAACCCTGGCGCCGGGGGCCATGGCCTCACTGATCGAGCCCCTGTGTGTGTCTGCCCTCAACACCCCGGCAGAGCGGGCCAGCGGCCAGGTGTTCTTGCGGGTGATGAAAGACGCCCTGTTTTCTGCCAGCGGCGGCTCCAACCTGTTGTTGCCACGCGTGGACCTGAGCGCACTGCTGCCGGATGCCGCGCTGAGCTGGCTGACCGCGCAAGGTGGCACGGTACGGCTGGGCGCACGCGTGCTGCAGATCACGCCCGAAGGCGCTGGCTGGGCCGTTGCGCTTGACACGAACACCCCCGCCGAACGGTTTGACCGCGTGGTGCTGGCCTGCCCCCCGCACGAAGCCGCACGCCTGGCCCAGAGCAGCGGCCTGGCCGCCGACACCTGGCTAAAGGCGGCGCGCAGCCTGCAGTTCGAGGCACTGACCACGGTGTACGCCTTCGGCCATGACGCGCGATCTGCAAACCCGATCCATCTTGACCAACCCATGTTGGCGCTGGCCGCCAGTGCCACCGAACCCGCCCAGTTTGTGTTTGACCGCGGACAGCTCGGCGGCCCGCCCGGTTTGCTGGCGTTTGTGGTCAGCGCCAGTGTGGGCGACGGCGCTACCCTGAACCAGCAGGTCATGGCGCAAGCCGTTCGGCAATTGGGGCTGAGCGGCTTGCAACCGCTCCAGACCATCGTTGAAAAGCGTGCCACCTTTGCCTGCACGCCCGGCTTGCAGCGCCCCGCCGGCAAAGTGGCACGCGGCCTGCTGGCCTGCGGCGACTATGTTGCGGGGCCGTACCCGGCGACGCTTGAGGGGGCGGTGCGTTCCGGATTGCAAGCAGCACGGGACTTGCAACAAGACTTCAGCACCACCGAGTCGCTATCAAATATATAGCTGCTTGCGCCCGTTATATATGGGCTTCAGGCACTTTTCGCTAAATTTTTGACCGCCTGGAAGGCCGGCCGTGCCAGGCAGCGACGCAACCAGTCATCTGTCTGCGGGCATTGCATCATCAGTTCCGTGGCCCCTTGCACCCAAGCCACGACAGACGCCACGCACACATCGGCCACGGTAAAGCGCTGACCCGCCAGATAGGGACGGGTTTGCAAATGCTGGTCCAGCACCTGCAACGGGCCCACCAGGCGCAGCTGGGCTTCAGCCGC
Source organism: Polaromonas sp. (assembly GCA_031409395.1). GTDB lineage: Bacteria > Pseudomonadota > Gammaproteobacteria > Burkholderiales > Burkholderiaceae_C > Polaromonas. The sequence continues at coordinate 3,547 of JANNXF010000410.1, forward strand.
CAAATGGGGTTTGCGGCGGTCTTGCGGCATGAGTGCGCTGTGCATCAAAAATGTCAGCGCGTCTTTTTCACACTCGGTGACCACCCAGAAGCTCCAGCGCAAGATATCCGCCTGCTCGGCATGGTTTTCGGCCGCCAGCAGCGGCACACCACTGCCTGGCGGGCCCTTGAAACGCTCGGCCAGATACAGCGCGCAGGCCATCGATTCCCAGACCAGCACGCCGTCATCGTCCACCACCGGAATATGCCCGTTCGGGTTGATGGCCAAAAAGTCTGGCGTGCGGGTGACGCCTCCCAGGTAAGGCAGGTCAATATGCTGGTAGGTCAGGCCCAGCTCATGCGCCACCCAGAGCGGGCGGGCTGCACGGGAAGCCGCCGTACCGTAGATTTTGAGAGGCATGTCAAACCAGTACGTGAATTTTTCAGGGTCTGCGTTTGGATTTCAGCGTGGAAACAGATCGCACAGCTCGGTCAGCGTGGTCACCGTCTCATTGGGCATGCTGGGATAAACCCACAGGTGGTCAGCGCGATTGATCCAGACCGTCTGCATGCCGCAATTGAGTGCTCCCAGCACGTCCAGTGCCGCATCATCACCCACATGCAGCACCTGATGGGGCTCGACCTCGGCCGCACCGGCTGCCGCGTGAAAAATGCGTGGATCGGGCTTGCCGACACCAAACGCCTGGGCGCTGATGCTGGCGCGAAAGTACGAGTCGATGCCGATGCGCTGAATGTCGGCATTGCCGTTAGAAACAGCGACCAGCGGAAAGCGGCTCGACAAAAATGCCAGCGCCAGCAAAGTATCTTCAAACAGGGTCACCTGGTTGCGCGCTGCAAAAAAAACACTGAATGCCTGCTCGGCCAGCAAGGGATCTTCCCGCGAGCGGTACAGCGCCACCCGGATGGCCTCGGTACGAATGGCGCTCAGGTTGTACTTCAGTTCAGGACGCGAACGGGTGACATGCTCCCGGATGTCATGCCGCGCCGCCGGGTTGGCGAAGAGGGCCGCCGTCATGGGGGCATGGTGGCTCAACCAGTCGTCCAGCGCTTTTTCAGCCCGTTCTATGGCGGGCCAGATCGGCCACAAGGTGTCGTCAAGGTCCAGGGTAATGGCTTTGATCAGTGTCAGGTCAAGCATAGGTAAGCGAGAATAACCCATGTCTTTTTTCAATACCCTGACTGCTTTGTCGCCCTTTGCCTCGCCATTTGTCAAAGAACCGCCGTTCGCCCACGGCAGGCCACCCACGGCCAGCGCCACAACGGCTATTTTGCTGTGCAACCTCGGCACGCCTGATGCGCCCACGGCGCCAGCGCTGCGCCGTTACCTGGCCGAGTTTTTAAGCGATCCGCGCGTGGTGGAAATCCCAAAGCCGCTGTGGTGGCTGATTTTGCACGGCATCATCTTGCGTGTCAGGCCCAAGAAATCAGCCGCCAAGTACGCCAGCATCTGGACGGCCGAGGGCTCCCCCCTCAAAGTCTGGACCCAGAAGCAGGCGCTGATGCTGCGCGGCTATCTGGGCGTGCGCGGCCATACCGTCGAGGTGCGTTACGCCATGCGCTACGGCAACCCCTCCATTGCCTCGCAGCTGGACCAGCTCAAGGCCGACGGCGTGACCCGGGTGCTGGTGTTACCCGCCTATCCCCAGTACAGCGCCACCACCACCGCCAGCGTGTTTGATGCGGTCTACAGCTGGGCCGCCCAGGCGCGCCAGATTCCCGAGTTCCGCTTTGTCAACCATTACCACGACGCCCCAGGCTACATTGGCGCACTGGCCGACAAGATTCGCGCCTATTGGCGCCAAAATGGCCAATCAGAACAGTTGCTCATGAGCTTTCACGGTGTGCCGGAACGCACGCTCATGCTGGGCGACCCCTACCACTGTGAATGCCACAAGACAGCGCGCTTGCTGGCCGAAAAACTGGGCCTGTCCAAAGACCGCTACAAGGTTACCTTCCAGTCGCGTTTTGGCAAGGCCAAATGGCTGGAACCCTACACCGAACCCACGCTGGTCAAAATGGCACAGTCCGGCGTCACCAGTGTGGATGTGGTTTGCCCAGGCTTTACCGGTGATTGTCTGGAAACACTGGAAGAGATCTCCATGGAGGCACGCCACGCGTTTCTGGCGTCTGGCGGCAAGACTTTCAACTACATCGAATGCCTGAACGACAGCCCGCAATGGGCGGCGGCACTAGCCGAGTTTTGTATCGGCCACCTGGCCGGCTGGCCGACCACGGTTCAGACCGATTCGCAGGCCCTGGCGGATTCCCGCGCCAGAGCGCAGGCACTGGGCGCCAAGCAATAGGCCAATAAGCCAATAGGCGGTTTTGCGCCCAGACCCTGCGCGCTCACCGCACCCGTCAACGGTGTGATGTGATGAATGAATCCACCAGCGCCAGCTGGTCGGGGACGTTCAGCGCGGGTGCATGTCCACAGCCCTCCACCTCCACCACGCGCAGCCTGCCGGCCTGACCGGGGCCGCGGGTGAGCATGCCAGCGGTGGTTTCGCGCAGCAAAAGGTCGGACGTCACCCCGCGCAAACACAGCACCGGAAGCGTCAGCGCGTCGTAGTGGTTCCAGATCAGGTAGTCATCGGGGTGATGATGAAATTGCTCAATCGAGGCCGGGTCGTAGTGCGGGGTCACCCGGCCGTCGGGCAGCCGGCGCATCGATGTTTCTGTCAGGTGCCGCCATTGCGCGTCACTGAGCCAGCCATAGGGCTTGTAGCTCTGGCGAAAAAACGCCTCAAGCGCCAGTACCGTGTCAAATGCCGGCGGCTTGCCGGCATAGGCCTTGATGCGTTCAATCGCCGCATCGGCAATTTTCGGGGCGCTGTCGTTCAGCACCAGACTCTGGATACGGCTCTTCATGCCGGCCTCAAAAAGGCCTGACGCACAGACCATTCCGATGGCACCGCCCATCGAGGTACCGACCCAGTGCGCTTTCGCAATCTGCAACTGTTCAAACAGTTCAGCGGCAATGCGTGCATAAAAAACCAGCTGGTATTCGGTTTTCGGGTCTGGACTCCACTGGCTCAGGCCGCGCCCCAGCGTATCCGGACAAATCACGCGGTAGCGGTTGCTCAGGTGCGCCGCCAGCAGGTCCATGTCCCGGCCCGTGCGGGCCAAACCATGCCAGGCAATGACTGTCTCACTGTGCTGCGCACCCCACTCGGTGTAATGAATTTCCCGGCCTGCGCAGGTTAAATAGTTGGACGTAAATTGCATGCCGCCTATCCCTCCCTGATCTATTTTTGCGGACGCGCTGAAACTTCTATTTCAGCAGCTTGCCAGTACTGCCAATCACGGTAACTTCCACATAACGCGAGCCAATCCGGTTGACGGGAGAAAAGCCCACCGTGATACCCCCGGTGTCATAGCTCTCCATCGACTCCAGCGCCTTGACCACTTTGGCCCGTGTCGGGTTGGGGCCAGCGCGTCGCAGCGCCTCCACCAGAACTTTGGCGCCCACAAATTCCTCGAAACTGGTGTAGTTGACCACCTCCTGCGGTGCGTATTTTTTTAGCAAGCTTTGGTACTCACGCACCACCGGCATATTGGCCATGAAAGGGTAAGGCACCACCTGGCTGATCCCCAGTCCGTGGGCGTTCTTCAGTCCGGCCAGCCTGACCAGCTCTGCCGGGTCCACCACCGAAATGTTGTAGAGCTGCGCGCCACCTCCGCTTTCGCGGTAGCGCTTGATGAAGGCGGCCGTCGGCTTGTTGACCGAAATCATGATGACGGCCTGCGCGTCGGAGGCCTTTATTTTGGCGACGGCGTCCTCCACCTTGTCGGTGTTGCGCTCATAGCCAGCCGCTACAGCCAGCTTCAAATTGCGCTTGGCCAGCGCGTTCTCGACCCCCAGCAGGCCAGCCTTGCCAAACCCGTCGTCCTGGTACATCACGGCAATACGGCTCATGCCCAGCGTTGTCACCTGCTGCACCATGTGCTCGGCTTCGGCCGCATAACCGGCACGCACATGAAAAATCCAGGGGTTGAACGGATTGCGCAGGGATTCACCTCCGGTGTACGGTGCCACCAGCGCAGCACCCCCGACATCGAGCACGCCGTCATTCAAAAGCTGCGTCACATTGGCGGTGCCGGCAAAGCCAAACAGCGCCACCACTTCGGGCTTGGCCAGCATTTCACGGGTCAGCCTGACCGTCTCGGCGACCTTGTAGCCGTCGTCCACCACCTCGTGCCGGATTTTGGCGCCGTGAATACCGCCCTGCGCGTTGACATGGGCAAAATAAATCTTTCCGCCCACCACCATCTGGTGTCCGGTGCTGGCCAGCACGCCAGACAGGGGCGCGACCTGGCCAATAACCAGATCGCTGGCGGCGGACGCCACACCCAAACTGCCAAGGCTGCACAGCGCCAGCGCTGCCAACGCCTGTCGGCTCCACGTTTTAAATACCTGCATGATTTATCTCCTGACGACTAACAAGGTCCCTGATTTCAACGCGGCGTACGGCCGCCCCGCTGCGCTGGCGGGTTTGGCTGAAGGACGATGGCCTGGCGAACTTGCGCTGCGGCATGCACGCCAGGCATCGTGGTATCAGTTGGGAACGGCGAGCGAAGTGCCGGCAAAACCGATCTGGTCACCAGCAACCGGCGCGGCACTGATGGCCGGGACATTGGCAGCCGTGATCGCGGGCGCTGCACCGGGCGTTCCACCCCGCACCGTGGTCCTGACCACCTGGCTCGGTGGCAGCGTGACACCGTTTTTCAGGTGGGCATACATCGCGTCCATGGCCTGGTTGAAGTAGGGATGCAAAGGCACGAAGCGCGTGTCAAACCCGCTGAATGGCAGGAAAGAGTCAAAGTGCTGGGCGTTCGCCACCTCGATGTAGCGCAGCTTGCTGGCCGGGCCTTCCACAGTGCGGTTGAACGCCGCATAGGCGCGGGCATTGTTGTTCACCGGAATGAGTGCATCGCTGCGACCCGCCACCACAATCACCGGCTTGCTTTGCAGGTTGCCGCCCACAAAGACTTCGGCCATACCCGCGCGCACCGCGGTGCTCTGGGCTGCGGTCGGCGTGCTGATGGCGGTCAGGACGGCACTGGTCACCGGGTCTGTGCCCGTCACCAGGGCGCGCTGGCACAGCGCGTTGTCGAGTCCAAAGTCTTGCACCCCGGTGGACGGTGATGTGGCAAGTTGCCACGAGCTGGCCCCCCCCACCGAGTCGTTGTAAACCACCGTGGCTGGCGTGCCATTGGCTGTGCCATTGGCCGTGGCAAAGCTCTGTGCCTTGGCCGTTGCGCTGACAGCCACCGGTGCGCCAGTCCCGCCAACCGCCGCAAAGCTGGTGTTGCAGACGTTGTCGAGTACCGAGAAACGCCCGTAACTCACCGGGTACATGGCCGACAGGATGGGGCCATTGCCCAGCGCGTAGTGCGCGTTGTGCATCTGGTCGTTGTCTGGCGTCCAGCCGTAGGCGCGCAACTTGTTCAGCGCGTCAAGCGACTGGTCGGCGGTGGTCACACCGGTGACGAGACCCTTGGCCGCCAGCCCGGTACAGCGGGCCGTGGCCCGCGCTGTCATGCCTACGAGCGGGATGTAATTGAAAATCGAGGTCTCTGCCATGGCCGCCCCGGCTGCCAGTGCCGCGCAAGGCTGGTAGAGGTTGCCATAGGTCACATAGTCGGCAAGTGGCTTGCCAATGCCGGTCACGGCCACACCACCGAGCTGTATGCCATAGCCGGCAGAGGTCGGCATTTCAGTCACGGGTTCGCCCGCCACCACGCCGCGGATCAAGCCGCTGGTGTCCTGCTCGGCCGCCCGCAGAACAGCCGCACCACCGTTGGAGACAGAGCCGGCAATGATGATGGTATTGGCTGCGTTGAAACGTACAGGCGCAGCCGCAGTGCCGTAGCGGTCGTTCAAGGCATACAGGGCAAAGCGGGCAGCCGCGAGCGTATCGTTACCCCAGTCTTTCTCAGGGTTCTGCTGCGAGTGCACCTGCTTGAGGGCCAGGCGGTTCGGAAACAGCGCGTTGTAGGCCGCTCGCGCTGCGTCTGTGATGTTTGCCGCGAAGAAATTCAATGCGCCAGCATTGGTGCGCGTGTCCCGGGTGCCGTCAATCCGGTTAACGCTGTCGTCGGTCAGGTCGTAAAGACCCACGCCTTTGCCTGCGTCGGTCAGTGCTACTGCGCAACCGTGCTTGAGGCCCCATTCGCCGGCAGTACCAATGGCGCCGTAAACGCCCCGCGATCCGGACGAAGGGCCCAGAACGACGCAGGGCGCAGCCGTGTCAAAACTGTCAGGAATCTGCACTGCGATCACGACTTTTTTGCGGCCTGTGCCGTCGTCCAGCGATGCCACATACTCCCGCCCCGG
>JANNXF010000411.1:0-5294 GCA_031409395.1 Polaromonas sp.
ACCTCATGCTGGCCTCACAGCGCTTTTGCACACTTCCTGTCGTTGTCACTACGAAAGGATGCAAATTGAAAGCGAAACTCATTTCTATCGCCCTGGTCTGGCTGCTCTTGCTGGCCGCACTGATGCAGATCAGCGGGGTGGTTCATGACCGCCAGACCTACCGGCAAATCGCGGTTGAAAGCGTGGCCAGAAGCCTGGCCGGCCCGCAAACCCTGACCGGGCCGTTGATTCATATGGCCTGCTCGGAAGAGTGGGATGTTGACCTGCAGGACAAGCAGGTGAAAACCAAACGGCGCGAGTTTCACCTGATGGCCGCACCGGCCACGCTCAGCGTGCAGGGCAGCAGCCAGCTGGCACCGCGTGCGCGAGGCCTGCATGCCACCCAGGCGTTTAACCTGAAGGCGCGCATCACGGCCCAGTGGGCGAATCTTGAAGCCCTCAAACCCGTGCCGCAGCAGGCCCATTCACGCATGAACTGCGGCCGGCCGCTGCTGATGATGGCGGTGTCTGACGCCCGCGGCATTCGCCATGCCAGCCTGCTGTTGGGCGGCCAGGCGGTGGGCCTCAAGCCGGGCACGTTTTACGGCAGCGCCCCGCGCGGCGTGCATGCACCTTTGCCTGCAAGCTGGTCGCGCAGCGAGCCGCTGCAGGCCGAGCTGGAGCTGGAACTGGTCGGCACCGAACAGCTTTCCATCGTGCCGCTGGGCAGCGACACGCAGATTCAGCTGACGTCGAACTGGCCGCACCCGAGTTTTGGCGGCCAGTTCCTGCCGGTTGACCGCAAGATCAGCGACCAGGGTTTTGAAGCCAGCTGGCGTGTCAGCGCGCTCGCCAGTTCGGCCCAGCAAGACCTGGCCCAGCGCAAGGAGGGGCTCGAAACCCTGAGCATCACCTTTGTTGACCCCGGCAATACCTATGCCCTGAGTGACCGCGCCACCAAGTACGGTCTGTTGTTTGTCGGGCTGACCTTTCTGGCTGTCGGGCTGTTTGAGTTCATGAAGTCCTTGCGCGTCCACCCGATCCAGTATTTGCTGGTGGGGGCCGCCATGAGCATTTTCTTTTTGCTGCTGGTGAGTCTGTCCGAACACATGCCGTTTGGCATGGCCTATGCCGTCGCGGCAACGGCGTGTGTTTTGCTGCTCACCTACTACGCCAGCCACATGCTGCGCAGCTGGGCGCGCGGCCTGCCGTTTGGGCTGGGCATTGGCGCGCTGTATGGCATGCTGTTTGTGCTGCTGCAGATGGAACAGACCGCGTTGGCGGTTGGCGCGGTGGCCCTGTTTGCCGTGCTGTCGGCCATCATGCTCATGACGCGCCGGGTTGACTGGTATGCGCGCCTGGCGCCTGTGACCACAGCGGCAACGGCCCGCCAACCCGAAGCGCCGCCTGCAGGCCCTGCAGGGTCCGGTGGCTCGGCCGGATCAGTCGCCGCCCGGCTGGCCCGGTTTTGTGACTGAGGTCAGAAGTGAAGCGTCACGCGCAGGCCGGGTTGGGCCTGGCTGGCCACCAGGGTGCCGCCGTGCAGCGCCATGATCTGCCGCACAATCGCCAGCCCGAGGCCAGAGCCCTTGCTGACCCCATCGGGGCGCACGGTTGAAAAAAACCGCTCCCCGAGGCGGGCCAGGGCGTAGTCTGCAACGCCTGGCCCGAAGTCCCGCACCGCCACCGAGTTGGCGCTGGCCTCTACCACGATGGTCGAGCCCGGGGGTGCAAACGAGCGGGCGTTTTCCAGCAGGTTGCTGAGGGCCAGCGCCAGCAGGCTGGGCTCGGCACACACCTTGGCGTCGTTGGGGTTTACTATTATGTCAATAGCATGCTGCGCCGGTATTGATTGGGCTTCAACCTCAAAAGACTTGAAAAAATCACGCCACACCAGTGTTTCAGGCTGCAGGGTGGCGTGGCGCTGCTCGAGCTTGGTGAGTTCGAGCATTTTGTTCACCATGGCTTCCAGCCGGGCGGTTTGGCCGAGGACGTGGCCGGCAAATTCGCGCCGTGCGCTTTCAGGCAACGGGTCTTGCAGCAGCTCGCCCGCGCCGCGTATCGCCGCCAGCGGGCTTTTGAGTTCGTGGCTCAGGGCACGCACATAGCCCTCGATGTACTCGTGGCCTTCAAGCTTGAGGCGCATGGCATCCATGGCCATGGCCAGTTCCCCCAGCTCGCCCGGTATCTGCGGCACGGCGGGCTTGTCGCCCCGGCCCACGGCGTTGGCGTAGTGGCGCAGTTTGCGAATGCTCCAGACCACCCACAGCGTGACGGCAACGCCGATCAGCAGCGACAGCACCAGCAGCAGCAAGCCGTTCAACAAAATCTTGCGTTCGGCCCGGTCAATAAAGGCCTGGATGGTGGCCACCGGTTTGGCTACGGTCAGCACGCCGATGATGTTGCCGCCCTGCTTGACCGGCGCTGCCACATACATGACCGAGCTGCGGTCATCGTGCCGGATTTCGCGGGTGGCGCGCGCGCCGTACTCGCCGCGCAGGGTGCGGGCGACGTCGCGCCATTGCGAATAGTCCTGTCCGGTGGCCTGGTTGCCCGAGTCAAACCGCACCACCCCTTTGGCGTCGGTCACATAGATGCGAAAGTCCAGCGACTGTTTGGCCAGCCCCCAGATGTGGGCGTCTACCGGCCGCGCAGCATACGCCTGCACACGCGCTGCAAAATCACCGGTCGCGATGCGCCCTGCGGCCAGGTCGTCGCTCGCCAGCTCGGCCAGGATGTTGGCGGTATCGACCATCATGTTTTCCATGACCTCGCGTACGCTGGGTTTGACTTCAGTCACAAAGACGCGCAGCACAAAAAAAACCGCCAGACCGGTGACCAGAAAAAAACCGAACAGCAGCCGTATGCCTAAATGCATGTCAATCGGGGCGGCCCGTCATGGGGCAAGCGAATAACCCATGCCGCGATGGGTCACGATGTAGTCGCGTTCGGGTGCAATGCCTTGCAGTTTGGCGCGCAGGGTTTTGATGTGCGTGTCAACGGTGCGGTCTGTGCTGTCGGTGTCGGTGCCCCACACCGCCGTCAGCAGGTCGTCCCGCGAGCGGATGCGGCCACGGTGGCGCAGCAGATCGGCCAGCAGGCCGTACTCCCGCCGCGTCAGGCCCAGCGTCTGGCCGTGCAGCGCAATGCGCTGACCCGGTGCATCGACGTCAAAAGGGCTGTCGCTCAAACCAGGCGCCGCCGGGGCGGCCATGCGCGTGCGCCGCAGCATGCCGCGCACCCGCGCCAGCAGCTCGCGCGGGCTGAAGGGCTTGGTCACGTAGTCGTCTGCGCCCAGCTCCAGGCCCAGCACCCGGTCGATTTCCTCGCCCTGAGCGCTCAGCATCAGTACTGGCAGGGGGCTGGCAAATGCGCCACCGCGCAAGGCCCGGCACAGGTCCAGTCCGCTGCCATCGGGCAGGCCAATGTCAAGAATCAGCACATCGTAGGGGTGCTGGGCCAGTTGGCTGCGCGCATCGGCCAGCAGCAGGCTGTGCGTCACGCGCAAACCGTCGCGTTCCAGGGTGTAAATGATCGACCGCGCAATCGCCGGGTCGTCTTCGACCAGCAACACCCGGGCAGCGGACGCAACGCTCATCCCCGCAGCGCCGGAAACAGCTTGCCCAGCCCGTCGGCCATCACCTCCACGGCCAGCGCCGCCAGGATCAGCCCCATCAGGCGCGTCATGACATTGATGCCGGTTTTGCCCAGCACCCGGGCAATCGGCTCGGCCAGCGAAAAGCACAGCGCGGTGGCCAGGCCGATCACGGCGCCGTAGGCCACCAGCGAGCCGAGCTGCCACAGATTTTTGGCTTTTTCGGCATAGATCACCACCGACGACATGGTGGCCGGGCCGGTCAGCAGGGGAATGGCCAGCGGCACCACGGCAATGCTGGCGCCCATGGCGGCCTTGGCGGCGCCGTCTTCCATTTCATGCGTGTTGGACTTGGCTTCGGCCGGTTGGGCGTTCAGCATGTTCATGGCGCTGATCAGCAGCAGCAGGCCACCGCCCACCTCAAAACTCGCCACCGTGATGTTGAAGAACTCCAGAATCTGCAAGCCCAGCAGGGCGCTGGTGGCAATCACCACAAACACGCTGAACGACGTCACCCAGATCGTGCGCCTGCGCTGGGCGGGTGAAAAGTTAAGGGTGTAGTGAATGAAAAACGGCACGATGGCCAGCGGGTTGACGAGGGCCAGCAGCGTGATCAGGGGTTTGTAGTCCATGGTGTGATTCCTTCAGGCAGACAGAACTTTTTCGCCGGGCCGCCCCGAGAAAAAGACGGCCCCCTCGGGGGGCAGCGCAGTACGCGAAGCGACAAGCGTGGGGGCCATCTACCTTCCACCTGATATGTCTAGCAGCGCGCCGGTGGTGTAACTGGTTTTGTCACTGAGCAGCCACACAATGGACTCGGCCACCTCCTGGGCGGTGCCCGCACGCTGCATCGGCACTTGCGGCGCCAGGTCGCGTGCGCGGTGGGGCAGGCCGCCCGAGGCGTGAATCTCGGTTTCAATGATGCCTGGCCGCACCGCGTTGACGCGAATGCCCTCGGCCGCGACTTCTTTGGCCAGGCCGATGGTGAAGGTGTCAATCGCGCCCTTGGCGGCGGCGTAGTCGACATACTGGCCGGGGGCGCCCAGCCGCGCGGCCGCGCTCGACACATTGACGATGGCGCCGCCCGGGCCGCCGTAGCGTGTGCTCATGCGCTTGACGGCCTCGCGCGCGCAGACAAACGAGCCAAACACATTGATCTCGAACATGCGCTGCAGGCGCTCCAGCGTGATGGCGTCGACCCGCGTGGTCTGGTCAACCACCCCGGCGTTGTTGACGAGCGCCGTCAGGCGGCCAAATTTGGCGTCTATTTTTTCAAACATCGCCAGCACCTGCGCCTCCTGCGCCACATCGGCCTGCACCGCCATGGCCCGGCCGCCGGCGTCGCGAATCTGGCGCACCACCTCGTCGGCGGCCAGCGAGTGGCTGCTGTAATTGACGGCGACCGCATAGCCCTGGCGGGCGGCCAGCAGCGCGGTGGCCGCACCGATGCCGCGCGACCCCCCGGTGATTAAAACAATTTGAGACAAACCGGACCTCCTGCAGAAAATGCCAATCCCGGTTAAAACACCGGATGGATGACGGCCAATGTAACGCAGGTCATCCAAACCGCAGAACCCCCACCGGAGACCCTCATGAGCCCGCAGATCGACTACTACTTTGCCCCGCAAAGCCCCTGGACCTACCTGGGCCACGCGCGTTTTGCCCAAATTGCCCGCGCGGCCGGCAGCCACGTCAATGTGCTGCCCACCGATCTGGGCAA
>JANNXF010000412.1:0-8872 GCA_031409395.1 Polaromonas sp.
TAGACCCGGTCTTTCATCATGCCGCGGCTTTCCAGCGCGATCAGGGCCAGCGGCAGGCCACGGTCAAAGTTTTCTCTGGCCTGCAGCTTGTAGTGGCCGTCTTCTGTGAAAAACCCGGGCCAGTCGTCAAAGCGCTTGTCGTCCAGCGCGGCGGCGTAATCGGCATTGAGCTGGTCAACCTGCCATTGCAGCAGCAGACGGTCCATGGGGGCCAGGCCTTCGGGTTGTGCAGGGCTGACGCCCGTTTGGTCGGCAGTCATAGGCCCATGACTTTCTTCCAGTAGGCGTACATGCTGCGAATCAGGGTTTCGGTCACCATGTGCTCGGCCGCTCCGGTGCCGGTTCCGTCCAGCTCGCACAGTGTGGCGCCGCCCTCGCCGGCCTGCCTGAACCCGGCCTGGCTGAACTCGATCACCTCGCCATCGTCGGCGCTCACAAAGCCGGCCGGACCAAACAGGTTGGCCTGGCGCAAACGGCGCTGGGTCATCTCGGGGGTATCGTCGGCAAAACCGAAATGGGTCCAGACAAAATCAAACTCGCCTTCACCGCGCGGCACGATGTGGCGCGTGCTCAGCGAGTTCACCTGCTGCTGGATGATCAGGCTGGGAAACAGCGTGATCATGGTGACGGTAGGGGTGATCTGCTCGCCGGGCTTGTCAGGGTCGGGCACGGTCCACCAGGCTTCGGGCACCACGTCGAGCAGGCGGTCGTCGTGCAGGGCCATGTTGGCCTTGAACGAGGTCACGCCCTCGGTCACGGCAGCGTTTGGGGTACCTTCATTGCGGCGCGAAATCATCACGGCGTGGCGGCCATGGCGGTCTGTCACCATGCGGCTTTTCTGGTCCGCCCGCCACAGGCCAAAGGTGACAAACCAGGTGTGCAGCAAACCCGGGTGGTAGGGGTCCTTGATGTTTTCCATCATCAGCTTCCAGTTGCCCGGAATCCGCTGGCGGTTATAGCCCAGCAGCGTCAGTTTCCGGGGACCGTCGGGCCCCTTGAAAATGCGCTCCAGCCAGGGCATGACCTGCGGGCCCAGGTAGTCCTGCAAGGGCTCGGCGTCTTTGCTGAAGGTGGCAAACACCAGCCCGTGCAGCACCGCCACCCGCAGCTTGGTCAGGCCGTGGTCCTGGAGCGCAAAACCTTCGGGCATGCCGCCATGCGTGCAGTCGCTGCCCCCGGTGTTGTCCTTGACACCATCCTTGAACGGCAGCCCGGCCAGGTCGCCATTGAGCTTGTAGGTCCACTGGTGGTAGGGGCAGACAAAGCTGCGCGCATTGCCCTGGGGATTTTGGCAAAAGCGCACGCCCCGGTGCGCGCAGCGGTTTTCCACCACGCGAATGCCGTCGTCTGTCGTCCGGTCTTTCGGGGCCACCCGGTCGCGCACCATGATGACCTGCCGTTCGCCCACATGGCTGAGCTTGTAGTCGCCGGTGTTGGCGATCTCGATGTCCAGGCCCACGTAGCACCAGTGCGCGCCGTAAAAAATCCGCTCCAGCTCGCGCTGGTACAACGGCACATCGGTGTAGGCCCAAAAAGGCACACGGCTGGAGCCGGGCGAGGGCCAGCGGGAGATTTCAGCGGCGGAAAGGGTTGGCGCGTCCATGGGTCCTCGCACAGGGATCAGTTTGATAATAAATAATATGCTTACTTATCAATTTCCACCACTAGGGACTTTACGGGGGGCCTGATACGCTGACAAAACACCCGGCATACCAAGCGGCACCCTGGTTCCGGCGCACGCTGCCGGCCAAGTCAGCGGGTCGCCACCGACTTGCGCCTGGCCTTCCAGGCCCCAAAAATGACCACCAGGCCGGGAATCAAAATCATGGCCCAGATGATCTTGTCCAGGTGGGTTTTGACAAAAGGCACGTTGCCGAAGAAGTAACCCGCCGTGACGATACCGCCCACCCACAGCGCACCGCCTGTCACGTCGTAGAACGTGAATTTGCTGCGCGTCATTTGCGAGACTCCGGCCACAAAAGGCGCAAACGTCCGCAAAAAAGGCATGAAGCGCGCCGCCACCAGGGTGATGCCACCATAGCGTTCATAAAAGGCATGGGCCTGGTCAAAGGCTTTCTTGTTGAAAAACTTCGAGTCCTCCCACTGAAACACCCTGGGGCCAAAGAAACGGCCAATGGTGTAGTTGGTCTGGTTGCCCAGCACCGCCGCCGCCAGCAGCAGCCCAACGACCAACGGGTAGTTCAGCAGGCCCACGCCGCACATGGCGCCGACCACAAACAGCAGCGAATCACCCGGCAAGAACGGCATGACCACGACACCGGTTTCGACAAAAATGATCAGGAACAGCAGGGCGTAAACCCATGCACCATAGCTGGCGACAAAAGCCTCCAGGTGCTTGTCGATGTGAAGAATGAAGTCGATGAGAAAGGCAGCAATTTCCATGAAGCTGATTTTGACAGGTCTCAATGACGGTCTTGCCTACCCCGGCGCGGCACTGCCGGCGGCCGGGTCTGCGCCTAAAATCAATTTTCAATGACCTTTTTGCCCGCCCCCCTCCGCCGCCCGATTCGTGAACTCCCCGATGAACTGATCAGCCAGATTGCAGCGGGCGAAGTGGTGGAGCGGCCCGCCTCGGTGGTGCGCGAGCTGGTTGACAACGCGCTCGACGCCGGGGCCACACAGGTCGCCGTGCGCCTGCTGGCCGGCGGTGTGCGGCTGATTCTGGTGGAAGACGATGGCCTGGGTATTCCGCGCGAGGAACTGCCTGTGGCGCTGCGGCGTCATGCCACCAGCAAAATCGCCTCGCTGCAAGACCTGGAATCGGTCGGCACCATGGGGTTTCGGGGCGAAGCACTGGCCGCCATCAACTCGATTGCCGACATGAGCCTGCTGTCCAGAACCCAGGACGCCAGGGATTCGGCTGACCACGCCTGGCAGCTGGACGGCCGCACCGGGGAGCTAAAGGCGGCGGCACGCAACCGCGGCACCAGCGTGGAGGTGCGTGAGCTGTTTTACGCCACCCCGGCACGCCGCAAGTTCCTGAAAACCGACGCCACCGAGCTGGCGCACTGCATTGAAGCGGTGCGCCGCCATGCACTGGTGCGGCCCGATGTGGGTTTTGCCATCTGGCATGAGGGCAAGCTGGTCGAGCAATGGCGGGCCTGCAGCGGCGAAGCCCCGCACCTGCAGCGGCTGGCCGATGTGCTGGGTCCGGATTTCGTCACGCAGTCTGTGGCGGTGCACTACGAAAGCAGCGCCCGGCGCGCCGACGGCCAGCCCGCCGTGCGCGTCTGGGGCCGGGCCGGCATCCCCGACGCCGCCCGCTCGCGCGCCGACCAGCAGTTTTGCTATGTGAACGGCCGCTACGTGCGCGACAAGGTGCTCACGCACGCCGCTCGCAGCGCCTACGAAGACGTGCTGCACGGCCACCGCCAGCCGGTGTATGCGCTGTATGTCGAGATCGACCCGGGCCGGGTGGATGTGAATGTGCACCCGACCAAGATAGAGGTGCGCTTTCGCGACAGCCGCGAGGTGCACCAGGCGGTGCGCCATGCCACCGAAAACGCGCTGGCCATTCCCCGCGCCGCCCTGTCTGCCTTGGCCAGCGCCGGGGGTGACGGCGAGGCCCTGGCGGCCGGCCCGGCCCATATCTTTAAGCCAAATCAGGCTTTCGCCCAATCAGGATGGGCGCAACCAGCTATTAATTTCGGAGCAACTACAGGGGCTGGCGCGGCTCGCCAGGTGTCGGACTTCGAAGCCCTGTGGCCCGTTCATGGCGCAAGCAGCGCCCACTTTGACAGCCAGGCTGCGGCACCCAGCGTATCGGCGGATGAGGCGCCCCATTTGCCCCTTCCCAACGCAGACACGGCCACAGCCTGGCCACTCGGCCGCGCCCTGGCGCAGTTGCAGGGTATTTACATCCTGGCTGAAAACGCCCAGGGCCTGGTGATTGTCGACATGCATGCGGCCCATGAGCGCATTGTTTACGAGCGGCTGAAAAGCCAGATGCTGGCCTCTGCGGCGGCGGGTGTGGCGCGCATCGCCAGCCAGCCCCTGTTGATTCCGGCCACCTTTGCCGCCAGCCCGCAGGAAGTGGCGACCGCCGAAGCCAGCGCCGAAGCCCTCGGCACACTGGGCCTGGAAATCACGCCGTTTTCTCCCAAAACCCTGGCGGTGCGGGCCGTGCCCACCAGCCTGGCGCAGGGTGATGCGGTCGAACTCGCCCGAGGCGTGCTGGCCGAACTGGCCCAGCACGACGCCAGCACCGTGATAGAGCGGGCGCAAAACGAACTGCTGTCGACCATGGCCTGCCACGGCGCGGTGCGCGCCAACCGCAAACTCACCGTCGATGAAATGAACGCCCTGCTGCGCCAGATGGAGGCCACCGAGCGGTCTGACCAGTGCAACCACGGCCGGCCCACCTGGCGGACGCTGGGGATACGCGAGCTTGACGCGCTCTTCATGCGCGGGCGCTGAACTTTTCAGCCAGCACGGGGTCTGCCACTGTCATGAAACGCCCCCTGCACTTCACCCCCCTGGCAGTCTTCGCCTCTTTGTGCACCCTGCTAGCCCTGCTGGCAGGCTGCGCCACCCTAGACGAGAAACAGCGCGCCTGGATTTTCCAGCCCAGCGACCGCACCTGGAGCGGCGGCGCGGCAGCCGCTGCGGGCATGGAAGACGTCTGGATAGACTTCAAGCCCAAAACCGGCCAGCCTGAGGCGGCCGCCACCGGCGAAGCCACGGCAGAAAACGCCGGCAGCCCCGGCAAGGTGCGTCTGCACGGCCTGTGGCTGGCCGCCGACGCGCCCCGCGCCGGCAAGGCGCCGGTGCTGCTCTACCTGCACGGCGCACGCTACAACGTCACCGGCTCTGCCCCGCGCGTGCGCCGCATGCAGGAACTCGGCTTTTCGGTGCTGGCCATTGACTACCGCGGCTTTGGCAAAAGCACCCAGGCGCTACCCTCGGAAACATCGGCCTACGAGGACGCACGCGCCGCCTGGGACTGGCTGGCGCAAAAATACCCCGACCGGCCGCGCTATATCTTTGGCCACTCCCTGGGCGGACCGATTGCCATCCATCTGGCGACCGAGGTGAGTGACGAGAGGGGCACGATTGTCGAGGGCACATTTACCTCGATTGCCGATGTGGTCAGCACCTCGCAATGGGGCTGGATGCCTTTGTCGGCGTTCATTACCCAACGTTTTGAGGCTGTCCGCAAGGTCGACAAGATCGGTTCCCCCCTGCTGGTGGTGCACGGCGGTGAAGACCGGCTGATCCTGCCCGACCTGGGGCGCAAGCTCTATGACGCCGCCGCCCAGCCCAAACTGTTCATGCTGGTCGAGGGCGGCTCGCACCACGACACCAATCTGGTGGGCCAGCCGCAGTACCGGCAGGCACTGGCCCAGCTGTTTGACATGAAATAAGCATTGCCAGGCTGGCGGGCTGCAGGCCCGCCGGTCAGCGTGTAAGCAGCAGTGCCGCAGCACCCGCCACGCAGCAAGCTGTTGCCACTCCGGTCAGCAGGCCGCGCATCCCCAGCCAGCCCCACAAACCCATGCGGCTGTAGAGCACACGGTCAAAGCCGTAACAGACCAGCAAGGCAGTGGCCGTCAGCAGCAGACCCCACCGCGCGGGCAGCAGCAAGGCCCCCCAGGCCAGCAGGCTGGGCGTGACACCCCACACCAGCTGAAACGCCCGCGGCTGGGTCAGTGTTTTCAGCAGCGTCTGGGCCGGGCTCTGGGTGTCGCGCATCACCAGACCCCAGTGAATACCACCCAAAAAACTCACTATCACCGCACCATAAGCCAGCAGCGCCCCGGCAATCGCCGCGCGTTCGGGGCCGGTCACCAGCCACAGGCCCGTGGCACCCATCAAAAAGGGGATCAAACCGGCCAGCCCCAGCAGGCGGGCCACCGTGGAAGGCGCTGAAGTGCTCATGGCCGCAGTTTAGGCCGGCACGCTGGGGCTTTCAATGGCGGCTGCGACAAAACCCCACGCCCGCCCCGGCCTGCAGGCGCTGCAGCGAATCTGCTACGCTCAACTTGATGTCAGTTTCCTCTCCGAAAAGCGCCGCTGAAAGCGCCACCCTCCCTTCCCGCGCCATGTCACCCGGCCTGATTGTGCTGATACTGTCGATGCTGCTGGGGATTCAGCCCGTCACCACCGATTTGTACCTGCCGGCCCTGCCGGCCCTGACCGAAGATTTTGGCGTCAAGGTGTCACAGGTCCAGCTGACGCTGAGCGCACTGCTGCTGGCGTTTGGCATCTCTCAGCTGATCTGGGGCCCGCTGTCTGACCGCTTTGGCCGCCGCCCGATTTTGCTGTGCGGCCTGGTCGCCTACACGCTGGCCTCGGTGGGCAGCACGCTGGCGCCCTCCATCACGCTGCTGATTGTCTGGCGCATTGTGCAAGGCGCGGCCATGGGCGCCGTGGTGATGTGCGCGCGCGCCATTGTGCGCGACCTCTACCTGCCCGCCGAGGGCGCACGCGTGATGTCCAAGGGCCTGAGCGGCCTGGGCGTGCTGGCCTGCCTCAGCGCGCCGCTGGGGGGCTGGCTGTCAGAACTGTTTGGCTGGCGCATGGCCCTGATGGCGCTGGCCGTGTTCGGGGCCTGCAGCCTGCTGCTGATTGCGCTGCGCTTTCAGGAAACCCTGGTTCACAAAAACCCGCAGGCCCTGCGCCCCGGCACGCTGATCGCCACCTGGCGGCTGATTTTCCAGAACCCGACTTTCCTGGCGTTTTCTGCGCTGTCGGCGGTGTCTTATGGCGGGCTGTTCACCTTTCTGGCCAGTTCCTCGTTTGTCTTCATCAAGGTGCTGGCCTTGAGCAAAACCCAGTACGGCCTGGTGATGCTGGCCATGAGTGCGTGCTATGTGGCGGGCACCTTCATGTGCCGGCGCTTGCTGCCCCGCTTTGGCGTGCGAAATGCCGTGGCAATTGCAGCGGTCTTCAGCCTGACGGGCGGAACGCTGATGGGCGTTCTGGCCTGGGCCGGCGTGCAAAGCCCCTGGGCCATCATCTTGCCGCACGCGCTTTTCATGCTCGGCCATGGCGTTCACCAGCCCTGTGGCCAGAGCGGCGCCGTCGGGCCGTTTCCGCAGGCGGCGGGCGCGGCGTCAGCCATGAACGGATTTCTGATGATGGTGGCGGCGTTTGGCATGGGCGCCTGGCTGGGCAGCCGCATGGACGGCACCGTGCAGCCGCTGACCCACGGCGTCTGGTTCTGGAGCGTGCTGATTGCCGTGGTGGCCTGGACGGTGGTCAGACAACACGGAGAGCCCGCACATGCCGCCCCGGCCCAACGCTGAAGACACCGTGCCGCGCTACCTCGCCATTGCCGGCCCCACAGCCTCGGGCAAGACAGCGGCGGCGCTGGCCATTGCGCAGCTTTACCCCACAGAAATCATCAGCGTCGATTCAGCGCTGGTGTACCGCGGCATGGACATCGGCACGGCCAAACCCAGCGCCGCCGAGCTGGCCAGTGTGCCGCACCACCTGATCAACATTCGCGACCCGCTGCAGGCCTACAGCGCCGCCGAGTTTGTGGCCGACGCCACACAGCTGATGGCCGACATCACCGCGCGCGGCAAGCTGCCTTTGCTGGTGGGCGGCACCATGCTGTACTTCAAGGCCCTGTTTGACGGACTGGACGACATGCCCAAGGCTGACCCGGCGGTGCGCGCGGCATTGGCCACGGAGGCTGCTGAAAAAGGCTGGCCGGCACTGCACGCCGCGCTGGCGGCGGTAGACCCGGTGACGGCGGCGCGGCTGGAGCCGCAGGACTCGCAGCGCATCTCGCGGGCGCTCGAGGTGTTCCGGGTTTCGGGTCAGCCCCTGTCATTTTTTCACCAGCGAAACGCTATTGAAAACATAGCTGCCCGCGCCCGTGATACGGGGGCTTCAACCCTTATTTCCCTTGAACCGGCAGACCGAAGCTGGCTGCACGAACGGATTGCGCAGCGGTTTGACGCCATGCTGGCGGCGGGCTTCATGGAAGAAGTCAGCGCCCTGCGTGCGCGTGGCGACCTGAACGCTGATTTGCCGTCGATGCGCTGCGTCGGGTACCGGCAGGCATGGCAAGCGCTGGAGGGCCTGTCGCCGCTGAGCGAACTGCGCGACAAGGGAATTTTTGCCACGCGCCAGCTGGCCAAGCGCCAGCTCACCTGGCTGCGCTCCATGCCGCAGCGGCGCGTGGTGGCCTGCGACGACCCGACGGCGCTGGCGCAGGTGCTGGCGCTTGCCAAGGCGCATGTCAGGCAAGCACCGCAAGCCACACCATGAGTTTGCGCATTCATCAGCTCGGCAAGCGCTACGGCGACACCCCGGTGTTCAGCCAGGTCTGCCTGACGGTAGAACCCGGCGAGTTTGTCGCTATCGTTGGCGAATCCGGCGTTGGCAAGTCCACGCTGCTCAACTGCATGGCCGGGCTCGACAGCTGGGACGAAGGCACGGTCACCCTGAACGGCACCGACCTGGGCACGCTGAGCGACGACCAGCGCGCCCTGCTTCGGCGTCGGCATGTGGGCTTTGTGTTTCAGGCTTTTCATGTGCTGCCGCACCTGGATGTGGCGCAAAACGTGGCGCTTCCGCTGCTGCTGCTGAACCAGCCGGATCCAGCCCGCGTCGAGGCCATGCTGGACGCTGTCGGCCTTGGCGGTCTGGGCCAGCGCCTGCCGCAACAGCTCAGCGGCGGGCAGTTGCAGCGCGTGGCGATTGCGCGGGCGCTGGTTCACCGCCCTTCACTGCTGCTGGCCGATGAACCCACCGGCAACCTCGACCCGACCACCGCCGCCCGGGTGATGGATGCGCTGATGGCGCAAACCCGCGAACAAGGCGCTTCGCTGGTGCTGGTGACCCACTCAGAGGCCGCCGCAGCGCGGGCTGACCGCAGGGTGCACCTGAGCGCCAGTGG
>JANNXF010000413.1:0-5341 GCA_031409395.1 Polaromonas sp.
CAGCGACAGCTGCTTTTCGACCTTGGGCAGGTCACCGACCAGCGTGCCGCCCAGCCCGATTAAAAAGCTGGCAAATACCAGGGCCACCAGCCAGAGGCCGCGGTGGAACCACTTTTCCGAAAGGCGTAATGCTTTGCTCATAAGAGTTCCTTCAAAGATTCTTTTATGCAGAGGGTCGCTGGGGCTAACGCAAGGTCACGGGCGCACCGCCAAGGCCGGCACGCTGCATCCACTGAAATACCGAATCAACGGTGGTGGTTTCGATGCGGTCTGAAAATCGCTTGTCGTTCGGGTGGTCGTCAAACGCCACGTTGGCCGCCATCACCCTCCCGCCAAGCCGCGTCAGCGGGCCAATGCGCAGGCTGGCCGGCTGGTAGCCCTTGAACTGCAACCAAGCCTGGGCCTGCTCTCGTGTGGTGATCTGTGGCTCCATGGCCTGGGCCAGTGTTTCGATGGCCCATTGATTGGACTGCTGGTACTTGCGGCCCCAGGTGTAGCTAACGATGCTGTAGGGCTTGGTGTGCAAGCTCAGCGACCGTCCGGGCTGACCGGTGTCCAGCAACAGCGGCAGCAGGCGCGCTTGCACTTCGGGCGTAGGGACCACCCAGGCCGCCTCAAAGCGCCAGAGGTCATCGAGAAAGAACTCGCCGAGGCCCTGACGGTACACCGCCGCGTCGGCCGTGCCGCACTGGTTGAGCTTGTGCAGCACGCGCCAGACATGGCCCGCCTTGCTTTCGGCCGAGACCAGCGGTTGCTTGTAGGCAAAGCCGGCGTGCGAGTAGTAAACACCGTATTTGCTCAGGTCTTGCCCGGCGCGCGCCAGCAACACCACGCTCTGGCCGCTGGCGTCCAGCGCGGCCAGGGTTCGCTCGGCCAGATTCAAACCGCGCAGCACCGTCTGGATCTGCGGCGGGTGCTCGGCCTCGCAAGAGCGACCGGCGTGGGCGGGCAGACCGGCAAGCAGGCACACCGAGAGCAGCACAGGGGCCATCAGCAAAGGGGGCATCTTCATCACCTCAGTAGGTCAGGCGTTCGTTGTGCAGCAGAGCCTGCCCCAGCGCGTTAGGAATGAACGCAATCGCCTGCCCGGCTGCTGACAGCACCACGCCGGCCCCGATCACGCTAACCATCAGCACCGTACCGACGACGATGGAAGCCCCAACCACGCCTTTGCCGATGATTTCAATGCTGGTCCGGGCGCCGTCGGAGGCCCGCTCCAGCACATAGACCGTGCCACGCGCCGAGACTTCTGCCACCTTGACGACCAGCACCGTGCCAGCAGTGGACAGCACCAACGGCAGCGCCACCACGCTGCTGACGGCGGAACCGGCCACCACGACCGACGCCACCGGCAGCGCGCTCAGGGCCGATGCCTCGCTTTGCGCGCGGGCATCAAATGAGGCCAAAGACCCCGCGAGCGTGACGCAAGCAGCTATTAGAAACGTAGCGATTCGATGTTTCATGGAAAACTCCTGTGTGCCGTTGGGACTTGGTCAATCAGCCGGCGTCTACCGCACTTCGCTGCGCACGGCCACCGATGCGGGCCTCGTTCAGGTCGGCTTCATGCCGATCGCGCAGGGTTTTTGCCAGAGTGAAGGTGCAGGTGATCAGGTACAGCCAGCTCACCCCCAAAAAGGCCTTGTAGGTTTCGTTCACCTCCATGCGCCACAGGCCCCAGCCGGTCAGCGACATCGCCAGAAAAAAACCACCCCACACGACCAGCTTGAACATCGGCGTATCGGCCGGTTTGCCTTCGGCCTGGGTTTTTTCGTGGTCGCGCACATGCTTGGCCAACACAAAGGCGGCCGACAGACAAAAGAAGTAGCCCATGACCATGAAGGCGCGGTCCAAATCACGGCCCGGCAGGTAGGACAAGCCGACCGCACACAGAAAAACCGCGATCACAAACGAAACCCAGACTTGAACCTGCCAAGGTTTGGAGTCACGGTGGATCAATGTTTGCATAAGAACCTTTTTAAAGTGAGTGGATTGAAGAAAGAAAGTGGGTGCACTGTATCTACCGGTGCGTCAGGAACAGCGCACAAATCAATACAGTTGTCAAAAATGTGATTTTCGGTATCGTTTCAAGATACTTTTGAGGGCGACAGCAACGCCGCTACGCGGGCGCGCAACGCCTCGGGCTGCATCTCTTGTGCTGCCAGCGCCGGCCCGGCATTGAGGCCGACTCGGCTCCAGAACCCGCGCCGGAACGGCCTGACCATGGCGCCACCTTTTTCGATACGGCTGAAAAACGAGCCCCACAAGTTGGTCAGCGCCATCGGTACCACGGGCACGGTCAGCCCATCGCGCTCGGCGTTTTCCAGAATCTTCATGATGCCGCCCTTGAAAACCTGAAGCTCGCCGTCTTTGGTGATACCGCCTTCGGGAAAGATGGCCAGCAAATCGCCCTCACGCAGCACTTTGGCGGCGGCCTCAAACGCGGCTTCGTAGGCGGCCGGGTCTTCGGTGCGCGGCGCAATCGGAATCGCCTTGGCCAGCCGGAACAACCAGCCCAGCACCGGCATTTTGAAGATGCGGTGGTCCATCACAAAGTAAATCGGCCTTGGGCTGGCCGCCATCAGCAGCACCGGGTCAATGAAGCTGACATGGTTGCAGGTGAGCACGGCCGCGCCCTGGGTCGGGATGTGCTCGTCCCCGCTGACCCTGAAGCGGTAAATGCAGCGCGACGCCACAAAAGCCACAAAGCGCAGCAGGTACTCGGGCACCAGCATGAAGATGTAAAACGCCACCACCGCATTGGCCAGGCCGACGAACAGAAAGATTTGCGGAATGGTGAATTGCGCTTTGAGCAGCGCGCCCGCCAGCACGGAGGACGCAATCATGAACAGCGCATTGAGAATATTGTTGGCGGCAATGATGCGGGCACGGTGGGTGGGCTGGCTGCGCAGCTGGATCAGCGCGTACATGGGCACGCTGTACAGACCGGCAAACAGGCTGAGCAGCGCCAGGTCCAGCATGACGCGCCAGTGCGCGGGCTGCGCCATGAAAACGCCCACGCTCATCACCGCTGAAGGCGGCAAGCCGCGCGACGCAAAGTACAGGTCAATGGCAAACACGCTCATGCCGATGGCGCCCAGCGGCACCAGCCCGATCTCGACATGGCGGCGGCTCAGCACCTCGCACAGCAACGAGCCGGTGGCGATACCGATGGAAAAAACCACCAGCAACAGCGACGCCACCTGCTCGTTGCCATGCATCACCTCTTTGGCAAAGCTCGGAAACTGGCTCAAAAACACCGCGCCAAAAAACCACATCCAGCTGATGCCCAGCATGGAGCGGAACACCACCACATTGGTACGGGCCAACTTGAGGTTGCGCCAGGTCTCGGTCACCGGGTTCCAGTTGATCTTCAGACCCGGGTCAGTCGCGGGGGCCAGGGGAATGAACTGCGCCACCACACGGCCCGCCAGCGCCAGCAGCACACAGCCCAGCGCCACATAAGTGGGCCCGACACCGGGCACTGCCACCATCAGGCCACCCACAATATTGCCCAACAAAATGGCCACAAACGTGCCCATCTCGACCATGCCGTTGCCGCCCGTCAGTTCGCGCTCGTTCAGCGCCTGCGGCAGGTAGGCAAACTTGACCGGGCCAAACAGGGTGGAATGCAGGCCCATCAGGAAGGTGCAGCCCAGCAGCACCGGCACCAGCACATTGACGTTACTGCTGGTAAAACCCAGCGCGGCAACCAACATGATGACGATCTCCAGGTTTTTGACCAGGCGGATCACGCGGGTTTTTTCAAACTTGTCGGTCAGCTGCCCGCTGGTGGCCGAAAACAGCAAGAACGGCAAAATAAACAAGGCCCCAATCACCAGCCCGGCCAGGGCGGGTGGCAACCAGCCCACGCTGAGCTGGTAAGTCACCATCACGGTGAAGGCAAACTTGAACAGGTTGTCGTTGGCCGCGCCTGAAAACTGTGTCCAGAAAAAGGGCGCAAAGCGGCGCTGGCCCAGCAGCGCAAACTGGTTTGGGTGCGCACTGGCGGGGGGTGGCGAGACCGCTGGGGTGTCATTCATGCATGGCTCCTCGTTCTGTTTGTTATGGGGCAGGCGGATTTCAATGGCGCAGTGGATTCTGCCTTGGTTTTTCGGGCTGCCATCTGGCTTGCGCTCAGCACGCAGCGCCAACTGCAAGGTTCTATCGTGCGTGTTGGCGGTCAGAAAAGACGCATTTATTCGTACAGTAGCACTGCTACGTGTCAAAGGTATTGATAATCGATACCCATGAGCACCACCGCCGACCTGGTTCTGATCGTCAAAAAAGAGCTGAAAGCCGCCCGCATGACCTACGCCGACCTGGCCGCAAGGCTGGGCATGGCCGAGTCGAGCGTCAAGCGCATGCTGGCGAAAGGCGACATGCCGTTGTCGCGCATTGACGCGATCTGCCGCGCGCTCAAACTGGACTTTGCCGAGCTGGCCCGGCGCGTGGCCGACGAGCAGCCACTGCTGGCCGAACTCACCGAGGCCCAGGAAAAGGCGGTCATTGCCGACAAGCGCTTGCTGCTGGTGGCCATCTGCGTGCTGTCGCAGTGGACGCTGGAGCAGGTCACCCAGCGCTACCGCCTGTCTGACGCCGAATGCATCCGCTACCTGGCCCAGCTTGACCGCATTGGCATCATTGAGCTCAAACCCCTGAACCGCTACCGCCTGAAACTTGCCAAGGCGTTTCGCTGGCGGCCCCACGGCCCGGTGATGGACTACTTTCGGGACAACGCCCTGCTCGACTACTTTTCGGGCGGTTTTGATGGCAGCGGCGAAGGCCTGCTGCTGGTACACGGCGCCATCAGCCGCAGCCTGGCGCCGTCATTTCTGGAACGCCTGCAGCGCGTGGCCCAGGATTTTGCCCAACAGCACCAGGCCGACCAGAAACTGCCCGAAAAAGACCGCGAGGGCTACACCCTGCTGCTGGCGATGCGAAGCTGGGAATTTGAAGCGTTTTCGGCCTTGCGGCGCTGAGCTGCTATGTTTTCAATAGCTGCTTGCGCCCATAGTGATTGGGCAAAGCACTGTTTTACCTCTTCCCCCAGCGGGGGAAGGCAGGGATGGGGGATGCTCGCCCTGCGCGCGGTCGCCGGGTGCGCCCTGCATCGACCAGCCCCCACCCTCCCCCGCTGGGGGAGGGAGTCAAACCAATTCGCTATGAATTCAATAGCTGCTTGCGCCCGTATCTATTGGGGAAATGCCCAATACCACTAACGGGGCCTGAACTCAAAACGCTGTTCCAGCAGATCGGCATCGTCAAAATGCCGCCGCCCGACAAACGCGGTGGGCTGGCGGCCCCATTGCCGCATGGCGCCCGGGCTGTCTATGCCCATGGG
>JANNXF010000414.1:0-6580 GCA_031409395.1 Polaromonas sp.
ATCTCTGCCACTACTCGTGATAGTAGCATCTATGCTAGTGGTGGTAATAATACTATGACTGGTGGTGCAGGTAACGACAGTTACTCTATTGACAGTACAACCGATGTCATCGTCGAGCTGGTTGGCGGGGGGACTGACACAGCCAATTCTTCCGTCAGTTACACGCTGAGCGATAACGTCGAAAACCTTTTTATTCTTGATACGGTGGTTGGTTCCAACAACAGTGGAACGGGCAATTCGCTCAATAACGTGATCCATTCTGGTGCTGGAAATAACGTCATTGATGGTCTGGGTGGATCGGATACTGCTTCGTATTTTCGGGCCACTTCAGCTGTCTCTGTCAGTCTTGCCATCGCAGGCTCCCAGGCCACTGGCGGATATGGCAATGACACGCTTGTCAATATCGAAAACTTGTTTGGCAGCAACTTCAACGACACCCTCACCGGCAATGGTGGCGTCAACACTCTCAACGGCGGCGCAGGCAACGACACCCTGAACGGAGGCGCTGGCAACGACGTGCTGACGGGCGGTGTGGGCAACGATATCTTTGCCTTCTCTGCAGGCTTCGGCCAGGACCGCGTGAGTGACTTCGATGCCAACGCTGTTGGTGGTCAGGACTTGCTCGATATCTCCGGGCTGGGCATCACGCTGGCCAGCTTTGCATCGGTGGCGATTGTCGATGTGGGGGCCGACACCCTGGTGACGATTGGGGCAGACTCCTTCCGCCTCACGGGCATTGGCGACGCCACCACCATCGACAGTTCGGACTTCCTGTTTGCCTGACGGTTTGGGCGGTGGTGCGGCGCAACCTTGGCGCACCACCGCTCCATACCCTCATTTCCTACAAGCCAACAACTTCAACAACAAGGACTCAGGGAAGGATATGCATCATGTATTTACTCAAATATCACTGGAGCGCCCTGGCGCGCAATGCGTGGAACAACCGCCAGGAGTTGATTAACGAGGGCCTCACGTCGCGCCGGGACTTGCTCAAGCTGGGCTTGCTCACCAGTTCAGGTTTTCTTATTGCCAAGCACGGCCTCAGTAGCCGGGTAGCCTATGCAAAAGACGTTGCGAGTCCGCGGACGCGCTCTTTTGTGGAGCCACTGCCCATCGTGGCCGTCAAACGGCCTCTGGCGAACGGGATCAACGACTTGACGCCCTGGCCGACGATCATGCCCAACAACACCGGCGGCGAGGGACGTACGCGTCCGCACCAGGCCTTCGTCAACTACCCGGGCAAGTTCCCGTTTCCGCCGCAGAAGGTCTACGAAACAAAAATTCGTGAAGCATTGGTTTTTGTGTCGCCTGATCTGCCCAAGCAGCGCATGTGGGGCTATGACGGAACAGTGCCTGGCCCCACTTACCACGCCCTGTATGGCGAGCAGATGCTGGTACGCAACCGCAATGAATTGCCTGCAGACAACGGCGGTTTCGGCATTCTGGAGCTCAGCTCTCACCTGCACAACAACCACACCCCCTCCGAGAGCGACGGGTTCCCATTTGATTTTTACCCCAACCTGCAAAAGCCCGAGATCGCAAACGCAAGGTTTTACGATCACCATTACCCCAACGTACTGGCCGGCTTTGCCAGCACCCATGCGCCCGACGGCGACATCAATGAGTCGCTGAGTACGCTGTGGTACCACGACCACCGGGTTGCCTACACCGCGCAGAACACCTACAAGGGGCTGGCTGGTTTTTACCTCCTGTACAACCACCTTGACACGGGCAATGAGCTCACGGGCTTTCGCTTGCCAGGGGTCCGTAGCCCGACAGACTTTTATGCCAACGTCCAATACGACATTCCGCTGATGCTGTGTGACCGGGTCTTTAACCCCTCTACAGGTGCGCTTTACTTTGATCTCTTCGAGCGCGACGGAATCCTGGGTGACAAGTTTCTGGTCAATGGCAAGATACAACCGTATCTCCGCGTCAAGCCGCGGCGCTATCGTTTCCGGATTCTGGATGGCGGTCCGTCCCGTTTTTACGAGCTGTTTCTGACCGACAAGGAAACCAACACCTCCATTCCGTTCTGGCAGATTGCCACCGACGGCAACCTGCTGCCACGGCCCATCAAGGTAACCAGCGCCTCAGTCGCTGTCGCCGAACGGGTGGATGTCGTGATTGATTTCAAGCAATGGGCAGGCAAAACGCTATACCTTGAAAATCGTCTGAACCAGAGCGACGGGCGTGGTGCTGACGCCAACCTCGGCAGCCTGGGTGCGTTATGTGCGCCCGGGGCAGGGCAGTTCATCATGCAGTTCCGGGTAGAAACCGGTGCTGTGGCTGATAACAGCGTGGACTTTGAAACCAACCCGAATGTACTGTTCTATTCGCTACCCTCGCGCGAGGCTCCGCGTGTGGTGCGCAACTTCAGGTTTGAGCGGACCAACGGCCTGTGGCGTATCAATGGCAAGCTCTTTTCTGAAGATGATGTGTCGGTGAACTTCCGCGTCAAGCAGAACACGGTCGAACAATGGAACCTGCAAAACAACTCGGGCGGCTGGATGCACCCGGTTCATGTGCACATGGAAGAAAACCAGCTTCTCAAGCGCAATGGCAAGGTTATCGGTCCGGGTAACGTCGAATATTCCCGCAAGGATGTGGTGCGGCTGCAGCACGCAGAACTCAATACGGTGCAGTACCGTTTCCGCGACTTTGAGGGCCGCTACCCCATGCATTGCCACAACACGCTGCATGAAGACCACGCCATGATGCTGCGGTTTGACGTGGACCAGACCGGTGACACCAACCCTGAGCCGTAGGCTGAACTGCCCACAGTAGTCCCAAGGAGGCGTGAACCATGTCTACTTTCAACCGCAGACGCTGGCTGACCCTTGCTGGCGCGCTACCGCTGGCGAATGCAGCAGCGGCGGCAACGGCAGTGAGCGCGCAGGGACCAGGCAACTTCTGGCCTGCGCAGCCTGTTGAATCGCCGCGAGAAACCATTCGCAAACGCTATTTCCCGGATGTGGCGCTACAGACCCACGATGGTAAAAATGTGCGGTTTTATGAAGACCTGATCAAGAACAAGTTTGTCATGATCAACTTTATTTACATGAACTGCAGCGACGGAACCTGTCCGGTGACCACCCACAACCTGGCACTGGTGCAAAAGATGCTGAAGGACCGGGTGGGGCGGGACCTGTTCATGTACTCGATCACCATAGACCCGGAAAACGACACGCCGCAACTGCTCAACCGCTATGCCAAAAGTTACCACGCTGGCCCCGGTTGGCTGTTCTTGCGGGCCAGCCCCCAGGACACCGAAATTTTGCGCCGCAAGCTTGGCTTTTTTGAGCGGGACGCGGCAGTAGACGCCAGGAAATCCAGCCACCTCGCCATGCTGCGCTATGGCAATGAACCACGCCAGCTCTGGTCGGCCACTTCAGCCATGATTTCGCCGGCGTCCATTACACGCAATGTGCTGTCGGCCGATTGGCCCAGCCGCGTGGTGTCGCCACAGGGTCGTCCCGTGTCTTTGCGCTAAAGCGCAGGTCGGAAGGCTTTCCATGAACAAGGTCACTGTGGGATTCGTCGTTGCGCTGGCCTTTGGCGCCCAGTTGAACGTCGCCCGGAGTGCATGGGCCATCACGGGTCAACTGGGTGAAATACCGCTTGCTCCCGTGGCACGCGCCCTGGCACCCGCTGGCGCCACTGAGCCAGGCGGTCCCGAGGCCGTGGCGTTTTACGGTCCGCACGTCTGGGTCGCACGGACTTACACCAACAGCGTGGTTCGGCTCAATGCGGCTGATGGCAGCGGGTCAGCCGTGTTCATGACGGGCGAACGCCCCTCCGCTTTGTTACCCGCGTTTGGCGCGCTCTGGGTCGCTAACGCCATGGGCAACAGTGTGAGCAAGCTTCGATTGTCTGATGGCAAGGCGATGGGCACTTTTGGGGTCGGCGCCGGCCCCACAGCGCTGGTGGCCGATGGCACCAGCGTGTGGGTGGCCAATCGCAACAGCAACAACCTGACCCGGCTGGACCCCAACGGCCGCCACTTGCTGACGGTGGCCGTTGGCAAGAGCCCTGCCGGTCTGGCCTACGACGGCAGCAATGTGTGGGTGAGCAATCACAAAAGCAATTCTGTGATGAAGGTGCGAGCCCGCGATGGCGAGGTTCAGGCCAGTTACGCTGTGGGTGATGGCCCGGGCGGACTGGCTTTTGACGGCAGCCATGTCTGGGTCGCCAACTATTTCAGCGGCAACGTGATGAAGTTGCGCGCCAGCGATGGGGTACGTGTCGCAAGCTATGCCACCGGCGACGGCGCCCTGGGTGTGACCTTTGGCGGTGGCAACCTGTGGATCACCAATGCCGGCACCAACATCATGACCGTGCTGCGACCTGACGGCTTTGTACAGGCCACCTACGGTACCGGCAAAGGGCCTGCCCAGGTGGTGCACGATGGGGTGAATGTCTGGCTGGCCAATTCGGGCGGCGATTCGGTGTCGGCTTCGGTGAAGGGTTGGCGGTAGCAGGGTTGGCGGGAGTCGCCCGTTGCAATGTTTGTGACGCAATCGCCGAATTCGTGAAAACCTTGCTTGACCCATTGAAGCGCGCGCAGTAAAAGAGCGAGACATACAGGGGAATGTGCATGAAATCTTTAATGGACGAATTGCGGCTCAAGCTCCGCTCGCTGGCGGTATTTTCATTTTTCATGAACTTGCTGCTTTTGATCCCCGCCATTTTCATGCTCCAGGTGTTTGACCGGGTGCTTCCCAGCAACAGCGGCGACACGCTTGTTGTGCTCCTCGCCGGAACGGTTGTTTCCCTGATCTTCCTGTTTTGTCTTGACTATGTGCGCGGCCGTCTGCAAAACGTGATTGGCAACATCATCGATGAGCGCCTGTCACCCCCTGTGGTCAATGCCCTGGTTGCCAAAGCTGCGCGTCCAAACAGTGGCGGAAAAACAGAAGGCCTGCGTGATATTGCGTCCCTGCGCGCCGTGTTCTCCAGCAATGGCCTGATTGCTTTGTTCGACGCACCGTGGGTGCTGATTTATGTGGTGGTGATCTGGGCCTTTCATCCCGCGTTGGGCATAGCGGCTGCATTTGCAGCCGTTTTCATGGTGATCCTGGCGTGGCTTAACGACCGCATGAGCCGCGGCTCGTTCGAGACGCTGCAAAAAGAGGGGCGCCGGGCATCGCAATATGTAGAAAGCTCGCTGCGCAACGCCGAAGTTCTTCAGGCCCTGGGCATGACAGAGAGCCTGTTGGCGCGCTGGCAGGCGTTGCAAAACAAGGTGGTCTCCATGCAGACCAGCGCGAGCCGTAGCGGTGTTGCCTTTTCGGCTGCTTCGCGGTTTTTGCGCCAGTCAGTGCAGGTCATGATGATGGCGCTGGGTGCCTATCTGGTGCTCAGCCAGCAGGCCTCTCCCGGTATCATGATTGCCACCACCATTTTGCTCGGCCGCGCCGTCCAGCCTGTCGAGCAACTGGTGTCCAGCTGGCGCCCGCTCATAGACGCCCGGGCTGCTTTTTATCGCCTGCGCGAACTCTCGCTGGATTTCGACCAGCACGCGGCCCCTTTGCAACTGCCGCGCCCCGAAGGGCGGCTGGTCGCCGAAGGTGTGTCGTTTCGTGCACCGGGCACCGACAAGCCCATTCTCATCAACGTGGCCCTGAACCTGGCGCCAGGCGAAGCGCTGGCCATCATCGGCCCAAGCGCCGGAGGCAAGTCGACACTGGCCCGTTTGCTGACGGGGGTTTGGGCGCCTGCCACCGGCACGGTGCGCCTCGATGGCGCTGACATTGCCTACTGGCCGCGTAAGAATCTCGGCCCCTGGATTGGCTATGTCCCGCAAGATGTGGAGTTGTTCGACGGCACCGTGGCCGAGAACATTGCACGACTGGGGCAGGTTGATTCCGAGGCGGTTGTGGCTGCGGCAACGCGGGCCAATGCGCACGACATGATTCTGACCATGGCACTGGGGTACGACACACCGGTCGGGGAGCAGGGCGCCCGTCTGTCGCCCGGACAGCGCCAGCGTATTGCGCTGGCCCGCGCCCTGTACGGCGACCCCCAGCTGGTCGTGCTTGACGAGCCCAATTCAAACCTTGACAACGAAGGGGAAATTGCGCTGGCGCAGGCCCTGAGTACCTTGCGCAGCGAAGGCGTGACCTCTGTCGTCATCACGCACAGGCCTTCCCTGATCGCACACGTAGACAAGGTGCTGGTGCTCAGCGCCGGGCGGGTTCTGCAATTCGGGCCGGCCGGCGAGGTGATGAAGGCCATTCACCAGCAAACCCAGGTGGTGGCTGGCAAAAAAATGGCCTGAATCCTGCCGGAATTTACCCCGTGAACTGGTGCTAAAAGGCAATAAGGAAAATCAAGATGATCGACATTTCCAAACGGGTGGCCTCCTGGCTCCAGGCGCCCAAAACAAGTGCCGAACACGCCCAGCGGCTGATGCGTATTGGGTGGGGCATCATTTTTGGGGCACTGCTTCCATTGGCTCTGTGGATGAGTTTTGCACCGCTTTCGATGGCGGTGGTGGCACCTGCCTTTGTCCGGGTTGACCTCAACCGGCGTCCGGTGCAGCATCTTGAGGGCGGCATCGTGCGATCAGTGCTGGTGC
>JANNXF010000415.1:0-2998 GCA_031409395.1 Polaromonas sp.
ATCGGCGCCAATTTGCAGCACCGGTGTTTTGCGGTAGCCCCCTGTCAGTGCCACCACGTCAGGCTTGGGGCTGATCATCGGAATGATGACGGATTTCCAGGGCAGGTTTTTGTAACCCAGCATCAGCCTGGTTTTTTCGGCAAATGGCGAGGTCGGGTAATGGTGAAGAACAAGGCTGATGCTGGGTTACAAAAACCTGCCCTGGAAGTCCGTCATCATTCCGATGATCAGCCCCAAGCCTGACGTGGTGGCACTGACAGGGGGCTACCGCAAAACACCGGTGCTGCAAATTGGCGCTGATATTTACTGCGACACCGCGCTCATCAGTGACGTGCTGGAGCACCTGCGGCCGACGCCCACGCTGTACCCTGCCACCAGCAAGGGCATGGCGCGTACCCTGGCGCACTGGGCCGACAACACCCTGTTCTGGACCGCCATGGCCTACAACATGCAGCCCAAAGGCATCGCGCAGCTATTTGAAAAAACCGGGCCCGAGGCGGCGCGTGCGTTTGGAGAAGACCGCAAAGCCATGGGCGCGGGCATGGCGCGCCTGCGGCCAGCCGATGCGGCCGCCGCCTATAAATCGTATTTGCGCCGTCTGTCCGACATGCTCGACGGGCAAGCGTTTTTGCTGGGCGATGCGCCGTGCATCACGGATTTTGCGATGTTTCACCCGCTGTGGTTCACGCGCGTGCGCACACCGGCCATGGCCGACATTCTGAACGCCACCCCGACCGTGCTGGCCTGGATGGACCGCATGACCGCCATCGGCCACGGCGCAATGGAGAAGTTCAGTGCCGCAGAGGCCATTGCCGCTGCTGCGGCGGCGTCCCCTGCATCACCTGCACTGCTGGGGGACGACACGTTTCAGGACGAGCATGGCCTGGCACTCGGCAGCCAGGTCAGCATCACCAGCGAGAGCTTTGGCCTGGAGGCCACTGTGGGCGAGCTGGTGGCGGCCACCCGCATGCACTACACCCTGCGGCGTACTGATGAACGCGCTGGCACGGTTCATGTGCATTTCCCGCGCATCGGTTACGTGCTGAAAGCGGCATAAGCGCATGAATGCAATGACGGACGGCATCACCTGGCGCTCCTGTGC
Source organism: Polaromonas sp. (assembly GCA_031409395.1). GTDB lineage: Bacteria > Pseudomonadota > Gammaproteobacteria > Burkholderiales > Burkholderiaceae_C > Polaromonas. The sequence goes on from JANNXF010000415.1 coordinate 1,103, forward strand.
GTTCGATGCCCTGACGCCTGCCGAGCTGTACGGTGTGCTGGCGCTTCGAAGCGAAGTCTTTGTGGTCGAGCAGGCCTGTTTGTTTCAGGACATGGACGGTGCAGATACCGCGGCCTGGCATGTACTGGGTGTGCTGAACGGAAGCCTGGTGGCCTATGCACGCTGCTGCGGCGCCGGCCTGAAGTTTCCCGAGGCCAGCATTGGCCGTGTGGTGACTCACAGCAGCGTGCGCGGCAGTGGCGCGGGCCATGTGCTGATGCAGCGTGCCATCGCCTTTGTCGAGCAGACATGGGGGCCGCAACCGATACGGATTGGCGCCCAATCAAGGCTGGAGTCGTTCTACACCCGGCACGGCTTTGTGAAAAGTGGCGCGCCTTACATCGAAGACGGCATTCCCCACATTGAAATGCTGCGTCCGGCGCGGTCGGCCTAGTCCCCGGATTTTTTACGGACCCTTTTAGTTTCAGGAGTTGTTGATGATTACGAATTTCAAAGGCAAGACAGCGGTTCTTACGGGCGCAGGCTCGGGTTTTGGCCTGGAGTGCGCGCGGCTAGGGGCCAGTCTGGGCATGAAGCTGGTGCTGGTCGATGTACAGCAGGACGCGCTGGACCTGGCCAGTGCCGAGGTCAGCGCCATGGGGGCCGAGGTGCTTTCGTTCAAGCTGGATGTTGCCAACGCGGAGCAGATGGAGGCGATGGGGCAGGCTGTTTTTAACCGTTTTGGCGCACCGAACTTTGTGTTTAACAACGCCGGGGTGGGCTCAGGCGGCCTGATCTGGGAAAACTCGGTGAAAGACTGGGAATGGGTGCTGGGGGTCAATGTGATGGGGGTTGTGCATGGCGTTCGCATCTTTACGCCGATGATGCTGGCGGCCGCCGCCAAAGACCCGGACTGGCAGGGCCATATCGTCAACACGGCCAGCATGGCCGGGCTGCTCAATCCACCCAACATGGGGGTGTACAACGTGAGCAAGCATGCGGTGGTGTCTTTGAGCGAAACCCTGTACCAGGACCTGGCCCTGGTGACCGACCAGATTGGCGCGTCAGTGCTGTGCCCGTTCTTTGTGGCCACCGGCATTGGCCAGAGCCACCGCAACCGGCCTGCCGAATTGCGTGGGAACGCCCCCAGCAAGAGCCAGATGATCAGCCAGGCCATGACCGGCAAGGCTGTTGGGTCCGGCAAGGTAACGGCTGCACAGGTGGCGCAGCTGGTGTTTGATGCAATGGCCGCCAACCAGTTTTACATCTACAGCCACCCCAAGGCCATCCATTCGGTACAAACCCGGCTGGAAGATATTTTGCAGACACGCAACCCGACCGACCCGTTTGCCGACAAGCCAGAGATTGGGGCTCAGCTCAAGGCGGCACTGCGGGCGGTTTAAGCATTCATGCCTGAGTACCCTGTATTTACCTGGAAGAATACAGGTTTCGCCCAATAGATACGGGCGCAGGCAGCTATTGAATTGATAGCGATTATTTTTGGCACAGCTCTACCCCCTCGGCTCAAGGTGGCAGGTCTGCACAGGCTCACTCCCTGCGGCCGCTGAAGGCGTAAACCCTGCCAGCCTTGTGCAGAACATCCCTGAATGTTTCAGTTTTGAAACATTTTTTGGATCGCTTTTTGCCAATCTCATCACCCCCATTTTTGTTACATATCTCACATATCACTGGCTGACAGGGCTTTTCGTCCAGCCTTTCGGACAGCTCCTGGCGCTCGCAAACACAAAGTGTTTCATTTTTAACCAGTCGATTGCTGAAAAGTGTTTCGTGGTTGATACATTTTTGATTTTTTGAGGGTTTGTCATCACGCTGGCAAGCTGGTAACCACCTGTAACTAGTTGATTCATTTGGCTTATTCCCCGCCTTGACGGTACTGGCATGTTTCTTGAGAAAAGA
>JANNXF010000416.1:0-8546 GCA_031409395.1 Polaromonas sp.
ATCCGTCTGCTGCAGCTGTCAACGCTGGAGCTGAGCCAGGAGGTCGAGCAGATGCTCGACGAAAACCCGTTTCTGGAGGTGTCTGAAGAGGCGGCGGCACGCGAAGAATTTGGCCTGGAGCACACCAATACGCCCGTCAGCCAGGATAACCAGGAGTTTGAGTCTGCTACGGAATCAATAGCTGGCAGCGCCCATGAATCGGGGGTTACAACCAACAATGATGCAGATACCGGGCCAGACAGCAGCAGCGAAGGCAAGCTTGAGGAAAGCTGGGACGGTGACGGCACCGTGGAAACCTCACCCAATGACAGCGAGTGGGGCGGCGACGCACCGGCGCGCAAAAACAACCTGGACGACAGCGACGCCGAAGCCTCTGACCTGACCGGCGCGCATGAGTCGCTGCAAGACCATTTGCACCGGCAGTCGCTGGGGTTGCGGCTGTCTGACGAAGACCGCGCCGCGCTGCACTTCCTGATTGAATCGCTCAACGATGACGGCTACCTTGAAGACAGCCTGGCCTCGCTGGCCGCCGGGCTGGCCGGGGATGATCTGGAGCAGACCGAAGAGCTGACGCAGTGCTTTGCCATGGCCCTGAAGCTGCTGCACCACATGGAGCCCGCCGGCGTGGGCGCGCGCAACCTGGCTGAATGCCTGGGCCTGCAGCTGCTGGACTGCAAGGACTGCCCGGAGACCCGGGCGGCCATGGCCATGTGCCGGCAACCCATGGAGTTGCTGGCCAAGCGCGATGTGAAGCGTCTTTCCATCCTCTGCGGTTTTCCTGACAGCGTGATCAAGGACGCCATTGGCGTGATTGCCCGGCTCGACCCCAAGCCCGGCCGCCGTTTTGTCAACGTCGAGCGCAACCTGATCGTGCCCGATGTCATCGTGCTCAAGGTGGGCCGCGGCTTCAAGGTCACCCTGAACAACGACGTCATGCCGCGCCTGCGGGTGCACGACATCTACGCCAATGCCCTGAAGCAGCACAAGGGCCAGAACGGTCAGGCCTTGCAGCAGCGCCTGCAAGAGGCGCGCTGGTTCATCAAAAACATCCAGCAGCGCTTTGACACCATCCTGCGCGTCAGCAGCGCGATTGTGGAACGGCAGAAAAACTTCTTCACCCACGGCGAGCTGGCCATGCGGCCGCTGGTGCTGCGCGAGATTGCCGACGAGCTGGGCCTGCACGAATCGACGATTTCGCGTGTCACCACCGCCAAATACATGAGCACGCCTTTTGGCACGTTTGAGCTGAAATACTTTTTCGGCTCGGCCCTGGGCACGGAAACCGGCGGCAACGCGTCGAGCACGGCGGTGCGCGCCCTCATCAAGCAGTTCGTCTCGTCGGAAAGCCTGAAAAAGCCGCTCAGCGACAACCAGATTTCTGAAATGCTCAAGGAGCAGGGCATTGAATGCGCCCGCCGCACGGTGGCCAAATACCGCGAAGCCCTGCGCATAGCGCCGGCGAATTTGCGAAAGTCCTTATGAACCAACTACAGTTATTTTTACCTTGCGCCGCCGGCGTCGAGGCGCTTCTGGCGACCGAGGTCCAGCGCGTGACCGGCATCGAAGGCAAGGCCTGGCGTGCCGGCGTGCAGCTGCAGGCTTCGTGGCGCGACGCCCTGCAGCTCAACCTGCACAGCCGGCTGGCGCAGCGCGTGCTGATCGAGCTGCAGCACAACACTTACCGCAGCGAGCAAGACCTGTACAACGCGGCCGCCAATGTGGCCTGGGAAATCTGGTTCACGCCGAAACAAACCTTCAAGGTCGAGATCACCGCGCAGCACAGCCCGCTGCAAAGCCTGAACTTCGCCGCCCTCAAAATCAAGGATGCGATTGCCGACCGCTTTCGCGCCAAGTTTGATGTGCGGCCCGATGTCGACACGCGCTGGCCCGATGTGCGCGTCTATGTGCACCTGACCACCGACACCGTCACGATTTACATCGACACCTCGGGCGAGCCGCTGTTCAAGCGCGGCTGGCGCGAAGACAAGGGCGATGCGCCGCTGAAGGAAACCCTGGCCGCCGCCATGATTGCCGCCAGCGGCTGGGACCAGCTGTGCAAGGACGGCGTGCCGCTGTACGACCCCTGCTGCGGCTCGGGCACGATTGCCATTGAGGCCGCGCAAATCGCCTGTGGCATTGCGCCCGGCATCAACCGCCGCTTTGCCTTCCAGAAGTACCTGCCTTTTCAGGGCCATGTCTGGGACGGCCTGCTGGACCAGGCCGAAGCCGCCATCACCGAGCCCACGGCGCCGGTGTTTGGCAGCGATGTGTCTTTTCGCATGGTCGACTTTGCCGAGCGCAATGCCGAGCGCGCCGGTGTCGCCAATGCGGTGCAGTTTCGCGGCGGTGACGCGCTGCAGCGCATGCCGCCCGCGCCCAGCGGCGTCATGCTGGTCAACCCGCCCTATGGTGAGCGGATTGAGGTGGCGGGTGTGGCCGGTGTCAGCGGCGAAGCCGCCGCGCGCGGCCGCCACCAGAGGGAGCAAAGGGATGATCGCCCCCCGCAAGGCCAGCACCGGCCGGATGATCGCCGCGCCGGACACGGCCCGGAGCGGTTTCAGGCCCTTGATGAATTCGGCCAGCCGCTGCCGTATGACGCCCGGTCTGATTCCCGCTCGGATTCAGGGTCCGAGACCGCCTACGAACCTGCGCGCGACCGCTCGGCCAACCCCGGGCGCGAGCAGGCGCAAAACGCCTGGGGCGAAGAAGCCTCGGACTTCTTTCCGCAGCTGGCCGCCCACTGGAAGAAAAACTACGCCGGCTGGACCGCCCATGTCCTCACGCCCGATTTGAAGCTGCCCGGCAAGATGCGCCTCAAGGAGTCGCGCCGCGTGCCCCTGTGGAACGGCCCGATTGAATGCCGGCTGTTCCGCTTTGACATGGTGGCCGGGTCGGCCAGGGGCAAGCCGGCAGACCCGGTGGCGGGTCAACTGGCCCCGCCAGACCGTGCTGGCTGAGACGCGCGCCCCGGTGGTGCTGGACACCAACATCGTGCTCGATGTGCTGGTGTTCAGCGATGCGGCGGCGCTGCCGCTGCAACAGGCGCTGGACGCCCGCGCGCTCGACTGGCTTGCCACGCAGCCGATGCGCGACGAACTGGCACGCGTGCTGGCCTACCCGCAAATCGTGCCCCGCCTTGATTTTTACCAGCTGAGCGCCGCCGACGTGCTGGCCGCCTTTGACCGCCATGCCCGGCTGGTCGACGCACCCGCCAAAGCCAGCCTGCACTGCAGCGACCCCGACGACCAGAAGTTCATAGACCTGGCCGTCGCCCATCAGGCCTTGCTGCTGAGCAAGGACCGGCATGTACTTTCAATGAAAAAAAGGCTTCTGGCCCAGGGAATACGGGCGCAAGCAGCTATGTAATTCATAGCAAATGGACTCAACTCCCGCCCCCAGCGGCGCAGGGTCAGGGTGACGGTCAGCTTGCGCGATGGTCCCTGTAGAGAGGTTTCACTTCTCCCTTCTCCCTGAAAGCTCACGCGAGAGTCCGGCGAATATCCTTCGTCAGCAAATAGAGATGGGCCGAATCAACAGGGGATGGCTCAAATCCATAGCCTTGGTAAAAGCGCGCAGCCGCTTCGTCCTTGGCGTGCACCATCAATGCGCGGCAACCGATGACTTCGCAGGCCTGCAAATATTTCAAGAGCGCGCTTTGCAACAGGCTGCGCCCTAGCCCCTGGCCCTGCGCGCGTACATCCACCGCCAGCCGGGCCAGCAGCAGCATCGGAATGGGGTGGCGCGCCAAGCCCTTGCTGACGCGCGCCGGAACCGCCGCATGTTCAACCGATGCTGCCGCCAGGCTGTAGTAGCCAAACACCTGTTCTTTGACAACCGTGACGAACGTGCGGGCGCTACCGTTGGCCTGGTTGGTCAATGCATGGCGCTGCAAAAACTGGTTCAAGCCCTCGACGCCGCAGTCAAAAGCCTGCGTGTCGTGGAGTGCCACGAGAAGCTCGGGTGGGCTGAAGACGAGTGCGTCCCCGGCAGGTTTGGCCATCAGGCCGAAGCTGCGGCGAACACGCTGGGCTTGGCAAACAGGCGCTTCAGACCCGGCAGCTCACGCGCCGGGGCGTCCAGTGCCTTGTTCAGCGCCTTCATGTCGGACGCGCTCAAGGTGAAGCGCGTCTGGTCGCCCAGCACGCGAGCCGCTGCCTCGCGTGATGCGCTCAACACAAAAGCGCTGAGCGACTGGTCTTGCAACTGGGCGGCTTTTTCCAGGCTGGCCTTGAGTTCTGCCGTGGCGCGTATTTCGATGCGTTCTGCGCGGGTGGAGGCGTTCATAGAGTCATTTTTCTTAATGGAAGTGGTTTATTTTCCGTACAAACTACGTACGTGTCAAGCGGACCTGGCGGGGGCTGTCTGCTGCCCCAAAGCCGTTCCCCGCTGCATGTCAATGCGCTGCAGCAGCGCCAGGCCAATGACAAAAAAGCTGCCGGTGGCCAGAATCGCCAGCCGGTGGTTGTTGTCGGTCAGCCAGGTCACCAGGCCATAGGTGATGGGGCCGATGATGGCGGCGAGGCGGACGGCGAAGGTCCACAGGCCAAAAAACTCCGCCAGGCGGGCGGTGGGGATCAGCGTGCCGGCCATGGCCCGGCCACAGCTTTGCGACGAACCCATGGCCAGCCCGGCCAGCCCGGCGGCCAGCCAGAACAGGGCGCGGGTTTCTGTCAGGGCGGCGATCAGCACCATGGCGATCCAGACCAGCAGCGTCACGGCCAGCGCGCGCTTATGGCCGAGCCGGTCTTGCCAGTAGCCAAAGGCAAACGCCCCCACGGCGGCCGCGATATTGACGACGAAAACCAGCGCCATGGTGTCGCCCTGCGAGAACTGCATCACCTGGTCGGCATACACCGCGGCCAGCGCAATCACCACCGCAATACCCGCCTGGTAAAACACGGCGCACAGCAGCAGGCGCTTGAAGTCGGTGTAGGGCTGCGCCTGGCGCCAGCTGTCCAACAGCGCGGCGAAGGCCGGGCGCTTGCCTGCGGTGGTGGCGCCCTGTGGCCGCGCTCTTTCCTTGAGCAGCACAAAGGTCACACAGGCGGCGGCGCCGTAAATCACCGCCGTGATCAGCATGGTGACGGGCACGAAATCGGTGGCGGCCAGGCCGCGCTGCTGGGCCTGCAGCACATAGGCCAGGCACAGGCCGAGCGACAGCATGCCGCCAAAGTAGCCAAAGCTCCAGCCCCAGCCCGACACCTTGCCCATGGCTTCATGGCGCGCCAGCTCGGGCAGAAACGCCGCCGTGATGGATTCCCCGACCGAGTAGAAAAAATTGGACAGCACAATCGCTGCCACTGCCAGCCAGAGGTCACCGCTCCCGGCCAGCGCCAGCATGGCGGTGGTCACGACGCAGCCCAGGGTGGCGATCATCAGCAGGCGGCGCTTGGCGGCGTGCGCGTCGGCCCATGCGCCTATCAGCGGCATCAGCACCAGCACCAGCAGGTTGGAGGCCGACAGCGCCAGCGTCCATGCCAGCGTGCCCCAGCCCGCCCCCTGCGCCACCACGCCAATGAAATACACATTGAACACCGCCGTCAGCACGACGGTGGTGTAGCCCGAGTTGGCAAAGTCGTACATGGCCCAGCCAAAGACTTCGCGTCGGGCGACGCCAGGGTTCAGGGCGCTGCGGTCAAATATTGCCATGGGAGTTGCCAGGTGGGTCAAGCCGCCTGGCGGCCTGGTGGGTTAAGTGAAAAGTGATTGAAGCCCAATCATCACGGGCGCAAGCAGCTATTAAATTTATAGCGATTGATGCGCCTTGCCCCCTCCCCCAGCGGGGGAGGGTGGGGGTGGGGGTAGGTCGATGCAGGACGCAATCGACGACCACGCGCAGGGCGGGCAGCCCCCATCCCTGCCTTCCCCCGCTGGGGGAAGGAGTAAAGCGGAATATGGCTGGAGCCCAATCATCACGGGCGCAAGCAGCTATTAAAATCATAGCGCATTGGCGGCGATGGCGGCAGTGGCGGTGGCGGCCCGAAAGCTGTGCGCGCTGGCCAGCGGCCAGTAGTTGCGGAACACCGTGGCCTGCTGTTCCAGCGGGCCCAGCAGGGCACCGGGTTCGACCTGCATGATGAGGTTGCTGAGCAGCCGCACTTCGGTGTCGGTCAGCCGTCTGACGATGTGGTGGGCGCTGACCTCATGCGGGTGAGACAGGCCGGCTGCCTGCACCAGCTCTTTCAGCGCATGCAGTGTGCTGCGGTGAAAGTTGCGCACCCGCTCGGCCTTGTCGGGCACCACCAGCGCCTGCTGGCGCACCGGGTCTTGCGTGGTCACGCCGGTGGGGCATTTGCCGGTGTGGCAGCTTTGCGCCTGAATGCAGCCCAGCGCCATCATGAAACCGCGCCCCGCATTGCACCAGTCGGCCCCCAGCGCCATCAGCCGCACCATGTCAAAGGCGCTGACCACCTTGCCGGCCGCGCCAATCGAAATGCGGCTGCGCAGGTTCACGCCAATCAGGGTGTTGTGCACCAGCAGCAAGCCTTCCTGCAGCGGCGCACCCACATGGTCGGTGAACTCGACCGGCGCGGCGCCGGTGCCGCCTTCGGCCCCATCAACCACAATAAAGTCGGGTGTGATGCCGGTTTCCAGCATGGCCTTGACCATGGCAAACCATTCCCACGGGTGGCCTATGCACAGCTTGAAGCCGGTCGGCTTGCCGCCCGAGAGTGTGCGCAGGCGGGCAATGAAATGCATCATCTCGACCGGCGTTGAAAACGCGCTGTGGCTGGACGGCGAGATGCAGTCTTTGCCCTCGGGCACACCGCGTGCCGCCGCGATTTCTGCGGTTACCTTGGGGCCGGGCAGTATGCCGCCATGGCCCGGTTTGGCACCCTGGCTCAGTTTGATTTCGATCAGCTTGACCTGCGGGTCGGTGGCGTTGGCAGCAAAGCGCTCTTCGCTGAAACGGCCGTCGTCTTGGCGGCAGCCAAAATAACCCGAGCCAATCTCCCAGATCAGGTCGCCGCCATGTGTGCGGTGGTGGCTGGATATCGAACCCTCGCCCGTGTCATGGGCAAAGCCGCCCAGGTGCGCGCCCTTGTTCAGCGCCAGGATGGCGTGGGCCGACAGCGAGCCAAAGCTCAGGGCCGAGATGTTGAAGACGCTGGCGTGGTAGGGCTGCGTGCAGGGTTCGACCGACGGCGAGGGGGTGTCGGGCGAGCCGCCAATCCACACCCGAAAGTCATGGCTGGGCAGCCGGGTGGGCGCCATGGAATGGTTCACCCACTCGTAGCCCTGGCGTCCGACATCCAGGTGCGTGCCAAAAGGCCGGTTGTCGGGCTCACCCTTGGCGCGCTGGTAGACCAGCGAGCGCTGCGCCCGCGAAAAAGGCGTGGCTTCGCTGTCACTTTCAATGAAGTACTGGCGCATTTCCGGGCGGATGAACTCAAACAGAAAGCGCATATGCCCGATCACCGGGTAGTTGCGCAGCACCGCATGGCGCGTCTGCCGCAGGTCGTGCACGCCCACGCCCAGCAGGCCTGCGAACAGGAAAAGCGCCAGCCAGCCCACGCCAAAGGCCACCAGGCTGAACAGCGCCAGCAGCGCGCCACAGGCGCACAGCCCCATCACGCTGTAACGAACCGGGAACCGGGCATCGAGTCGCTGGAACATGGCGGGGCTTTCTGACGGCCCGGGCGGGCGTTGAAATGTAAAACCTGAAGCGGTCTGCGGTGCGGCAGATACACTTTGCATCATAAGAGCGTCGTGTGACGCGACAGGCCCCTTTTTATGACATCCCCCTCCTTGACCCATTCCGCTTCTGCCTTGACGGCGCCTATGGAAACCGAAGCCTTTGACGAACTCGACGCCATTTTGGACGACCTGCGCAGCCGCTACGACGAAACCCCGCAGTGGGAGTTTTGTGAAGGCTTCATGGCGGCCGTGGCCTGCTCGCGCCGGCCGATTGCCGCCGCAGAGTACTGGCCCGTCTTGCTCGGCACGCCCGCCGAAGGCGAAGCGCCCGATGCCGAAGGCGGCTCGTTTGCCAACGAGGCCCAGCAGGCCAGATTCGCCCAACTCTGGAACCAGCGCTACCGCGAAGTCCTGACGGCGCTTGACGCGGAAGTCAACTCGCTGGAAGACGACCATTGCTACCACCCCGAAGTCATGGACGTCCGCGGTGCGGTGGCTGACTTGCCGGCCGATGAGCAGGCGGCTTTCAAGGAAGAAGACCTGCCCGCATTTGCCCAGGTGTGGGCGTTGGGCTTCATGTTTGCGGTAGAAAGCTGGCCCGAAGAGTGGGCCGCCCCGCGCGACAAGGACGCCGCCAAATGGCTGGACGGCGCGCTGCAGGCCGTGGTGGCCATGACCGAAGACGACGCCGCCGCGCCCGAGGTGTCACCGCTCAGTGAAGACGGTACGCCCAGCACCAGCATTGCCCGGCTCAACGCCTTTGGCGAAGCCATCTGGGCGGTCTATGACCTGCGCGAACTGTGGCAGACCATGGGCCCCAAGGTCGAAACCGTGCGCGCTACGGTCACGCCAGGGCGCAACGACCTGTGCCATTGCGGCAGTGGCAAGAAATACAAAAAGTGCCACGG
>JANNXF010000417.1:0-17769 GCA_031409395.1 Polaromonas sp.
TCAGCCACAGCCTGGGCGGCGTGGATCCGCGCCTGCACCATGGCACGCTGAACGCGATGTTTTTACCGTCGGTGGTGCGCTTCAACGCGCAGGCCGAGTCGGTGCAAAAAGAGCATCGCCTGCAGCGCATGGCCGGCGCGATGGGCCTGGCCTCTGGCAGCGACATTCCTGACGCCATCAAGGACATGAACGACCGCCTGGGCCTGCCCGCAGGCCTGGCCGCCATGGGCGTGCAGCGCAGCCATTTCAGCCACATCATTGAAGGCGCGCTGGCCGATCACTGCCACAAGACAAATCCGCGGATTGCGACTGCAGAGGAATACGAAGACATGCTGGCGACGTCGCTGTGAAAATGACGCTGTTTGCTGACACGCTGCGGGATTTGATGGCTGGCCCGACGTTCTGACGTTCTGACCTTTTAGAGCGGGCTGACCCGGCCCACATCCGGCCGCGTCAGCCACTCCTGCCACTCGTCGGCGAGTTGCGCCCCCGCCGCCGCCGCCGCGCTCCAGGCTTTCACCCTGCCCTGCAAATCCGCGCCGTAGCGGTTGAAGTCGGTGCGGTCGGGCAGCTTGCCGTTGGGCAGGGTCTTGACCCACTCCGGGTCAGGCGCCAAAAGCAGCATGTTGTCGAGAAAATGGGTGGGCTTGTGGCGCCATTTCAGGCCCTTGTCGAGCCAGCCCGGCACCACGGCTTTCTGGAAGTGCGGGTACAGAACCAGGTTTGGCAAGCCTGATGGGGCTGGTTTTTCAGCCTCAAAAGTGCCTGAAACCGCCATTTCACGGGCGCGACCAGCTATCAAATCAGAAGCATAGTCAAGGTGCAGGTGGTAGTCGGTGATGCCGCCGTCCCAGTAGGCGCCGGGCGGTGCGCCGGGAATGTTGTGCACCGACCTGAGCACAAAGGGAATCGAGCAACTGGCTTGCAGTGCGGGCTGAAAGTTGGCCTCTATCAGCGCCACTTGCCGGGTGCGGTAGTCGTTGGTGCGAAATGGCAGGGGCGCACAGGGCGCGCCGGGCGCAGCGGCCTGCTGACTGGAAAACACCACCCGCTCCAGCCACGCGCCCATGGCTTTGCGGTGCACGCTGTTGGTTAAAAACGCCCCCAGGTAGCCCAGCGGGGTGCCGAGTGCGTGCTCGCGCCCCAGCACATGGCGGCCGCGTGAGGTCACGATGTGCAGCCGGTACCGGGGGTGATTTAAAACCTCTTCAACCCTGCCGCCATAAAAACGGGCCAGGCTGTGGCCGAACTGCTCGCTCACGAAATCAGCGGTGGGCCGCTTCTGGCCCGGTTGCAGTTCGTAGTGCTGGTGAATGTAGTCATGCTCCAGCCGCTGGAAGGCTGAAACCGGCGTGTTCAGGCAGGCCGTGGCCATGCGCCAGGCGCCAATCGAGGCGCCCACCAGATGCACCGGCTGCGTGCTTTGCGGCAGCCAGTCGCCAAAAATAAAGCGGTCCAGCGCCCCCAGAATCAGGCCCTTGGGCCCCCCTGCTGCGCCAGGCACCACGCCAATGTCTTTGGGCTGCAAGCCGTTTTGTTCAATGTGGCGGCGGGCCAGGGGGCCGGCGTAGAGGCGAAGTGCTTTCATGCGGTCAGCCTAGCGAGATTGAAAAATGAACATCAGGCAGCCGTAGGCCAGGTGTGGTGCTATTTCTTCAGCCCGGCCAGCTTGCTAAAGGCCGATTCCATGGCTGTTGAGGTGTTCTGGGGTGCGCGTGGGGGCCCGCCGTAGCTGCCGCCGCCCCGGTTCTGCTGGCCGGGCCGTGCGCCTTCAAAGCGGTTGTCGCGCGGGCCATCCTTGCGTGCCGGTGCGGCATCGAGCTTCATGGTCAGGCCGATGCGCTTGCGCGCCACGTCAATCTCGGTCACACGCACCTTCACGATGTCGCCGGTTTTCACCACTTCGCGCGCGTCGGTCACAAACTTGTTGGACAACTGGCTCACATGCACCAGGCCGTCCTGGTGCACGCCAATGTCAATGAAGGCGCCAAAGGCAGCCACGTTGCTCACCGTGCCCTCCAGCGTCATGCCTTCCTTCAAGTCCTTGATGTCTTCCACGCCCTCATTGAAGCGCGCCACCTTGAAGTCGGGGCGCGGGTCGCGGCCCGGTTTTTCCAGTTCGGCCAGGATGTCCTTGACGGTGATGACGCCAAACTTCTCATTGGCAAACAGCTCGGGCTTGAGGGTTTTGAGCATCTCGGCGCGGCCCATCAGCTCGGCCACCGGCTTGCCGGTGTGCGCCATGATTTTTTCCACCACCGAATAGGTTTCCGGGTGCACCCCGGTCATGTCCAGCGGGTTGCTGCCCTCACCCTGGGTACGCAGGCGCAAAAATCCGGCGCTTTGCTCAAAGGTTTTGGCGCCCAGGCCGGTCACTTTCAGCAAATCGGCACGGCTGGTGAACGCACCATTGGCGTCACGCCAGCGCACCACCGACTTGGCCACAGTCTGGCTCAGGCCCGACACGCGCGCCAGCAGCGGCACGCTGGCGGTGTTCAGGTCCACGCCCACGCTGTTCACGCAGTCTTCAACCACGGTGTCCAGGCTGCGCGCCAGGTCGCTCTGGTTCACGTCGTGCTGGTACTGGCCGACGCCGATGGATTTCGGGTCAATCTTGACGAGTTCGGCCAGCGGGTCTTGCAGGCGGCGCGCAATGCTGGCGGCACCGCGCAGGCTGACGTCCACGTCGGGCATTTCCTGGCTGGCAAACTCGCTGGCCGAATAGACCGAAGCACCGGCTTCACTGACCACCACTTTTTCAATGGTTTGCTCGACCTTGGCCATCAGCTTGATGAGGTCGCCGGCCAGCTTGTCGGTTTCTCGGCTGGCGGTGCCGTTGCCAATGGCGATCAGGTTCACGTCGTACTTTTCGCACAGCCTGGCCAGGGTGTGCAGCGAGCCGTCCCAGTCCTTGCGCGGCTCGTGCGGGTAGACCGTGGCGGTTTCCACCAGCTTGCCGGTCTTGTCGACCACCGCCACCTTGACTCCGGTGCGAATGCCGGGGTCCAGGCCCATCACCACACGCGGGCCGGCCGGTGCGGCCAGCAGCAGGTCGCGCATGTTGTCGGCAAACACCTTGATGGCGACTTTTTCAGCCTCTTCCCTGAGCTTGGTGAACAAGTCACGCTCCAGCGACAAACTGAGCTTGACGCGCCAGGTCCAGGCCACGCATTTGCGCAGCAAATCATCCGCCGGGCGGGCCTTGTGGCTCCAGCCGAGATGAATCGCAATCTTGCCCTCTGCCAAAGACACCGTAGGGGTCGCCTTCGCTCCCGTGGGCTGGCCCGCTTCAGGCGGCACCGGCAGCACCAGCTTGGCATCCAGAATCTCCAGCCCGCGGCCTCGAAACACCGCCAGTGCGCGGTGCGAGGGCACGCGGCCTATGGGTTCGTCGTAGTCAAAGTAATCACGAAACTTGGCGTTGTCAGCATTGTTTTCGTCTTTGCCGGTCACCAGTTTGGACGAGAACAGGCCTTCGTTCCAGAGCCAGCCCCGCAACTGCTGCACCAGCGCGGCGTCTTCGGCCCAGCGCTCGCTCAAAATATCGCGCACGCCGTCCAGCACCGCCTGCACGGTGGTGAAGTCGTCACCACTTTCGTTTTTCTCTGCTTTGACATACGCCGCAGCCTCGTCAGCGGGCACCCGTGACGGCTCGGCAAACAGCGCATTGGCCAGCGGCTCAATGCCGGCTTCGCGGGCAATCTGGCCTTTGGTGCGGCGCTTCGGCTTGAAGGGCAAATACAGGTCTTCCAGATCCTGCTTGGTCGTCGCCAGCTCAATCGCCTCGCGCAGCGGGGGCGTGAGCTTGCCCTGCTCGTCAATGCTTTTCAGGACAGCCTCGCGGCGGTCTTCAAGCTCGCGCAGGTAGCCGAGCCGGTACTCCAGCTCGCGCAATTGAATGTCGTCGAGCCCGCCCGTGGCTTCCTTGCGGTAACGCGCAATAAACGGCACCGTGGCGCCGCCATCGAGCACCTCGACAGCGGCCTTGATCTGGTGCTCCTGGGCTTTGATTTCGACCGCAATCTGGCGGATGATTTTTTGCATATTGAAAAATAAGGCCCTGCTTCAGGGCGGTAAAAAATAAAAGGACTCTGAAAAAGCTCAAACCTGCCCCACTTGCGTGGTCAGCAGGTCGGGGGCAAGCGCCAAACCGACGTCAGGGGTCGGGATTGTCCCACAGCAAAAAACACCCCCTCACAACCATAATAGTCCGCTGAGCGAACCCCCAAAACAGGGTTGGCCGTTTTACAACTTTCAGGGAGACCGCCATGCGCATGCGAACCATTTTTCTGGTCATCGCCATTTTGCTGATAGCCGCTTTTGTGGCCCTCAATCTGGACGAGTTCACGCGGGTCAGCGTGCTGAGCCTGGGTTTCACCACCATCCAGGTGGCGCTGGGCCTGGTGATGGTCTTGCTGCTGGTGGCGGTCACGGTGGTTTTTTTGGGCAGCACGCTGTTGATGCAAAGTGCCAACCTGATTGAGTCGCGGCGCACCGCCCGCGAGCTGAACACCCAGCGTGAACTGGCTGACAAGGCCGAGGCGTCGCGTTTTACCGAATTGCGCAGCTACCTGGAGGCGCAGGCGCTGGCTGCGCAGCAGCGCGAATCGGCCACGGTAAGCGTGCTGGGCGAGCGCTTGGCCCAGCAGCAACACGCCCTGCTGGCCCGCATCGAGCAGTCTGACAACACGCTGGCCGCGTTCATGGGCCAGCTTGAAGACCGGCTGGAGCAACGCGGTGAGCCACGGCCGGGCCTTTAAACGACCGCCTGGCGCGGCACGGCTGTAAGAAACCGGGAGCGGCAGCGACCAACAGTTGGCCGCACCCGCCTGTTGCTGTGTTTTTCACCCAGGGGCTGTTGGCGGCACTACCCTGGAGACAAAGCATGCTGCCCGTTTCTAAAACCGCTACTAAATTCATAGCTGCTTGCGCCCTGATTGCGGGGACCTCAAGCGCTTTTTCAGCGCCAGGCGCGTGCAGCACAAGCTCTGGCCCAACCATCACCCCGGTGGTGGAGCTTTACACCTCCGAGGGCTGCAGTTCGTGCCCGCCCGCCGACAAATGGGCGTCTTCGCTCAAAGACAAGGGGGTGGTGGTGCAGGCCTTCCATGTGGGTTACTGGGACTACATTGGCTGGACAGACCGCTTTGCCGCACCCGCCTACACCCAGCGCCAGCGTGAGCTGGCCGCCAAAAACAGTTTGCGCAGCATTTACACGCCGCAGGCCGTGCTCAATGGCAAAGACTGGCCGCGCTGGGGAGGCAGCGGCAGTCAGTGGCTGTCCGGGGAGCCTGCCCGCGCCCGCATCACGGTTCAGCAGCTGGGCGCAGACCAGTTTGAAGCCAGCGTTGCGCCCCTGGCCACCCCGCCCCACAACGCCGGCAGCTGGTCGGCCTACTGGACGGTGACCGAGCATGGCCACAATTCCAGGGTGCAAGCCGGTGAGAATGCCGGTGAATTTCTCAAGCATGACTTTGTGGTGCGCCAGTACACCCAGGCTGGCGAGTACAAAAACAGCGGCGCGGCCCCGCAAAAGCTCGTCTTTCGCAGCATTGCCGCCACGCCAGGCCATGCGCGCCAGGTCAATCTGGTGGTGTTTGACACCCACACCGGCGCCACCTTGCAGGCCGTGAGCCTGCAATGCGCGGTTTGAACTGACGGCACTGCCTCACGCTGCCGCACCGGCGGGCGGCCGCTGCTTCGGTGCGTGCCGCACAATGCCGTCATGTCCTTGATGCTTGCCGCGACATGACCACGCTGAAGAAGCTACTCCGTTCGCTGCTGCTCGCCCCGGTGGCTTTGGTCTTGCTGTTCGAGGAATGGGGCTGGGAGCCGCTGGCGGCCTGCTTTGCAGCGCTCGGCCGGCTGCGCTGGTGGGGCCAGCTGGAGCGCTGGATTGCGCGCTTGCCGCCGTGGGGCGCCCTGCTGGTTTTCGGTCTGCCGGTGCTGGTGTTGATACCGGTCAAGCTGCTGGCGATTTACCTGTTTGGCCGTGGCCATTTCGTGCTCGGCCTGGGGCTGATCATCGCGGCCAAACTGGTGGGGACAGCGCTTGCAGCACGGCTGTTTCAGCTCACCCACCCGACCCTGATGCAGCTCGGCTGGTTTGCCCGCCTGTACACCCCCTGGAAGCACTGGAAGGACAAGCTATTGGGCAAGGTGCGCGGTTCAGGGCTGTGGCGGCAGGTTCGCTGGTTCAAGGCGCAGGCCAAACGTTGGGGGGTGCGGGGGTGGATGGCCCTGAAATCCATGGCGAATTGATGCCTGACACCGCAACAGCTGCCTGCAGTTGCTATTAAAAAAATAACTGCTTGCGCCCGCGCATATTGGGCAAAACCCGTTTTTCACCAACAAAAAAGACGCGGCACGGCCTGGAACACCTCAAACAGCCCTTAACCAGCCTTCATCCAGCCTTCAAACGTGCTGTTTGCGGCCCCAAGAACTTTCCAGGAGCCATCGCGTCTATCCCTATAAACTCATGCTGTTACCGAATGACCCGAAACCCTGCATTGACAGACTTTTTGAGCCCAGGCATTCATCACCCCGCCCACCCATGACGTTTCGCCCTCAACATCGCCTTGCGACCGTGCTGTTGGCACTGGTCAGCCTGCTGTTCATGCAGCTGGCGGTGGCCGGCTATGCGTGCCCCGGTGGCCTGAAAAATTCGGCCAGTTCAGTCAACCCGGCCCAGCTTGCCGACATGACCGCCATGGTGAATGCCGGCATGCCATGCGCTGAAGCCATGGCCGCAACGGCGCAGACCGTCGACGACAACCAGCCCGCCCTGTGCCACGCACACTGCAAGGCCGACCCGCAAAGCGCTGACACCCACCAGCTTCCGGCTTTGACCGCACTGGCTGACCTGCCTGGCGACTTTTCACTGCCCGCCCCGGCGCGGGCCAGTCCGGCACCCCCGGGTGTCACTTTGCAGGCGCCGCTTCTCCGGCGCCACACGGCCGCACCGCTGACCGTGCGCCACTGCTGCTTTCGCCTTTAAACCTTCGCGCTACCCAGTCGCTGGCTGAGCACGCCCTGTGCCCGGCCGGTATTTCACGCTGTGTGATCGCCCGGAGGTTGTATGTTTTTTCTGTCTTTTGTTGGCCAGACCCGCCTGGCCCAAAGCCTGGCCGCTGCCGTGGCAATGCTGTGTTTTACCGGAGTGCTAAGGGCGGCTGAGCCTTCCGCCTTGCCGATCGGATTGGCTGAGGCGCAGCGGCTGGCGCTGGCGCGTTCCCAGCCGCTGATGGCCCAAGACGCCCTGGCCCGGGCTGCGCGGGACATGGCGGTGTCAGCCGGCCAGCGGCCAGACCCGGTGCTGAAGCTGGGCATTGACAACCTGCCGGTCAGTGGCGGCGACCGCTTCAGTGTGTCGCGCGACTTCATGACCATGCGGCGCATTGGCCTCGTGCAGGAACTGCCGCGTGAAGAAAAGCGGCGGCTTAAAACCGAGCGTTTTGAGCGCGATGCCCAGCGTGCCGAGGCCCAGCGGCAGCTGGTGCTGGCGGGGCTGCAGCGCGACACCGCGCTGGCCTGGCTGGAGCGCTATTACACACAGGCCATGCGCCAGTTGCTGGCAGAGCAGCTGGCGCAAACGCGCTTGCAGACGCAGGCCGCTGACATCGCCTTTCGCGCTGGCCGGGGCACGCAAGCCGATGCGTTTGCAGCCCGCGCGGCCGTCCTGACGATGGAAGACCGTCTCAGCCAGACAGACCGGCAAGCCGCAAACGCCAGCCTGATGCTGGCGCGATGGGTGGGCACGGACGACGCGGCCCGGCCGATTGCCGCCGACGCCATGAGCCCGGCCTTCTGGGACAGCACCGCGCTTGGTACGACGCTGTCGACCAACCACCTCCGGCAGCACCCGCAGTTGGCCGTGCTGGCCGCGCAGCTGGAGGCGGCCCAAACCGAGGCCCGGCTGGCGCAGGCCAATACCCAGTCTGACTGGACGCTGGAGGCGGCCTACCAGCAGCGCGGGTCGTCTTATTCCAACATGGTGTCACTGGGCGTGTCTGTGCCCTTGCAGTGGGACCCCCAAAACCGCCAGAACCGCGAAACGGGCGCCCGACTGGCCCTGGTGGACGAAGCCAGGGCCAACCACGAAGACATGCTGCGCACGCATGAGGCCGAGGTTCGCACCCTGCTCAACGACTGGCAGAGCGGCAAGCACCGCCTGGCCAGGTACCGCCAGCAGTTGCTGCCCGTTGCCGGGCAACGCCTGGAGGCGGCGCTGACGGCCTACCGCACTGGCAAGGCCGATCTGGGCAGCGCACTGGCCGCCAGGCGCGACGAAATTGACACCCGACTGCAGGCGCTGACGCTGGAGCTGGAAACAGCCCGGCTCTGGGCCCAGCTGAACTATCTGCTGCCTGACAACACCCTGGGCAACCCCGCTTCAGGCGCATCCCCCGCCCTGCCCTCACCCACCAAAGGCCAGCCATGAACACCCCCAAAACAATCGTCGCCGCCCTGCTCGCTGCGGCCCTGCTCGGTGCGGGCGGCTATGGTTTGTACCGTCTGGGAATGACGCGCGGCATGCAGGGCGCGCCTGTCAACACCGGTGAATCCGCACCGGCCCCCCAGACCGGACCGCAAAGCATTGCCGAGGGTGAGCAAGCCACCCGTCGTCATATCAGCAGCGGCCTCAAGGCCGGCGAAACCGACCCGGCCAATGGCCGCAAGATTTTGTACTACCACGACCCCATGGTGCCGGGCAACCAGTTCGACCGGCCCGCCAAATCACCTTTTATGGACATGATGCTGGTGCCGGTGTACGCCGACGGCGGGGCGGGTGATGGCGACCAGGGCAAGGTCACGGTCAGCCCGCGGATTCAGCAAAACCTCGGCCTGCGCACGGCACTGGTCACGCAGGGCGTGCTGTCGCCGCAGTTGGCGGCCGTGGGCAGCATTGCCTTCAATGAGCGCGACCAGGCCATCGTGCAAGCCCGCGCCACCGGCTATGTCGAGCGCCTGCATGTGCGCGCCACGCTGGACCGGGTGTCCAAAGGCCAGCCACTGGTGGATGTGTATGTGCCCGACTGGGTGGCGGCGCAGGAAGAGTTTTTGGCCACCCGGCGCATGCAGGGCCAGGACATGGCGTCATTGGTCGAGGGTGCCCGCCAGCGCATGCGCCAGGCCGGCATGAGCGACGCGCAGATAGGCGCGGTGGAAAGCAGCGGCCAGGCCCGTCCGCGCATCACGCTGGTGGCGCCCATCAGCGGCGTGGTGACCGAGCTGATGGCGCGCGACGGCATGATGGTGGCGCCGGGCGCCACACTGTTTCGCATCAATGGCCTGTCAACCGTGTGGGCCAATGCCGAGGTGCCTGAAAGCCAGGCGGCCCTGCTGCGCCCCGGCAGCCGGGTGAAGGCCAGTGCCCCGGCGCTGCCCGGCACCACCTTTGACGGCCAGCTTCAGGCCATCCTGCCCGAGGTAAACCCCGCCACGCGCACCCTGAAAGCCCGGCTCGAACTGGCCAACCCGGGCAGCCGCCTGGTCCCCGGCATGGTGGTGCAAATGCAGTTCATGGACACGCGGGCCGACAAGGCCTTGCTGATTCCGACCGAGGCAGTGATTCAGACCGGCAAGCGCACGGTGGTCATGCTGGCCGAAGACAATGGCCGCTTCCGCCCGGTCGATGTTGACGCTGGCATTGAAAGCGGTGGCCAGACCGAGATCAGGCGTGGCCTGCAGGCAGGCCAGCGCGTCGTGGTGTCATCGCAGTTTTTGATTGATTCAGAGGCCAGCCTGAAGGGCATTGAATCCCGCTTGAACGGCGACATGCCGCAAACGCTGGTCAGGCACCCGGGCGAGGCCAGGGTGATTTCCATCGACAAAGACAGCGCCCTGCTGGAGCACGGCCCCCTGCCCACGGCGGGCATGGGCGCCATGACGATGGAGTTCAAAGCCCCCGCCAGCGGCATGCCGCGCAACGTCGCTCAGGGCGACAAGGTGCAGTTTGAGTTTGTCATGCCCAAGGACGGCGAGCCAACCCTGACATCCATCACACCGATTGCCGCCCCCGCCGTGCCTGTTTCAGGGGCAACGCGATGATTGCCCGCCTGATTCGCTGGTCCATCGGCAACCGGTTCCTGGTGCTGATGGCCACGCTGACGGTGGCTGCCTGGGGCGTTTATTCACTGCTGAAAACCCCGCTGGACGCCCTGCCCGACCTGTCGGATGTGCAGGTCATCATCCGCACCACCTACCCGGGCCAGGCGCCGCGCATTGTGGAAAACCAGGTGACCTACCCGCTGACCACCACCATGCTGTCAGTGCCGGGGGCCAAAACGGTACGCGGCTACTCTTTTTTCGGCGACTCTTTTGTCTACGTGCTGTTTGAAGACGGCACCGATGTGTACTGGGCGCGTTCGCGGGTGCTTGAATACCTCAACCAGGTGCAGGCGCGCTTGCCTGCGGGTGCCAAGGCATCGCTGGGCCCTGATGCCACGGGGGTCGGCTGGATTTACCAGTACGCGCTGATTGACCGCAGCGGCAGGCAGGACGCCGGGCAACTTCGGGCGCTGCAAGACTGGTTTTTAAAGTACGAGCTGAAAACCGTGCCCGATGTGGCCGAGGTTGCGTCGGTAGGCGGCATGGTGCGCCAGTACCAGATCGTGCTGGACCCCGACAAGCTGGCGGCTTATGGCATTGCCCATACCCAGGTGGCCGAGGCGGTGCAGAAGGCCAACCAGGAAGCCGGTGGTTCGGTGCTGGAGCTGGGCGAGGCCGAGTACGTGGTGCGCGCCTCGGGCTACCTGCAAAGCCTGGACGATTTCCGCAAAATACCGCTGCGCACCAGCAGCGCTGGCGTGTCGGTTCGCCTGGGCGATGTGGCGCGCATTCAGCTGGGCCCCGAGATGCGGCGCGGCATTGGCGAGCTTGATGGCGAGGGCGAAGCCGCGGGCGGTGTGATTGTGATGCGTTCAGGCAAGAATGCGCTGCAGACCATTGCCGCCGTCAAGGCCAAGCTCCAGTCGCTGCAGGCCAGCCTGCCCAAGGGCGTGGAGATTGTGCCGGTCTACGACCGCTCGGGCCTGATTGAGCGGGCGGTAGACAACCTCTCCCACAAGCTGCTGGAGGAGTTTCTGGTGGTGGCGGTGGTGTGCTTTGTCTTCCTGTTCCACCTGCGCTCGGCCCTGGTGGCGATTGTTTCGCTGCCGCTGGGTATTTTGGCGGCCTTCATCGTGATGCGCTACCAGGGCGTCAATGCCAACATCATGTCGCTGGGCGGCATTGCCATTGCCATTGGCGCCATGGTCGATGCGGCGGTGGTGATGATTGAAAACGCGCACAAACACCTGGAACACTGGCACCAGGCGCATCCAGACCAGGTGCTCAAAGGAGATGCGCGCTGGCGGGTGATTGGCGATGCCGCAGCAGAGGTGGGGCCTGCCCTGTTTTTCTCGCTGCTCATCATCACACTGTCGTTCATTCCGGTGTTCACGCTGGAGGCGCAAGAGGGGCGGCTGTTTTCGCCGCTGGCCTTCACCAAAACCTATGCCATGGCGGCGGCGGCGGGCCTGGCGGTCACACTGATTCCGGTGTTGATGGGCTACCTGATTCGCGGCCGGATACCCACCGAAAAAGCCAACCCCTTGAACCGGTTTTTGATGGCGGTTTACCGCCCCCTGCTAGAGAGAGTGCTGCGTGCGCCCAGGCTCACCCTGGCAGTTGCCACGGCCTTGCTGTTGATCAGTGCGTGGCCGCTGCAGCACATTGGCGGCGAGTTCATGCCCCGGCTGGACGAAGGCGACCTGCTCTACATGCCGTCGGCCCTGCCGGGTTTGTCGGCCGGCAAGGCTGCCGAGCTGCTTCAGCAAACCGACCGCCTGATTAAAACCGTGCCTGAAGTTGCCAGCGTGTACGGCAAGGCTGGCCGGGCCGAGACGGCGACCGACCCCGCGCCCATGGAAATGTTTGAAACCACCATCCAGTTCAAGCCCAAAGACCAGTGGCGCGCCGGCATGACCGCTGACAAGCTGGTCGAAGAGCTGGACCGGCTCGTCAAGGTGCCCGGTCTGGCCAACATCTGGGTGCCGCCCATCCGAAACCGCATCGACATGCTGGCCACCGGCATCAAAAGCCCGGTGGGCGTGAAAGTGGCGGGCACCGACCTGGCCGAGATCGACCGTGCCACTGCCCACATCGAGCGCGTTTTGAAAGACGTCCCCGGCGTCAGCAGCGCCCTGGCCGAAAGGCTGACTGGCGGGCGCTATGTGGACGTAAATATCCGCCGCGACGACGCGGCACGTTTTGGCATGAACATCGCCGATGTGCAGTCGCTTGTTTCGTCGGCGGTGGGGGGCGAAAACCTCACGGGCGCGGGCAGCGAGGTGGTCGATGGGCTGCAGCGCTTTCCCATCAATATCCGCTACCCGCGCGAGACACGCGACTCACTCGAAAAACTGCGCAGCCTGCCTGTGCTGACCGAGCGGGGCCAGCGCCTGGTGCTGTCCGACGTGGCCGATATCCGCATCACCGACGGCCCACCCATGCTGCGCAGCGAAAATGCGCGGCTTTCGGGCTGGGTCTATGTCGATATTCGCGGACGCGATTTGCGCTCGGCCGTCAGGGACATGCAGCAGGCCGTTACCAGCCAGGTGAGCCTGCCGCCGGGTTATTCGGTGTCCTGGTCGGGCCAGTTTGAGTTTCTGGAACGGGCGACTGCCAGGCTCAAGGTGGTGGTGCCGTTCACGCTGCTGATTATTTTTGTGCTGCTGTACCTGTGCTTTGGCTCTCTGGGCGAGGCGCTGCTCATCATGGCCACCCTGCCCTTTGCGCTGATTGGCGGTATCTGGCTGCTTTACCTGCTGGGCTACAACCTGTCGGTAGCCGGGGTGGTGGGTTTTATTGCGCTGGCGGGGGTGTCAGCAGAGTTTGGCGTCATCATGCTGCTGTATCTGAAGAATGCGTGGAATGACCGCATTGCTGACGGTAAAACAGGCGAGGACGACCTGCTGGACGCGATTCGCGAGGGCGCGGTGCTGCGCGTACGGCCCAAGGCCATGACGGTGGCGGTCATTCTGGGCGGCTTGCTCCCCATCATGTGGGGGGTGGGCACTGGTTCAGAGGTCATGCAGCGCATCGCGGCGCCCATGGTCGGCGGCATGATCACCGCGCCATTGCTCTCGATGTTCGTGGTTCCGGCGGCGTATTTGCTGATGCGCAGGCCGCGCAAACACCGCGCGCCAGGCCGGGTGTTCTGGCGCAGGCGGGCTGGCTGATGTGGCGGGGGGCGCGAATCGAGGGCCTTGTCGCTGAGTCTGGACAAAAGAGGCAATCAGACAGACCGCAGGGGCAAGCGGGCAAAAAATTCTTTCCTGTTTTGCTTTCCTTCATACTTGCCTCCTGACAGTGATTCAACCCTCTAGCGAGCCAACCGTTTCCATGAGCAAAACTTCAACAGAAAAATCCAAAATCAAATTCCTGCTGCTGGAGGGCATACACCCCTCGGCAGTTCAGGTGCTCAAAGCTGCGGGCTACACCCAGATTGAAAGCCTGACAGGCGCCCTGGAGGGCGACGAACTGAAGGCCAAAATTGCCGATGCGCACTTTGTCGGCATCCGGTCCCGGACCCAGCTCACCGCAGAGGTATTTGCCCATGCCACCAAGCTGGCAGCAGTTGGCTGCTTTTGCATTGGCACCAACCAGGTGGACCTGAACGCCGCCCGTGAGCGCGGCATTGCGGTGTTTAACGCACCTTTTTCCAACACCCGCTCAGTGGCCGAACTGGTGCTGGCCGAGGCGATATTGCTGCTGCGCGGTGTGCCTGAAAAAAGTGCGGTGGCCCACCGTGGCGGCTGGCTCAAGTCAGCCGAAAACGCCTATGAAATTCGCGGCAAAACGCTGGGTATCGTCGGTTATGGCTCCATCGGCACGCAGCTGTCGGTACTGGCCGAAGCACTGGGCATGCAGGTGGTGTTTTTTGATGTGGTCACCAAGCTTTCGCTGGGCAATGCCCGGCAGGTGCCCAGGCTTCATGACCTGCTGGCGCAGTCCGATGTGGTGACCCTGCATGTGCCGGAAACCGCATCGACCGAATGGATGATTGGCGAAGCCGAGATGGCCGCCATGAAGCAGGGCAGCGTGCTGATCAATGCGTCACGCGGCACCGTGGTCAAGATTGAGCCCCTGGCCGAAGCCTTGCGCAGCAAAAAATTGCTGGGTGCGGCCATCGACGTGTTTCCGGTCGAACCCCGCAGCAACAAGGACGAATTCGAGTCGCCCCTGCGCGGCCTGGACAACGTGATTTTGACGCCGCACGTCGGCGGCTCGACCATGGAAGCCCAGGAGAACATCGGTATCGAGGTGGCCGAAAAACTGGTGAAGTACAGCGACAACGGCACCTCAACGTCGTCGGTCAACTTCCCTGAAGTGGCGCTGCCAGCGCACCCCGGCAAACACCGGCTGCTGCACGTTCACCGCAACGTGCCGGGTGTGCTGTCAGAAATCAACAAGGTGTTTTCAGACAACCACATCAACATCGCCTCCCAATACCTGCAGACGAACGAGGCGGTGGGCTATGTGGTGATTGACATTGACGCGGCGCACTCTGACATGGCGCTGGCCCGACTGCAGGAAGTGCCTGGCACCATCCGTAGCCGGGTACTGTTCTGAAAGCCACTGCTGCGCACAGTGCTCAAGCCACACCTGACTTGCTATCTTATTAATAGCTGCTTGCGCCCGATTTTATTGGGCGAAAGCCACTTTTTACTTAAAACTTTTTCATAGAAGCTGAGTGGCGCTGACCCGTGCACCCGCGGGGGCGGACTTACGGGGCGGCAGGTGCCTGCAGCCCCAGCAAGTTGGCGAGCGCCGCTGTTGGCAAAGAACCTTCCTGGGTCACCAGGGCACCGGTCTGGGCGTGGGTTCCCACAATCGCCGGAACCGAATTGAAGCCAAAGCGATTGAAGAGCTGCGTGTTTTTGGCCACATCGGCTTTTTGCGCGTCAATACCGCTGCTGGCGCTGATACCGCCGCGTTTGGCATTCATCGAGACTTCATGCTCATCCATGGCAGCTGCAGGGTCTTTGGCAGCCAGCAGGGTTGCGCCCTGGGCGGTGCTGGACGGGTTGAGCAAACCAACGGGAATCCAGACAAACCGGGCCTGCGACCTCAGCGGTTTTGCCGCCAGCCACAAGG
Organism: Polaromonas sp.; assembly: GCA_031409395.1. Lineage (GTDB taxonomy): Bacteria > Pseudomonadota > Gammaproteobacteria > Burkholderiales > Burkholderiaceae_C > Polaromonas. The sequence continues at coordinate 15,142 of JANNXF010000417.1, forward strand.
CGGCGCAATGCGAGCACTGGGCATCAAAAAACACGTACACCGTGCGCAGGCTCATCGGCGTGCCTGCGGTAAAGCCCTTGGCCTCGGTCGCAATCGCACCGACCGATACCGGCACGGAAGCCGCTTTTGCGGGGGCAGTGCCAGGCGAATCCTTGCAGCCGGCAAGCAGCAGTGTTGCCGTCATCACGGCCGGCAGAAAAGATTGAAGCAAAGGTTTGAACATAAGCACCGTAAAAATAAAAATTGCAGCCCTTGCAAGGCGGTTTGACACGCGTATTTTGCCCGTACCGGCATTGCCCCCGTGGTTCCAAGGCTACAACCAGGGCTGTTCAGGCGTGTTTGAACAATTTTTTTGCTTGGATACTTTTTTTGATGCTCCAAAAAAATACATCCAAAGCATTCATTAAATTAAAAAGTAGTCAAAAGACGCCATGTTTCAGCGTTTTTGAGTACCATTTTTGTGTCTATTCCATGACATCTGTGCGATCTGTGCAGAAGTTGACAAATCTGGAAAACTTTGGTTTGCGTCTGCGACGTGCTTGCCATATCATGAAAAAAATATAAAAAATTCGCGTTTCCACGAAAATCACGTTGCGAGTTACCACCGTAGCGACGATTCACCCCCCAGCCAGCCGCCAGAAAAGCGGCTTGTGGGCGGTGTATCCCATGGCAGCTTCAACGAAAATTTTCGGGAACGGGTTCATCGGCAGTGAAGGGGGTAGGGAATGAAGAACAAGCGATACCTTGGGTTCATTGGTCCAAGCACCAGCCTGGCCGAGATGGGCCGCGACCTCAATGGGACGGAGGACGAACTCATTGATGTTGGAAAAGCGATTGAGAAAGTCAATTCGCATGGACAACTGAACCTGTTTTTGGGGTTGGTGGACTTACGCGACGCAACTGAAACCATCCTGCAGGACGTGAGCGCGCAAATCGATCAATGCAGGCTCCATAACCTGCGCTGCGACTGGATTGGCCTGGTGCATCCCAACGACCTGGACGACGATTCGCTGCGCCACTGGGTGCGCAGTGAATGCGTTGATTTCTGGCTCTACCCGTTTCAACGGCTGCGGGACCATCTCCAGCTCACGCTGGCCAAACGCAGCGCTTCGCAGTGCGCCACACCGGCCTTCGACCTGCGCAACAATTTCGTCGATCTGATCGGCCATTCGCCCAGCATGCTCCACATGCGCCAGTTGATAGACCGGTTCGCCAAAGTCAATTCACCCATCCTGATTGTGGGCGAGACAGGTTCCGGCAAAGAGCTGATTGCGCGCAATATTCACCACGCTTCACCTCGGTCCCGCGGCAAATTCATGGCCTTGAACTGCGGCTCCATGTCGCCAGAATTGGTGCAATCCGAACTGTTTGGCCATGAAAAAGGCGCGTTCACGGGCGCCAGCCATCGCAAGATTGGCATTATTGAAGCCGCCCAGGGAGGCACTCTGCTGCTCGATGAAATTGGCGATTTGCGCTACAACGCACAGGTCAACTTTTTGCGTTTTTTGCAGGAAGGAAAAATCACGCGTGTGGGCGGCACCGAAGAAATCCCGGTCGACGTCCGGATTGTGGCGGCGACTCACGTTGATCTGGAGCAAGCTGTCAGCGACGGCAAATTCCGCGAGGATTTGCTGTACCGGCTCAACGTTCTCAAAATCGATGTTCCCCCGCTTCGCGCCCGCTCGTCCGATGTGCTGGTACTGGCTGAACACATTTTGAACACCCTCAAGAAAACCGGCCCGGTTTCGGCACGCGGCTTTGACCCTGAGGCCTCACACAGCCTGATGAGCCACACCTGGCCCGGCAATGTGCGTGAATTGACCAACCGCATACAGCGGGCAGCCGTCATGTGCGATCGAACCCTCATATCAGCCTACGAACTGGGCCTGGACAACGGCCACGCGAACTCCACGGCGGTTCATCTGGACAAGGCCCGGGAGCACGCCGATGTCACGGCGATTGAACAGGCCTTGATGAGCGTTGGCTACAACTTCAGCCGCGCGGCCAAGGCACTGGGCATATCCCGGGTTACGCTGTACCGCCTGGCCAGCAAGTACGCCGCTGCACTGAGCCCCCGGGCCATGCGGGAAATGCCCTCTGCCGTGCCGCCGCCCAGCGATTTCATGCTTTTTGATGAAAAGCAGGAAAAACACGAAAACCTGCACCATTGACGGTGTAACGAGGGTGGTTGCCAGGCGCCTAGAGTTGCCGCCCCGCCTTGCGCACCGCTGAAGTCACTGGTTCGGCCAGATATTGAAGTGTGGTTTGAGACGTTCCTTCAATGTAGACCTCGGCTGGCATACCTGCCTGTACCTTGTAGTCGCCTGCTGACTGCAGCGAATCGGCGTCAGCCAGAATCATCACACTGTAGTAAGGCGTGTTGCTTGCCTTGTCGATCAGGCGGTCACCTGAAACATAGGTGACCTTTCCGTTGATCATGGAGATGGCGCGGAACTTGAACGCCGTGAATTTGATGCGTGCGCCCTGATCAAGTCGTACATTGCCAATGTCTTCAGGCCGGATACGCGCCTCGACCAAAAGGCTCGCATCTTTGGGAACAATATCGGCAATGGATTCCCCGGGGCGGATCACCGTACCTGGCGAGGTAAATTTAAGGTCAATGACTTC
>JANNXF010000418.1:0-3331 GCA_031409395.1 Polaromonas sp.
GCGGTGCTGAACCTGGGCGGCATCGCCAACCTGAGCGTGTTGCCGGCGCAGCACAGCGCGGATGCGACAGGCGTTATTGGCTTCGACTGCGGCCCGGGCAATGCACTGATGGACGCCTGGTGCCAGCAGCACACCGGCCAGCCCTTTGACGCCGGCGGTGCCTGGGCCGCCAGCGGCCAGCTGCTACCCGCGCTGCTGGCCAGCCTGCTGGACGAACCCTACTTTTCCCAGCCTCCGCCCAAAAGCACCGGCAGAGACCTTTTCAGCCTGGGCTGGCTGGCGCACAAGCTGGCCCCCTTCGCCGGAGAACGCCCCGAGGATGTCCAGAATACATTGGCAGAATTCACGGTTGGCCCATGTGTTACGGGCGTGAGCAGCTATGCAAAAGATAGCAAGTCACTGATTGTGTGCGGCGGTGGCGCCTTCAACCAGAACCTGCTGCAGCGTCTGCAAACCGGTTTGCCCTGGCTGGCGGTCAGCACCTCCGACGCGCACGGTTTGCCGCCACTGCAGGTGGAGGCCGCGGCTTTTGCCTGGCTGGCCCGTCAGACGGTCAGGCGGGCACCGGGCAATTTGCCGGGCGTCACGGGTGCCGTAGGGCTGCGCGTGCTGGGGGCACTCTACCCGGCCTGAACCCAGCCCGGCCGCGTCGCCCTCTGGCATTGCGGGCGTATGCTCCTGGCGATGGCCCAGCAAAAAGCCGCCTGGAAAGGCGGCTTTGAAAGGGAAAACTTTGAAAGGGAGAAAGCGTCCGGCTCAGGCAGAAAAACTGGAACCACAACCGCAGGTGCTGGTGGCGTTCGGGTTTTTGATCACGAACTGCGCACCTTCAAGGTCGTCCTTGTAATCAATTTCTGCGCCCACCAGGTACTGGTAGCTCATGGCATCGATCAGCAGGGACACGCCATTTTTGGTCATGGTGGTGTCGTCTTCGTTGGTGATTTCATCGAAGGTAAACCCGTAGGAAAACCCCGAGCAGCCACCGCCCTGCACAAACACGCGCAGCTTGAGATCCGGATTGCCTTCTTCGGCAATCAGCTCGGCCACCTTGCTGGCGGCGCTGTCGGTGAAGACAAACGGGTCTGGCATCTGGGTCTGGATATTTTCAGCAACTGCGCTCATGGGAACTCCAATAATGACGGCCTGTGACGGCTTGGTAGCAAATAGTACAGCAAATCAATCAACCATAGCGTCCGTGTGTTTTGGCCGCCAAGATTGTTGGTGGGCACTTACTGCCCCGGTTGACTCAATGGTTGTTGGCAGCCAGCTTGAGAACCGGTTTGTCCTCTAGCCCCTGCAGCGCCGTTGGCCGCAGTTGACCAGAGATGACGGCACCCTGGTGCATTTCAAGCGCCTTGTAAGACACATTGCCTTCAATATGGGCCTTGGGCTGAAGTTCGAGCAGCTCGGACGCATGCACAGGCCCGATCACGCGGCCATTGATGATGACGTGGTCGGCATGCACCAGACCGGTCACCGTGGCCGATTCGCTGATCACCAGAATGCTGGCGCCGCCTTCAGCGGCACGAATGTCCCCAATCACCTCGCCATCAATCCGCAGGCCATCGGTGAACTTGAGGTTGCCTTCAATGCAGGTGCCCAGGGCGATCAGGCTTTTGATGGGGGGCTGTTTTTTTTTGCCAAACATACATGGATTCCGGTAAGCGCAGAACTTGCGCGGGGTTACAGCTTGGTGGACTGGATGGAACGAACGGTCGTGCCCTCCACCACCTTGGCGGTCACAACTTTTACCACGGCCTGGGGGGGCAGGTCGAGCACGCCTTCAATACGCCGGTACTGCTTGAACTGCAACACCTGCGGGCCGCCGGGCAAGGTCATGGTCCATGGCTTGCCGGCCTGGGTGCCACTGACAGTCAGTTCCAGCTTGCCGTTGAACGTCGGCGCATCCTTGACGGGCTGGATCACCAGCACCTGCCATTTTAGCTGGGCCGCCGACAGCACCTCGGCCTGAAGGCTGCGAATCGTGGCCACTTCGGTGCTGCTGGCCGGCAGCAGTTTTTCAAAAAAACCCAGATCGTCGCGCAGGCTGCGGTTCTCAAGCTCCAGTTGCTTGATCTGGCTCAGCATCTTTTCCTGGGCCGCTTTTTCGGTGGTCAGCAGGCTTTGCGACGTGTTGGCCACCGACTGGGCCTTGTCGCGGTCGCTGCGCAGGTTGGCAGCTTCCTGCCGGAGCAGGCTGAGTTCTTCCTTGGCGTTGGTGTCCAGCCCCGCGATGCCTTTGCCAAACTCAAAGGCCCAAAGTGCAATGGCGGCAGAAAAGCCCAGCATCACCGCACCCGCAATCCAGCGCAGGGGCCAGGGCAAGGCGCTGCGCACAGCCATGCGCGGGGAACTGATGGTCAGACGACGGCGGAACAGGCGGAATTTCAAATGGGGTCCAGTACTCTTAACGCCAAAATGGTTGGGATTGCATTGTGCACGCAAGCACAGCCCCTGGCCGCCCGGCTTGCGTAAAGCACGGGTAAGGGTTTGCATCGGCTTGGCGCCAGGCGGCCGCGCAAACCCATGAAAAAAGCCGCCAGGGCGAACCGTGGCGGCTTTTTCTGCAGCCGAAGCTGCAGGGGATAGCGCTGAATTAGCGCTTGCTGAACTGCTTGCGACGGCGTGCTGAACGGAAACCGACTTTTTTACGTTCGACTTCACGGGCATCGCGGGTCACAAACCCAGCCTGGCTCAGGGCCGGCTTGAGTGCTGCGTCATAGTCAATCAGCGCACGGGTAATGCCGTGGCGCACGGCACCAGCCTGGCCGGACTCGCCGCCGCCGTGAACGTTAACCATGATGTCAAACGTCTCGACGTGGTTGGTCAGAAACAGGGGCTGGCGGCAGATCATGATCGAGGTTTCACGGCCAAAGAACACCTGGATGTCCTTGTCGTTCACCGTGATCTTGCCCGTGCCTTTTTTCAGAAACACGCGGGCGACGCTTGATTTGCGACGGCCGGTGCCGTTGTTCCATTCACCGATCATTTGGCGGCCTCCCGTGATGTGCCCAAGATTTCCAGCACTTTAGGTTGCTGGGCGGTATGCGGATGCTCTGCACCACCGTAGACCTTGAGCTTCTTGATCATGGCGTAGCCCAGAGGGCCTTTTGGCAACATGCCCTTGACAGCTTTTTCCAGCGCGCGGCCAGGAAACTTGCTTTGCATGTCGCGGAAATTGGTGGCAGTAATGCCGCCGGGATAGCCGGAATGACGGTAGTAGATCTTGTCAGTCGACTTGGCGCCGGTGACTTTGAGCTGGGCTGCGTTGATGATGACGATGAAGTCACCGGTATCGACGTGAGGCGTGTAAATGGCCTTGTGTTTGCCG
>JANNXF010000419.1:0-1990 GCA_031409395.1 Polaromonas sp.
ACGAGTTTTTGCGCAATTCTGATCCGTTGGCCAAAGTGGCCTATGACAACCGGCTGCAGGTGATTGCACACGCGCTGGGCACGCACACCACGGTGTCGCGGGTGCAGGGCAGCAAGCTCAAGGCCAAACGCGAGATCCGGGTGTCGTCGCTGTTCAAGGAAACGCCAGTGGAGTTTTTGAGGATGATTGCGGTGCACGAGCTGGCCCACATCAAGGAAAAAGACCACGACAAGGCGTTTTACAAGCTCTGCACCTACATGGAGCCGCTCTACCACCAGTACGAGTTTGACCTGCGCGTCTACCTCACCCACCTGGACGCCGTGGGCAAGCTGGCCTGGTCGGGCGCACCTGCGTCCTGATACAGCGCCACGCCCCCCAACCCGCTATAAATTCAGTAGCTGCCAGCGCCCGATTTTATTGGGCTAGCGCCCTGAAACAGCCTCAGCCAGAAGTCAGGGGATCAGGCCCATGGCATGCATATAGGCGGGGTGCAGCATCAGTTCGTGCCACTCAGGGGCGGGGGTGCTGGGCAGCAGGTCAAGCCGGCGCATTTCGCTGGACTCCAGCGCCTCCCACTGGCCTTTGAGCAGGGCTTCGGCCATACCGTCGAGCAGGTCATCGATCGGTTGGCCCTGAACCTTTGGCTTGGCCTTTGACCTGCCCTTGCCGCCCACGACCGACTGGTTGCACAGCAGCACCATGTCACAGCCGGCGTTCAGCGCCGTCACGGCCGCCTGCACATGGCTGACCTGCTTGCCATCAATCAGGCGGGCGCCTTCCATGCTCAGGTCATCGCTGAAAATGGCGCCGCCAAACCCCAGCTGGCCGCGCAGGATGTAGGTGAGCCACTGCTCTGAAAACCCGGCCGGGCGGGCATCAACCTTGGGGTAAACCACATGCGCGGGCATGACCGCGCTCAGCGTGGTGTTAAGCCATTCATAGGGTGCAGCGTCGTCGGCCAGAATCGCCTTGAGGCTGCGCTTGTCCACCGGAATATCAGTGTGCGAGTCGGCTTTGACAAACCCATGGCCCGGGAAATGTTTGCCGCAGTTGGCCATGCCGGCCTGCAGCAGGCCGTGCATCAGGCTTTTGGCCAGCAGGCTGACGACGCGCGGGTCGCGGCCAAAGGCCCGGTCGCCAATCACACTGCTGGCGCCAAAGTCGAGGTCCAGCACGGGCGCAAAGCTGAAATCAACCCCGCAGGCCCGCAGCTCGGCGCCCAGCACATAGCCGCAAGCCGTTGCGGCATTGGTGGCGGCCAGTGGGTCTGTCATCCAGGCTTCGCCCAGCGCCCGCATGGGCGGCAAATGGGTGAACCCATCGGTGCGAAAGCGCTGCACACTGCCGCCCTCGTGGTCCACACAAATCAGCAAATCCGGCCGGATGGCCTTGATCTCGGCATTCAGGGCCGTCAGCTGCGAACGGTTTTCCCAGTTGCGGGCAAAGTGAATGACGCCGCCCACCAGCGGGTTGGCAAGGCGGCGCCGGTCGTCTGGGGTCAATGCCAGGCCAGCAACGTCGATGATGAGGGGGGCGTGCAGGGAAACGGGAGAGGTCATGGTTCTGGGGGGCGGGTTGCGCCGGAAATAAGGGGATTGGCAGAAACAGGGGAATTGGGGGACGCGTGTTCCACCACCACAAAACTGGCAGCGTAATCGGTTTCGTCGGTCACGCTGACATGGGCGCTCAACTGGCGGTCGTCAAACCACAGCTTGAGGGCTCCGTGCAGTACGATTTCGGGTTTGCCGCTGGCGGCCTGGGTGATTTCGCAGTGCCGCCTGGTCTTGGGCATGCGCAGGCCCAGGCCGATGGCCTTGCTAAAGGCCTCTTTGGCTGAAAAGCGTGTGGCCAGGTAGCTGACGCCGCGGTCTGGCCAGCGGGCGCTACGCGCTTTCCAGGTCGCAAGCTCGCCGTCGCTCAGGATTTTTCGGGCAAAGCGTTCGCCGTGGCGCGCCAGGCTGGCGCGAATGCGGCGCACGTCGCAAATATC
>JANNXF010000420.1:0-7664 GCA_031409395.1 Polaromonas sp.
TGGAAGTGCAGTACAAGGGCAAGAACATCGCCCAGGTGCTGGACCTCACGGTCGAGGCCGCCGCCGAGTTCTTCAAGGCCGTGCCCACCATTGCGCGCAAGCTGCACACCCTGCTCGACGTCGGCCTCTCCTACATCAAGCTCGGCCAGGCCGCCACCACGCTGTCGGGTGGCGAGGCGCAGCGCGTCAAGCTGGCGCTGGAGCTGAGCAAGCGCGACACCGGACGCACGCTCTATATCCTGGACGAGCCAACCACCGGCCTGCACTTTGCCGACATCGACCTGCTGCTCAAGGTGCTGCACCAGCTGCGCGACGCGGGCAACACCATCGTCGTGATCGAGCACAACCTGGACGTCATCAAGACCGCTGACTGGCTGATTGATATGGGCCCCGAGGGCGGCGCAGGCGGCGGCACGGTGGTAGGCGTGGGCACACCCGAAGACATTGCGGCCAACCCAGACAGCCACACCGGGCGCTACCTGGCGCGGCTGCTGTGACCACTGGCACCGCCGCCTTGAACGGCGCCTCGTTTTTTACCCGCCGCAAGGTGGTTTTTGCGGTCGCCTCGCTGTGCTGCCTGCTCTGGGGCAGCGCCTACCCGGCGATCAAGAATGGCTATGCACTGTTCAACATTGCCGCCAGTGACATTCCATCCAAGCTGGTGTTTGCGGGCTACCGTTTCATCTTTGCCGGCCTGATCTTGCTGGCAATTGCCGCGCTGGGCCAAAAAACACTGCGCCTGAGCCGGCGCACGGTGGGCCAGGTATGCCTGCTGGGCTTGACCCAGACCAGCCTGCAGTACGTGTTTTTCTACATCGGGCTGGCCTATGCCACGGGCGTCAAAAGCTCCATCATGAACGCCACCGGCACTTTTTTCAGCGTGCTGCTGGCCCACTGGATTTATAAAAATGACCGGCTCAGCGTCAACAAGGCGCTCGGCTGCGTCGTCGGCTTTGTCGGCGTGATGGTGGTCAACTTCAGCGAGGGTTTGCTGCGTTTTGACTTCACCCTGCTGGGTGAAGGCTTTATCGTGATCGCGGCCTTTGTGCTGTCGGCCGCCAGTGTTTACGGCAAAAAAATCTCGCAGCAGGTCGACTCGGTGGTGCTCACCGGCTACCAGCTGGCGATTGGCGGCCTGGCGCTGCTGCTCATCGGCCTGGCCACCGGCGGCACGCTGAGCGGTTTTACCGTCAAGTCGGCGGCGCTCATGCTTTACCTGGTACTGCTGTCCTCGGCGGCGTTTTCCCTCTGGACGATTCTGCTCAAGTACAACCGGGTCAGCATGGTGACCGTCTTCAATTTCATGATCCCGGTGTTTGGCACCGTGCTCTCGGCCCTGTTCCTGGACGAGCGTATTCTGGAGTGGAAGAACGGTCTGGCCCTGCTGCTGGTGTGCTACGGCATCTGGCTGGTGACCAAGGAAGAACGGCCCGCGCTGGCGGCCCCATGAGCTGACGCCGCCGGCCGGAGTGGTCTGGTTTTTACGGCTTGCGGGTTTATTCAGCGCGTGCCACAGTGCTGAAATGCGCATTTCAGACCTCCGCTTCCTGCTCGCCTGGCTGCTGCCCCTGCTGACCTTTTACAGCCTGCTGATGCACCCGTCCTCCAGCGCGCTGGGCACGCTGGCGATCTGGTGGGGCATTGCACTGATCGACGCGCTGCTGCCCGGCGGCAAGACCTCGCCGGCGGCGCTGCCACCTGAGGCCGGGCAGGCGTATTTCCGCTGGGTGCTCCGGGTCTATGTGCTGCTGCAGCTGGCGCTGATTGGCGTGGGCGCCTGGGTGGCCGTGCAGTCAGACTGGCTCACGCTTGCGGGGGTGGCGTTCAGCGTGGGGTTTATCACCGGCGCACAGGGCATTACCTTTGCACACGAGCTGGGCCACAGCAAATGGAAAGTCGACCGTTTTTGCGCCTGGGTGCTCATGACCACCGTCTGCTACGGCCATTTCATGGTCGAGCACTACCGGGGCCACCACCCCCGGGCCGCCACGCACGACGACCCGGCATCGGCCCGCCGGGGCGAAAGCCTGTACCGGTTTTTGCCCCGCACCCTGTGGGGCAGCCTGGCCAGCGGCTGGCGGCTCGAAGCACAGCACCTGCAGCAGCTCAGGCGCATGCAGCGCAAGGCGTCCTGGGCGCGCAGCCCGCTGGCCTGGAGCGCGCTGCTGTCCCTGATGCTGTTTGTGCTTCCCGCCGCCTTTTTACCGGCGCAGACAGCTATTAAATTTGTAGCATTTTTGGCTGCGCAGTCGGTGGTGGCGGTGCTGCTGCTGGAGATCGTGAACTACATCGAGCACTACGGTTTGCAGCGCCAAAGCGCCAACGGCCAACGCGAAAGCTTTGGCGTGATGCACGCCTGGAACGCCGACCATGTGGCCACCAACAGCATGCTGGCCAACCTGCAGCGCCACTCGGACCACCACATGCACGCCTGGAAGCCCTACGCCACGCTGGCGCCGCTGCCCGGGCCGCAACTGCCCACCGGCTACGCGGGCTGCATTGTGCTGGCCATGCTGCCGCCGTTGTGGTTTGCACTGATGCACAAGCGGCTGCAAGACCTGCCAACCAAGGCAACCGGGGCCACGCTGGCCGCCTGACGGTTCAGGGGCCATGGCGGCTTTGCGGGACAATGGGGCCGTCCGTACTTCTTGCTGTCCAAGGATTTTTCATGTCATCCATCACGCTGCGCTTTCTGGCTGAACCCAGCACCGTCAACTTTGGCGGCAAGGTCCATGGCGGCACCGTCATGAAATGGATTGACGAAGCCGGCTACGCCTGCGCCACCCGCTGGGCCAGACGCTATTGCGTCACGGTGTCGGTGGGCACCATCCGCTTTCACCGGCCCATCATGATTGGCGACCTGGTGGAGGTGGAGGCCCGGCTGGCCTACACCGGCAAGACCAGCATGAATATTTCAGTGGAAGTGCGCAGCGGCGATATGAAAACCGGCCAGATGCAGGTCATCACCGAGTGCGTGGTGGTTTTTGTCGCGGTCGCGCCCGACGGGCAAACGGTTCCGGTCGACGCCTGGCGGCCCGAAACCCCGGGCGACATGGCGCTGGCCCAACAGGTCAGGGCGCAGCTGGACGCCGCACGCGCCGCCCATCCGGGGCATTGAGCGGGCCACTGAAGCCGGGTTTGACCGTCTTCATCGCGTCTTTATCTCGTCTTATCCGGCCTTGTCCTGCCCGGCGCCAGCGCCCCACTTCGGGTTGAGCGCGGCCCACAGCGAAGGCGGCACCCAGGCGCGCAGGGTGCGCCAGCTGCGCCACACCAGCAGACCATGGCCCAGCCAGCGCCAGGCCCGGCGCGGCTTGAGCAGCACCAGCGCCGACAGTGCCGCCAGCACGGGCAGCGGATGCCCCCTGAGGTAGTGCACACCGGCCTGCAGCAGCGCAAACAGGCGGCTGCCGGTGTCCGAGGCTCGCTGCAGCGGTGCCAGCTGCTGGCCCAGCGCCAGGCGCTGGCCCGCAATGCGCTCCAGCAGGCGGCCGCGCTGCTCGTGCAGATCAACCAGGTTTTTGTTCATGGCCTGTGGCCGCCTTCAGCTGGCGCAGGTCTTCCTGCAGTTCGGCCAGGCTGGCGGCAAACGGCGCGGCTTCTTCGGTGGTGCTGCGGCGCAGGGCGGCATAAAAATAGCCGGCCAGCCCCAAAAACAGCACCGTGGCCGCGCCCAGCACCCACAGCCGCTGCTCCCACCAGCACACCACCGCCAGCCCGACGGCCAGCACCACGCCCAGACCCAGGCAGAACACCACCGCCAGAGACAGCATGAGCTGCTGCAGCGCATGGTGCTTTTGGGTCTGGATTTCATTGGCCAGCAAGGCCAGCCGGGTTTGCGCACTGGCCAGCACGGTAGCGGCGATATTTTTCAGCGTCCCCATGGGGCCTGCGCCCACCGACTCCCTAGCCACGGCCACCTGCCGTGACGGGGCCAGCGCCCGGCATCAGCTGCCTAGCGGCGGCCAATGATCAGGCCCAGCAGCAAGCCCACGCCGGCTGCAATGCCGATGGCCGTCCAGGGCGATTCGTGCACATAGGCATCGGTGGCCTGTGCGGCAGCCTTGGTTTTGGCCACCAGCAGCACCTCGGCGTCATGCAGCCGCTCTTTGGCGTCATGCAGGCGGGCCTGCACCCGGGCACGCAGGTTGGCCACTTTTTCACCGGCCTGGTCGGCGGTGGCCGACAGAACGGCTTCGGCATCCGAGATCACCGACTTGATGTCGGTGACCAGTTGCTCTTGCATCTCGACACTGGTTTGGCTGGCTTTGGACATGATGGACCTTTCAAAAAAGTGGAAGCTGCAAGATTAGCAGATTCGTGCCGTGCACCGTGTTTTATCCGCGCCGCTCAGCCGTTTTCGTTTCGCGCTTTGTTCCAGGCCAAAACAGGTGTTAGCCCAATCAAAACGTGCGCCAACAGCTCCTGAAATAATAGCAAATCAGGCACTTTCATGGCGCCCGGCTTAGGCCATGAAACCGAGGTTTTCCGGGTAGTCAGGCCGGCCAGCGGCGACACCAAAGTTTTTCAGGCTGGGCAGGATGCCACTCATTTCTGCGTCGGCCACGCCAAACCATTTGGCCAGGGTGGCGGCGTACTGGTCTACCGAGGTGCTGGGCAGCAGCCGGCCGTAGCCCACATGCCACTGGTCCTCCGGGGCGGCGCTGTCGGTCACGCTCAGCGGCGGCGGGGTGCCGTAGAACGCAGCGCCCCTGACCGCGCCGCCGACCATCAGGTGGTGGCTGCCCCAGCCGTGGTCAGAGCCGTTGCCGTTGGACGTCAGCGTGCGGCCAAAGTCAGACGCCGTGAAGGCGGTCACCTTGTCGGCCACGCCCAGCGCGGCGGTGGCGTCATGGAAAGCGGTCATGGCGGCGCTGACCTTGCCAAGCACGTCGGCCTGGTCGCTGATCAGGTTGTCATGCAGGTCATTGCCGCCTATCGACACGAAAAACACCTGGCGCGCCGCGCCCACGGTGCTGCGCGACGCAATCAGCCGCGCCACCATCTTGAGCTGGTTGGCCAGCGAATTGCCCGAAGGCGGAAAGCCGCTGTAGGCGGCGCCCGACGCGGGGGCCGTCGCCAGGGCCGACGTGATGGTGGATTCGGCGGTGATGGCCCGGCGGGTGACGGCGTTGTAGTCGTTCTCCAGGACGTTTTGCGCCCGGTTCTGCGTGATCAGCGTGTTGATGGCGCTCTTGACGGCGGCAGAACCGTAGACATTGTTGTTGGCCGCATCGATCTTGATCGCGCCGTTGGTGCTGACCTGGTACTGCAGCGCCGAGTCGCCGGACAAAAATACCGCGTTGCCGGCCATTGAAATACAGGTGAACAGAGCGTTGCCGCCATTCGACGACAGTGCCAGGTCGCCGATGTTGCCGCCCCAGCCCACGGTGGAACCCTCGGGCGACGACGACTGCCAGACCGATTGCTGGTCATTGTGTGAAAACAGCTTGGGCGGCAGGGGAAAGCTGGCGCGGGTCGAGTCGTTGTCGTACTGCGCGCGGGTCAGCGGCACCACCAGCGGCCCCACATTGAGCTGGACCGCCGCCTTGCCGGCATTGAACAGCCTGCTCAGCCCGGTCATGGACGGGTGAAACGCATACTGCCGGCTCAGGTTGGCGATGTCTTTGGGCGCCGTCCCCGGCGTCAGCAGGGTCGGCGTGAGCGCGGCCTTGCCCAGCGCAATACCCCCCGCCGCCTGCCCCGCGCCACCGCCGCGTATGGCGCTGTAGCGGTTGTAGCTGGCGTCGTCGTAGGCCACCACGGTGTTGGCGTAGTCGTTGCCGCCGTAGAGGAAGACGCAGACCAGCGCCTTGTAGTCGGTGGCATTGAAGGCCGCTGCCTCGCCCATGGCCGCCAGGTTCAGGGCAAAAGGCAGGGCGGTGCCAGTCAGGGCCAGCTGGCCGGAACGGCGCAAAAACGCGCGCCGGGTATGAAGTTGGGGATTGATGAAATACACGCCAAAGCCTTATTTTTGAATCAGATATTCGGCCGCCGCCATGGTCATCAGCACCGCGCCGCGCACCCGGTCGAGCTTGCTGTTGGCCGAACTGGTGGCCGTGACCGGGGTGGCGTTGAGGGCCGTCACCATCAGGGTTTGTGTCGCCGCCGACAGCTGCCCGGCGCAGAACACCAGATTGAGCCGCCGCACCAGGGCGGCGGCATCGGTCACCAGCGCCAGCTCGGCCGCATAGCTGGGCTTGATGTCGTTGATGTAGCGGGCGTAGTCGTTGTTGGGCAGTTCCGGCGAGGGCACATAAAAGCCTTCGCGGATTTTGGTCTGCATGAAGTTCAGGTAGCTGCCCACGGTGCTTTCGTTGACCAGCTGAAACTCCGGCGCGACCTGTTTGGCGCTGGCCAGCCCGGTTGACGGCGGCACATAGCCGGGGCGAAAAAAATTGAAGACCGACGGCGGCCGCAACGGGCTTTGCGCCAGCCCGTCGGCGGGGCTGCTGAGATCGCCAATCTTCCAGCTGCCCTGGGCCGAGGCGAGGCCGCAGCTGCGGGCCCACTGCACAAAGCGCACCATGGGCTCGCGCAAGCGGCCAAAACCGGCCTGCGCCAGGCCGGCCGGGCCGCGCGCCTCGTCGTCCAGCAGCACCGCCGCCAGCACACTGCGCATGTCGCCCCGCACACCCGCGCCGTTGTTGTTGAACACCGTGGCCACCCGCTGCACATAGGCCGGGCTGGGGTTGCTGGTGACCAGCCGCTGAATCATCTGCCGGCCAAAGAACGGGCCAACATTGGGGTGGTTGAACAAGGTGTCCAGCGCGGTCTTGAGCGCAGCCGCGCCGCTGGTATTGGCCGCAATGGTGACGCCCAGAAAGGTGGCGGCCAGCGTCGAGTGGCGCCTGGCGTTGAGCGCCATGGGCAGCGTCGCCGGAGTGGTATTGCCGATGTCGCGGGTGTAGCCGCTGTACTGCACGGTGGTCTGGACGTTGCGGGTTTCGTCAAAGTCGTAGCCGGTGAACACCCGCGCAATATTGCTGACATCGCTCTGGCTGTAGGTTTCAATCTGGTTGCCGCTGCCGTCGCGTTTTTCGGTGCCGTCCAAATTGAGCTGGTACAGGCCGATGGTGAAAAGCTGCATCACCTCGCGGGCATAGTTTTCGTCGGGCTGGCGGCCCTTGCCGTCTTCTTTCTGGTTGCCCTTGGTGTTTAAAAAGGAGCCCATGGCCGGGTTCAGCGTGATGTCTTCAAGCAGCTTTCGGAAGTTGCCGCCCACGCCCCTGACCAGTGTGTCCCAGTAGGCGGCAATGCCCTGGCTGCGCCATTCAAAATTCAGCCCGGACAGCGACACCACAAAAAACTCCGAGAGCGCCAGCGCCAGCCGTTGGCGCACGGCGTCAGGGGACGCCATGAGCTGTGCCCAGATCATGTTGTCGCCCGGGTACTCGTTGTCAAAGAAACCGGTATTGGCGTCTATCGCCGCATAGCCGCGGTCACTGAGCCATTGCACGCCGCTGGTGGCGGCCGGGGCGTTGAACTGGTCGACCAGCCAGGGCGCATAGCCCCGGCTTCGCACGGCGGCTATCTCGGCATCGGACGCCGAAAACTGCGCCTGCAGCAAAAAGCGCGCGGCATCGGCATCGCTGGCCGGTGTGGGGAAGCTGCCGACCACCGCCGCGCCCAGGCCCGGGCCGGTGACACCGCCGGCGCTGGCG
>JANNXF010000421.1:0-3261 GCA_031409395.1 Polaromonas sp.
AAAGTAATCAGCCTCTTCGACAAAGGGAACCAAATAAACGTAGCCATCAAACGAGACGACAAGCACCCGCTGACTCGGATACTTCGTCACGTTGGGGTGCTCGACAACATCAAGCAACCCATCAGCCTCAATCGCTACAACGATGCTCTCGAAAGACACCCTTGGATGGAAGGGTTAGGCGTCATCTGTGTTGGGCAAGCAGCGAACTGCGCGCTGACCGCCAAGGAATAGGACACCTGCCTCGGCCCTTCACTTTCGGCAGAACGTGCGGACATCACTTTCTGCAACCTGTCGGTCATTTGCGTCGGTTGGCATCATGTTCCGATGCCTCACTGCGCCGCTAAGGATGTCGCGGGCAAGGTTGCACTTTCCGGCGTCAGTTTCATCCGCTTTGCCCCCCGAGAGCGACTTTGGTCTCTCGACCACAGGCGGCCGAAAGGGTTGCTGATTCGGGCCTTGTACCTGATATGGCCTGAAGGGAACTTCTTGATCTTTCGAATACGAAGCAGGCAAACTGCCTGATGGCGCCGATGGTGGTGGAACCTTGATTCTCAACGCAATTGCACTTGCGGCCTCTGCCTCCTTCTTGTTTTCCGAGTAGTGTGTCCTGCCGTTTCCATCTACCCATTTGTATATTTCTGCGCCAATTGCGGACGACGCAGTAAGCAGCATGAAGCAGACACTCAAGGTGCTGCGGCCAGGATTTGAGAACTTCATATGAACACTTCCTATGCCGTTTAACGTAAAAATAACCGCGCCGCAGGCTGCGTGTTGGTTGTCATGTTACACAGCTTGAGGCCATTTGATTTGCACTTTGCGGCTATTGGCAAGACAGTCGCGTAGGTACAAGTTAATCAGACTCTGATATGGAACGCCCGATTCGTCGGCCATTCCTTTGAAGTAGTCCACAACATCCTCTGAAAGACGAATTGTCACAGGCTTCTTCAGTTTGGACGCGTATGGATTCTTGCGGGACTTCAGTTTGGAAAATCGTATTCTGCTTTCATGTATTTCCACCTCGATAGAACGCACTTTCGCGCTTGGTTGCCTTGCGTGCAGAGATGATGCGAATACCCGCACTTCGGTTGCAGATGCTGGCGGCTCGGGCAAACTGGGAGGCAGACCGACATGCGCAGCGTGCAGGTGTGCAGGTGTCGAGGTGCCCAATGCGCTGGCGGTGAAGTACCCGAAGCTGGGACAGACATGGGGATGGTGCTGGATGTTTCCGTCGCCGTCGATTGATCCGCTATTAATTCAATAGCTGCCTGAGCCAGCGCTTATTGGGTTAAATGCCAATTCGGCTATCGAAAAAGCCCGCAACAATCGCTTTTAAGGCTGCGCGGCCCGTGCTACCACAATCGGAATCACCACCTGCAGCCGATGGTATTTTTCCCACAGGGTTTCCTGGCTCTCGATGTTTTTGGGGTCTACCGGAATACACGCCACCGGGCAGACCTGCACGCACTGCGGCTCGTCGAAATGGCCGACGCATTCGGTGCATTTGTGGGGGTCTATCTCGTAGATTTCCTTGCCGAGGTAAATGGCCTGGTTGGGGCACTCGGGCTCGCACACGTCGCAGTTGATGCATTCGTCGGTGATCAAAAGGGCCATGCTCAGCCCCCTGCGGTGTGAATGCCGGCCAGCGCTGCCGCCACAGCGGGGCTGACCATCTGGCGGACATCACCGCCCAGTTTGCTGATTTCCCGCACCAGGGTGCTGCTGATGCAGGCCACGGGGGCGTCGGGCAGCAAGAACACGGTTTCTACCTCGGGGCGCAGCTTGCGGTTCATGGCGGCCATCTGGGCTTCGTAGTCAAAATCGGTCAGGTTGCGAATGCCGCGCACCACGGCGCTGGCAGCGTGTGCGGCGCAAAAATCCATGATCAAGCCGTCAAACGGCAACACCCTGACACTGGCCATGCCCTGTGTTGCGGCCTGCACCTGCTGCACGCGCTGCTCTAGCGAAAACAGGGTTTTCTTGTGGTGGGCCGCGGCCACGGCAATGATAAGCTGGTCAAACAGGCCGGCGGCGCGGCGCACCACGTCGTCGTGGCCCCGCGTGAAGGGGTCAAAAGTGCCTGAATAAACGGCAATTCTGGATGAGGACGGGTGGCTGGCCAAGGTCATTGCAGAATTATGCGCCGCCCGCTGCCGGGGTCAGCAAGTGGTAATGCACCGCGCCGGCCTTGCCGCTTTTTTGCAACTGCAGGCCCAGCGGCAGCAGTTCGTCGTTGCCCCAGGCTTTGGGCGCCTCCAGGTAGACCAGGCCGGTGGGGCTGACGGCCAGGGCGGCGGCTTTCAGGGCGGGTTCAAACAGGTTGGACTCAAACGGCGGGTCCAGCAGCACCAGCTGCAGGCTGCCAGGCACCAGGCGCCTGAGCAGGCTGACGCCGTCGCCGCGCTCGACCCGTACCATGCTGGCGCCCAGGCGGGTTTGCAAGGCTTTGAGCTGCAGTGCGAGTGCGGGGTCTTGTTCACACACCACCACCTCGGTGGCGCCGCGTGAGGCGGCCTCAAACCCCAGGGCACCGGTGCCGGCAAACACGTCGGCGCAGCGCCAGCCCGTCAGGTCCTGGCCGAGCCAGTTGAACAGGGTTTCGCGTACGCGGTCTGGCGTGGGGCGCAGGCCGGGCTTGTTGGGCACGGGCAGTTTGGTGCGCTTGTACAGCCCGCCAATGATGCGGATTTCGCCGGGCAGTTTGGCGTGGGCCCGGGCGTGTGCGGCAGCGGCGCGGGGGTTGCCTTTCTGCTTTTTGACAGGGGCCCGGCTGGACGTTTCTTCGGCGGGTTTGATAGGGGTGTATTTCATGGCTTGGTCATGGTGCG
Source organism: Polaromonas sp. (assembly GCA_031409395.1). Classification (GTDB taxonomy): domain Bacteria; phylum Pseudomonadota; class Gammaproteobacteria; order Burkholderiales; family Burkholderiaceae_C; genus Polaromonas. The sequence continues at coordinate 2,826 of JANNXF010000421.1, forward strand.
GCCCCGAGAATAACAGTCACCATTTTTTCGGGTTGCAGTTTGCGCGCAAACGCGGCCTTGATGTCGGCCACCGTGACCTTCTCGACCTGCTGCGTCCAGCTGTCCAGGTAGTCCAGCGGCAGCTGGTTCCAGGCGATGCCGGCCAGGTTGTCGAGCAGTTTGCGGTTGCTGTCAATGCGCAGCGCAAAGCCGCCAATCAGGTTGTCTTTGGCGGCCTGCAGTTCGGCCTCGGTCGGACCGTTGGCGACAAAATCCTTGACCACCTGGCGCACCAGCGCCACGGCCTGGTCAGTCTGGTCGGGGCGGGTTTGCAGGCCGACGGTAAAACTGCCGGCATGCAGGCCGGGTGCGAAATAGCTGGACACGCCGTAGGTCAGTCCGCGCTTTTCACGCACCTCGCTGGACAGCCGCGACACAAAACCGCCACCGCCCAGGA
>JANNXF010000422.1:0-2073 GCA_031409395.1 Polaromonas sp.
CTTCGTCGGTTCATTCTCCCGAGGTCTGGCGCTTTACCGGCGTCCACCTGCACCGCGCCCGTGTGGCGCTGCGGCTGCAGGGCGACCTGGGCGTGCACCTGGCCGGTGCGGCGCTGGCGCTGGAGCTGATGGACGAAATGGACAACCTGCGGGCCCAGTTGCGCAAGTTGACGTCCATGTGAGCCCGGTTTGAGCCCGATTTGAGCCCGGTATAAGACTGGTTTAAGCCTGCCGGGTGGCCGGCACCCGATGGGCCCTCAAGGAACACCCTCTAGGCAGGGTGGCGCTTCGGTGCTTACCATGGGCAGATTGGCCTTTGATCTGGCCAGACAAACAACTTTTCAACCTGAAAGGCCACCCCATGACTTTCCGCATTTCCCTCCTCGCAACGGTCAGCGCACTGGTGCTTTCAGCCTGCGGCAACATGCCGCCTTCGGGCAGCGCGGGCAAGCGCGAATTGATGATTGTGGCCAACGACGAGAAACAGTCGTGGGACGCCACGGGCAAAGTGGTGCTCAGCGCCCCCGGCCGAGACACCGTGTCCATCATCGATATTGGCACCGACCCGCTGGCCCCCAAGATCATCACCAACCTGGCGCTGCCCAACACGATTGCCGGGCCCCCCGTCAACCTGGCCATCACCCCTGACGAAACCCTGGCCATCGTGGCGAACTCGCTCAATGTGGTCGAAGAAAACGGCGTCTTCAAACAGGTGCCCGACAACCGCCTCTGGGTGATTGACCTGACCACCACACCACCCAAACTGATAGACACCGTGCTGGTGGGAAAGCAGCCGTCGGGCCTGTCGATCAACCGCGCCGGCAACCTGGCGCTGATCGCCAACCGGGCCGACAACTCGGTCAGCGTGCTGCGCATCACCGGCAAAAAAGTCGAGCTGATTGACACCGTGGTGATTGGTGAATCGGTTGCTCATGTGCGCTTCACGCCAGACGGCAAGCGCGCACTGGCGGCCAAGTTTCCAGGCCACAAAATTGCGTTTCTGGACGTCAACGGCGAAAAGGTGACCTACAACAAGCAGGACGTGCCCGCCGGGCTGTGGCCGTACAACGTCGACGTCACCCCTGACGGCAAACTGGCCCTGACTGCCGACAACGGTAACTCTGGCGCGGCCGACGGCCACGTTGACACCGTCAGTGTGATTGACCTGGAAGCCAGCCCGCCCCGGGTGATAGACAAAGTGGTGGTGGGCGACGCGCCCGAAGGCCTGGCCATCAGCCCCACCGGCAAGCTGGCGGTGGCAGTGCTGCTCAAGGGCAGCAACTCGGCGCCCACCGCACCGTTTTACAACCGCAATGCCTCTGTGGTTGCCCTGAAGATTGACGGCAAGAAAGTCACCCGCGGCAACGAGGTCGATGTACGCGGCCTGCCCGAAGGCGCTGTCTTCAGCCAGGACGGCCGCTACCTGTATGTCGGCAACTTCATTGACCAGGACATCACCATCTTGCGGGTAGACGGCGACCAGCTGGTGAACACCGGCAAGTCCCTGGCGCTGCCCGGCCACCCGGCATCCATGCGCGGCAAGGTGACGCACTAGGCGCTTCGGGGTCTGCTGCAGAATGCGCTGCAGAATACGTTGCCAAGCAGCTTTTGCAGCGCTTTACCCTATTAAAAAAGGCACCAGGCCCAATCAACACGGGCGCAAGCAGCTATTTATTTCATAGCACTTGCCGTGCCTGAATCGGCCCCTTCGGCAGACGCCTCGCCAGAGATGAACACGGTCTGCTTGCGTACGGATGTGATCCAAAATCAAGCCCTGCAACACCCACAGGAAATCCGTCATGACCGCACTCACCGCATTCCCCATCACCCAAAAATGGCCCGCGCAGCAGCCAGACCGCCTCCCGCTTTATTCGCTGCCCACGCCCAATGGCGTCAAGGTGTCCATCATGCTGGAAGAAACCGGCCTGCCCTATGAGCCGCACCTGGTGGACTTTGGCAAAAACGACCAGCTGACACCCGAATTCATATCGCTCAGCCCGAACAATAAAATCCCGGCGATTCTTGACCCCAACGGCCCGGGTGGCAAGCCGCTGGCCTTGTTTGAGTCGGGGG
>JANNXF010000423.1:0-2119 GCA_031409395.1 Polaromonas sp.
CCGACGCTGGAACAAGTCGCCAAAGCTGGCCGTCCGCTGCTGATCATCGCTGAAGAAGTTGATGGCGAAGCGCTGGCTACGCTGGTGGTCAACACCCTGCGCGGCATCCTGAAAGTGGTCGCTGTCAAGGCGCCAGGCTTCGGCGACCGCCGCAAAGCCATGCTGGAAGACATCGCCTGCCTGACCGGCGGCAAGGTCATTGCTGAAGAAGTTGGCATGTCGCTCGAAAAAGTGACGCTGGCCGACCTCGGCACCGCCAAGCGCATCGAAGTGGGCAAAGAAAACACCATCATCATCGACGGTGCAGGTGCTGCTGCCGACATCGAAGCACGTGTCAAGCAAGTGCGTGTTCAGATCGAAGAAGCGACCAGCGACTACGACCGCGAAAAACTGCAAGAGCGCGTGGCCAAGCTGGCCGGCGGTGTTGCCGTGATCAAGGTGGGCGCTGCCACCGAAGTCGAAATGAAAGAGAAAAAAGCCCGCGTTGAAGACGCCCTGCACGCAACCCGCGCTGCTGTGGAAGAAGGCATCGTGGCTGGTGGCGGCGTGGCCCTGCTGCGCGCCAAGCAAACCGCTGGCGTCATCAAAGGCGACAACGCTGACCAGGAAGCTGGCATCAAGCTGGTGCTCAAAGCGATTGAAGCGCCCCTGCGCGAAATCGTCTTCAACGGCGGCGGCGAAGCCTCTGTGGTTGTGGCCGCTGTGATGGCTGGCAAAGGCAACTACGGCTACAACGCAGCCAACGAAACCTACGGCGACATGATCGAAATGGGCATTCTGGACCCCACGAAAGTGACCCGCACCGCACTGCAAAACGCAGCGTCTGTGGCCAGCCTGATGCTGACCACCGAGTGCATGATTGCTGAAGCCCCCAAAGACGACGCTGCTGGCGGCGGCATGGGTGGTGGCGGCATGGGTGGTATGGGCGGCATGGGCGGCATGGACATGTAATGTCCCCATGAGCCTTCAGGCGGCAACGCCTGAGTCCTCACAACGAACCCCGCACGGTGCAAACCTTGCGGGGTTTTTTATTGAGCCAGCTCCGCTGCGTCCATCGCATAGGCAGAACGCACACTGACTTGCCCGTCGGCCAGAAACAGGCTTTGTTCCTGCGGCGCAATGCGCAGCGTTCCCGTCACCATGACAGGGGTGTTCAGCGACTGCGGCATCTGCAGCCCTGGCGCGGCGACGCGCAGACGCACAATCTGGTTCGTGGGCGGCGGCGGAGTGTGGCTGCAGGCGCCTGCCCACGGCACCAGGAGGTAGTCGGTCACGCGCTGGCCGCTGGCAGAAACCGAAACCGAAACCGGCACCAGATAACCCCCCAGTTGCACCCGCTGGCCGTCGAGGCCGGTCACTGGTGTTTCTGCGTTGCTGCGGCGCTGGTCCATCAGCGCCTGCCGCTGCGCCAGCAAGGATTCGACATTGAGTCCGTCAGCGGCCAGTCTGGCGCTCAGCACTTCGCGCCGGCGTACGCCTTCGTCGCCCGGCGTAAAGGCACGCGAGGCCAGCCAGTGGCTGAGGACGATCTCGCCGAGGGTGTCGGTTTGCTCGGGCGAGAGGTTTGCAAACGGGTTGTGCGCTTCTGCGGCGGGTGGCCGCAAATCGGCCCAACTCAAGCTGACGGCCTTGTCATTGGCCTGTGCAGCAACCCCGGACACAAGGCACGTCAAGGCAAGGGCCCACAGCCGCAGGGATGGGTAAAAGCCGCCTTGCCGTTTCATGTTCAGCGTCCGAGGTTTGATCAGATCACCAACTCAAGCAGCGTCGTACTCGTTGCCGCCATCAGCCGTGGGCTGCACCCACCAGTAAAGCAGCACCAGAAAACCAATGCCCGTAAGGCCCAGCAACTGCCACCAGCCGCTTTTGCCAATGTCATGAAGGCGGCGTGTCGCCACGGCCAAGCTGGGCAACAGCAGCGCCAGGCCGGCCAGACTGCTGGCCTTTTCGCCCAGCAAGGCGGCGACGGCGATGGACACCAGCACCTGGAACAAAAAGAACCACCAGAATTCGGAGCGCGAGGCGCGGCCGGCAAAGGTGGCGTACTTGCCCAGGCAGGCAGAAATGGCTTGACCGAAATTCATGGTGTTTGTCCTCCTCAGGATGCATGCGGGGTGAA
>JANNXF010000424.1:0-5631 GCA_031409395.1 Polaromonas sp.
GTGGCCTTCTGGCTGGTGCTGTGGCTGGTCATGCCCACCGGCCTGTGGGGCCAGGTGCTGGCGTTTGCCCTGTTCCGTTTTTTTGACGCCGTCAAACCCGGCCCGGTCGGCTGGGTAGACCGCCTGTCGCACGGCATCAACCCGGAAACCACCCGCCACCCGTGGGCGCTGGCGGGCCTGGGCATCATGGCCGACGACCTGGTGGCTGCGGGCTGCACGCTGCTGGTGATTGCCGTCTGGCGCTTTGTCTGAAGCTCGCCATGACACCCGAAGCGCTATCAAATTCAGAGCTGCCTGCGCCCGTGTTGATTGGGCAATTGGCTGATTTACTTCAGAAGAAAAGCTGGATGATGGCCACCGCCGAAAGCTGCACCGGCGGCATGATTGCCGCCGCCTGCACCGACCTGGCCGGTTCCAGCACCTGGTTTGAACGCGGTTTTGTCAGCTATTCCAACGCCGCCAAAACCGAACTGCTGGGCGTTGATGCGGCCCTGATCGCACAGCACGGCGCCGTCAGCGAAGCCGTCGCCCGCGCCATGGCGGCCGGCGCAATCACCCATTCGCATGCACAGGTCAGCGTGGCCGTCACCGGCGTGGCCGGCCCGGCAGGCGGCAGCGCGGAAAAGCCGGTCGGCATGGTCTGGTTTGGCTGGGCCACACCGGCCGGCGTCACCAGCGAAGTGCGCCACTTCGACGGCGACCGCGCGGCGGTGCGGCGGGCGACCGTGCAGCACGCTTTACAGCGGCTGCTGGGCTTGTTGTAGGCGCGTACCGGACTGGCTTGAGCCAGCCTTGATGATCAAGCCCAATACGGCGACGCCGGTCCAATGCCCGGCGTTTTTTCGGAATCGAGCCTGGTGTTTAGTTGTTGGTGGTTTGCACCAGCAGAGCGGGGAATTGGGTTTGTAGAAACTCTCTGGTGTGTGCCAGCAGGCTGGCAGCCTGCGCCAGGCATTCGCTGACCACGCCGTCACTCACCGGGTCGCCTTCGTAGTCATTCAGGTTGCGTTGCTTGCGCAGGGCGTCCAGCACGATGATGATGTCGTTGGGCAGGCCCATGGTGAGGGGCAGCGCCTGCAAGGCAGTTTGGTGGTGGCCGGGCTGGCTGGTGGATGTGCGGTAGCCGCGCGCCCACAGGCCCAGCATGGCGCATTGCATGAGGCATTTGTAGGCGGCGTCAAAGCGGTTTTCTGCGCTGAGTTGCTTTAACTGCGCGTCAAGCAGGTTGCGCGTGGCCGCGGCCAGCAAACGCTGCACACCCTGCGGCGTGGCGCTAAACGCCAGCAGCCGCTGTATGGCCAGCAAGTTGGCTAAGGTCATGTTCAGTCCCGATCAAAAAAATCTTGGGTTTGGCGAGCAGATCGGCCATGAAGGGGTCTTGCGCTTGAATACGTCGCTTGAATTCTGGGATGCTGTACACAACGGGGTTGACTTCGCGGCCCAGCGCGGCTTGCGCTGGGTAGGCAGCCCGCACGACATCGGCAAAGCCTGCTTCGGTAATGACCAGTACATCGGCGTCACTGCTGGCTGTCTCGCTCCCGCTGGCCATGGAGCCGAACAGCAAGGCCACATCAGGCTTCAAGGGCATCAAGGCGTTGGTCAAAATTTCGGCTGCGCCCGTGGTTTTGCGCAGCAAGCCAGCAAGCTCCGGGAAGACCGGGCATTGCTGATTGGCCTGGTAGCGAACCTGGTTGCCCTGCACCTTACGCAGCAACAGCCCGGCGGCTGCAAGCCGGGCCAGCTCTTTGTGCAGGGTGCCAGCCGCCGTGCCAGTAAGCCGCGCCAGCTCACGTACGTGGTAGTCCGCCTCGGGGTGGAGCAGCAGCTGGCTCAGCACCTTTTTGCGGTAGCTTCCAAAGAGAAGATCAGTCAGCATGTGTGGCATTTATTGCTTCAATTGTAGCTTACATGACTTCAATTGAAGCTTTAATAGCTACGCAAAAGCATGGCGTACATAAATTGATTGAGCCGGACGTCATCTTTGACGTATTCAGGTCTGCGGGCGTGCCAAGCGATAGTTCTTCCCCTGATAAATTTTAACAAAACACACCGTTTGCCCAATCAATACGGGCGCAAGCAGCTATTAAAAATATAGCAACTCATGGCCTTCCCTGCACCCGTTCTGCCAGCCCGTCGCACTAAAAAACCTCCTAGCGCCTGGGCGACCCGGCAGGGCTTGCTGCCGGTGTAGAGTGCGCAGAGTCGGCAGTCATTCCAACCCAGGAGTTCCCATGCACCCCCACCAGACCACGCTAGAGAATTTCTACACGGCCTTTGCCCGCCTGGACACCGACGCCATGGCGGCCTGCTACGCGCCGGAGGTGCAGTTTGACGACGAGGCGTTTTCGCTGCGGGGCAAGGACGCGGTGATGGGCATGTGGTGCATGCTGTGCGAGGCCACCCGCGCCAAGGGCCTGGACGTGTGGAAGCTGACTTACACCGGCATTGAGGCCGACGCGGCATCAGGCAAGGCGCACTGGGAGGCCCACTACCGTTTCAGCGCCACCGGCCGCATGGTGCACAACCGCATTGACGGCGTGTTTGCCTTCAATGCGCAGGGCCTGATCACCCGCCACCGCGACCGTTTTGATTTTTGGGCCTGGTCGCGCCAGGCGCTGGGCCTGCCCGGCGTGTTGCTGGGCTGGACACCGTTTTTACGCCGCAAGGTGCGGGCGCAGGCAGCGGCCAATTTGCAGAAATTCAGGGCCAGGCAGCACAGCGCCAGCCAAGCGCTGCGCGGATAGTGCAGCGGCCCCGGCCTTAAAGCCCGGCCAGCTCTTCGATGCTGCGCTCCAGCCAGTCGGCTGGCGGGGCAGGCTCTGCGCCCTGGGCTTGCACGGTCCAGCCGCCTTCGCTGGCCTGCAACTGAACCGGCGCGTTCCACCACAGCAGCCAGGCGAGCCAGGCGGTTTCGGCCGCCGCCGGCAACTGGCCGGGCCCGCCCGCCAGCAAGGCCGTCAGCGGTGCGGTCGACGCCAGCGTGACACGGGCGCCCTGCGCCTGGACACCCAGCGCGTGGGCCAGGATGGCAAAGGCGTGCTCGGGCGAGCGGTCGTTGCCAAAGCCGGTCATCCACTGCTTCAGGCCCTGGCCGATGGCAATGCCGCGCTTGGCCTCGGCCTGCAAGATTCCGGCGTAGTCCCACTGGTGCCACGACGCCACGGGCGCGCTGCAGCCCACGGTGAGCGCGGTCCGGGCGAAGCGGTGCAGGGCCGCGGCGCTGTCACCCTGCGAGCAACCGGCGCCCAACAGGGTGAGCGTGGCCATGCGGCTGCCCAGCAGCTGCTGCTGCTGCACATGCAGCTTTTCGCTCACCAGGTGGTCGCGCTGGCTGCGCAGCTCGGCCAGCTCCAGTGCGTTTCGCAGGTCGGCGTGCAGGCTGCCCAGCTCCCACGGCTTGGTGATGTAACGGTAGATTTCGCCGCTGTTGATGGCCTCGATGGCCTCGCCCAGTTCGGAATAGGCGGTGGTCAGCATGCGCACGATGGAGGGGTGAAATTCGCGGGCAAAGCGCAGCAGCTCGTTGCCGTGCGCGCCGGGCATGCGCTGGTCTGACACCAGCACCGCCACCTCGCCGCCCCGTTCGCGCAAGATAGCCTTGCCCTGCTCCACCGACGATGCGGTGATGACCGGTGCCAGCGGGCTGACCAGGCGCTCGAAATACTTGAGCGCCATCGGCTCGTCGTCCACAAAAAGAATCTTGTCTGGTGTCATGGTTGAACCCTTTCCAGGTTTGCCTCGGATTGAAATAGCAGTGTGACGGTGGCGCCGTGCCCCAGTTCGGAGTGAACCTCGATCAGCCCCCCCATGGACTGCACGACGCGCCGGCAAAACAGCAGCCCCATGCCGCTGCCGCCTTGTGCGGCGCGGGTCGTGACGGGTTCGTGCGTCAGTCGCGCAAGAATGCCGGGCTCTATGCCCGGCCCGTTGTCGGTAAAACGTATTTCAGATGCCGCCTCGCCAGCCCGGCCATTGGCGCTGCGCGCCAGCGCAATGTGCAAGCGTGGCTGGGGGCGGCCACGCAATGCCAGCAAGGCGTTTTTGGTCAGGGTGCACAGCACCAGGTAGAGCAGGTCGCGCTGCGCGGGCAGCTCGAAATCGGCAGCGACATCGCAACTCACCCAGGCCCGCTCGTCGCCCTCAAAGGGGTATTCATGGAGCAGCGCGCTGACCAGGCTGCTGGCCGGCAGCGGTGCTGACGTGGCACCGGGATAGGCGTCGCGCGCCGACTGCACAAAGGTGGCCACCAGCGACATCGCGTACAGCGTGCGGCGTTCGGCCGCCTCGATCATGGTGATGGTGTCGCCGACCCGTTTTTCGGCAATCAGCGCCAGGCCCACGGGTGCGTCGGGCGCGGGGGTCTGGTAGCGCTCCTTGAGCGCCTCGGTATAGCCCAGCACGGTGGCCAGCGGCGTGTTGAGCTCGTGCGCCAGAAAGCCCAGGGTCTCGCGCATCGCAGCGGCCCGGCCTTCGGCCAGCCAATGCGCGCGTTCGCGCTGGCGGTAGGTGTCCAGGGCTTCGCGAAGCGCCGCGCGCACCACGACTTCTTCAAAGGGTTTTTCCAGAATGCACTGGACCCGGCCCTGGTTGATGGCGGCCACCGCCACGTCTTTTTCGGCATAGGCGGTCGCCAGCAAACGCACCACATGCCGGTGTCCCGCCTGGACCGCCTGCAACAGGGCCAGACCGTTGCGGCCCGGCATGCGAAAGTCAGTCACCAGCACGGCAATCTCGGCGCTGCGGCTTTCCAGGATTTGCAATGCTTCGTCAGCGCCCCCCGCCGTCACGATGCTGAACTCGTCTGAAAACAGGCGGGCGAACCACTTGCAGGTCTGGGCTTCGTCGTCCACAAACAGGATGGTGCAGGCCTCTTGCGGGCAAGGGGAAAAGGGCATGGCGGGCGTCATCGTTCAGGACTGGGGCACGGCCAGGTCAAGGGAAAACTCGGTCCAGGCACCGAACTCGCTGCTGACCGCCAGCGTGCCGCCGTGGCGCTGGATGATGCCGTAGCTCACGCTCAGGCCCAGCCCCAGACCGGCACCGACATCGCGGGTGGTGAAAAACGGTTCCAGCACGCGGCCAATATTCTCGGGGGCAATGCCGGTGCCGTTGTCGCGCACAAAAAGCCACAGCCGTCCGCCACGGTGTTCGCCGCGCAACACAATCTGCGGCTGTTCGCGCGCCGAACTGGTGAGGGCCAGCGCGGCATTGCTCAGCAGGTTGATCAGCACGCCAATGATGGCCGGCTCATCGCCCATGACATGGGTGTCCTGCGGCAGGGCCAGGTCTATCTTGACGTTCTTGAGCTCAAAGCTGGTCAGGCGCACGGCCGACTGAATGGCTTTTTCGAGCAGGAACACGCGTTCGCTGTCGACACCCGGCTTTTGGTAGGCAAAGGTCTTGAGGTCGGACACGATGCTCTGGATGCGCTGCATACCCTCGCGGGCGTCGGTCAGGCTTTCCTTGAGGTCGGCGCTCTGGCTGGTAACCGGGTCGGTCAGCGCCATGTTGATGGCCATCAGGCTGTAGTTCACCGGGTTGTTCACTTCGTGCAGCAGGCCCGCCGACAAGGTGCCCAGGGCGGCCATTTTTTCGCGTTGCACCAGCTGGCCCTTGACTTCGGCGAGGGCG
>JANNXF010000425.1:0-2438 GCA_031409395.1 Polaromonas sp.
GTGCCGGCCGATGTGCCGCGCCTGCATGTGATGAACCAGGACCACGCACTTGAAAAAGCGCTGGATGTGCGGCTGATTGAAAAATCAAAAGCCGCCCTGGAAAAAGGCGAGAAGGTCCAGTTCATCGAGGTGGCGCGCAACGTTAACCGCACGGTTGGCGCCATGCTGTCGGGCGAGCTGACACGCCTGCGCCCCGAAGGGCTGCCCGACGACACCCTGCGCATCCAGCTTGAAGGCACCGGCGGCCAGTCGTTTGGCGCATTTTTGGCCAAGGGCATCACCATGTATTTGATTGGCGACGCCAACGACTACACCGGCAAGGGCCTGAGCGGCGGCCGCATCGTGGTGCGCCCGAGCATCGATTTCCGCGGTGAGTCGCATAAGAACACCATCGTCGGCAACACCGTGCTCTACGGCGCCACCACTGGCGAAGCCTTCTTCAGCGGCGTGGCCGGTGAGCGTTTTGCGGTGCGCCTGTCGGGTGCGACGGCTGTCGTCGAAGGCACGGGCGACCATGGCTGTGAGTACATGACGGGTGGCACGGTGGTGGTGCTGGGCAAGACCGGCCGCAACTTTGCCGCCGGCATGAGCGGTGGCGTGGCCTATGTCTACGACGAGGACGGCCAGTTTGCGACGCGCTGCAATACGTCCATGGTGTCCATGGACAAGGTGGTCACCACGGGCGACCAGCACAGCCATGACAAGGCCGACTGGCATGCTGGCGAAAGCGACGAAGCGCTGCTCAAGCGGCTGCTGCAGGACCACAACCGCTGGACTGGCAGCAAGCGTGCCCGCGAGTTGCTCGACACCTGGAGTGAATCCCGCCTGAAGTTTGTGAAAGTATTCCCCAACGAGTACAAGCGGGCGTTGATTGAACGCAAGGAGCGCCGACTCGAAGCGGCGACGGAAACGACCAGCGCACAGGTTGCGACCAATCGGGAAGAAGCCGTCGCTGCCAAATAAGGCAGCTTGCACGAGCACTTGCATCCACAACAGAATCGACAGGACTTGATCATGGGAAAAATCACTGGCTTCATGGAATACGGGCGCATCGAAGAGGGCTACAAGCCCGTCCCCGAGCGCCTGAAAAATTACCAGGAATTTGTCATTGGGCTGGACGACGCTCAGGCCAGCAAGCAGGCGGCCCGCTGCATGGACTGCGGCACGCCGTTTTGCAACAGCGGCTGTCCGGTCAACAACATCATTCCTGACTTCAACGACATGGTGTTTCGTGCCGACTGGAAAAACGCGATTGACACGCTGCACAGCACCAATAATTTCCCTGAATTCACCGGCCGCATTTGCCCCGCGCCGTGCGAAGCCGCCTGCACGCTCAATGTGAATGACGATGCCGTGGGCATCAAGTCGATCGAGCACGCCATCATCGACCGCGCCTGGTCCGAAGGCTGGGTCAAGCCCTTGCTGCCCAAGCACAAAACCGGCAAAAAGGTGGCCATCGTCGGCTCCGGCCCGGCGGGCATGGCGGCAGCGCAGCAACTGGCGCGCGCCGGCCACGACGTGACGCTGTTCGAGAAAAACGATCGCGTCGGCGGCTTGCTGCGCTACGGCATTCCCGACTTCAAGATGGAGAAAATCCACATTGACCGCCGCGTCGAGCAGATGCAGGCCGAGGGCGTGACCTTTCGCTGCGGCGTGCTGATTGGCAACTTGCCCAAAGACTCCAAAGTCACCAACTGGGCCAAGGAAACCATCACGCCAGCACAACTGCAAAAAGATTTTGACGCTGTGATGCTGACCGGTGGTGCCGAGCAGTCGCGCGACCTGCCCGTACCTGGCCGCGAGCTGGAGGGCGTGCATTTTGCGATGGAGTTTTTACCCCAGCAAAACAAGATCAACGCGGGCGACAAGGTGAAGGGCCAACTGCGTGCTGACGGCAAGCATGTCATCGTGATTGGCGGCGGCGACACCGGCTCTGACTGTGTTGGCACCAGCAACCGCCACGGCGCGGTCAGCGTGACCCAGTTTGAACTGATGCCCCAGCCCCCCGAAGAAGAAAACCGCCCCATGACCTGGCCCTACTGGCCGGTCAAGCTGCGCACCAGTTCCAGCCACCTTGAGGGGTGCGAGCGCGAGTTCGCCATCTCCACCAAGGAACTGATGGGTGAAAAGGGCAAGGTCACCGGACTGAAAACGGTGCGCGTCGAGTGGGTGGGCGGCAAGATGGTGGAAGTGCCAGGCTCCGAGCAGACCCTCAAGGCCGACCTGGTGCTGCTGGCCATGGGTTTTGTATCCCCTGTTGCCTCGGTTCTGGAATCGTTTGGCGTCGAAAAAGACAACCGCGGCAACGCCAGAGCCGGGACCGACTTCATCGGCGGCTACGCCACCAACGTACCCAAGGTGTTTGCCGCCGGTGATATCCGGCGCGGGCAGTCTTTGGTCGTCTGGGCGATTCGCGAGGGCCGCCAGGCCGCGCGCGC